>DATIBF010000062.1:0-62290 GCA_035457655.1 Gaiellaceae bacterium
GCACCGGGTCGGCCTGGAGCACGTGGCCGGGCTCTTCGCCGACCCACCGCCGGACCTCCTGAAGGCCGCGGTGCTGCCCTAGGCCCGGCGGCGGACGAGGGTTATGCCGTCCCGCACCGTCAGGAGCACCGCAACGACACGCGGGTCCGACGCGATCCGCTCGTTCAGCTCGACGAACATCCGCGTCTCCGCCGAGTCGTCCGGCTCGGCGACAGCCCCCGACCAGAGCGTGTTGTCGAGCACCATGAGGCCGTTGGGCGACAGACGGGGCACGAGCGCCTCGTAGTACGCGGGGTAGTTGACCTTGTCCGCGTCGACGAAGACGAAATCGAACTCACCCTCGAGTCGCTCGATCGTCTCGAGTGCCGGCCCCAGGTGGATGGTCACGCGGTCACCGACGCCGGCCTCGTCGAGGTAGCGCCGGGCGACCGCGGCGTGCTCCTCGGCCGCCTCACAGGTGTCGATGTGGCCGCCCGGAGGAAGCACCGAGGCCATCGCGAGCGACGAGTAGCCGCTGTAGGTGCCGAGCTCGAGCACGCGCTGCGGCCTGATGGCGAAGACGAGAAACTCCAGCAGGCGCGCTTCGACGAGCCCCGTGAGCATCTGAGGCGAGCGCAGGGTCGCGCGGGTCTCCTCGGCGAGCCGGCGCTGAAGCTCGGAGGGCGGTGTCGTATGCGCTTCCGCGTATCGCTCGATCTCCTCCGAGGCTATGAAGACCATGGCCTACTGGCGGAGGATGCGGGAGCCGCCCACGATCGCGTCTCGGCCGTCGCCGAACCGCACCCAGGCCTTGCCGCCTCCGTCGTAGTCGTTGCTCCAGACGACGAGCGTCGCCTCGGCCCCGCCGACGTGGCACCGCTCCGTCCCTTCGGGCTCCACCCCGCGCCAGACGCGGACGAAGGGGTTCTCGTCCCACTCGCGGCCGATCGTCGTCTCCTCGCTGTGGCCCGGGTAGACGACGAGCTCGTGCGGAAGCCCCATGAGCACGTCCATGACCGAGCGGCGCAGATCGTCGAAGGCGTCCTGGGTGCCTCCGACCGACCCGGTGAAGAGCGTGTCGCCCGTGAAGACTGCCTCGTCGTCGGCGACGAAGGCGAGCATCCCTCGCGTGTGCCCCGGCGTCCGCAGCGCCCGGATCTCGAGGTCGCCCGCGGCGACGACCTCCCCGTGGCCCAGCGGCTCGGCGCCCTCGACCTCCTCGTCCGGCGAGGAGAGGACGCGCAACCCGTAGCGCTCCTCCAGCAGCCCGTGGTTTTCGACGTGGTCGGCGTGCGCGTGGGTCGTGAGCAGGAGCGTGGGGTGAACCTCCAGCCGGTCGACGGCAGCAAGCAGGGGCTCGACGGGTGCGCCCGAATCGACGAACACCGCCGTCCCGCCGACCCGGTCCGCGACCAGGTAGGCGTTCGAGAGCCAGCGGGGATCCATGCTCCGCTCGACGATCATGGGGTGGGAAGCATGCCAGCGGACGTCGTCTCCGAGTCGCGGCGGTCGGCGAGGTCGAGGTAGAGGAGCGAGAGCGCGACGGACGTCAGGGGGAGCACGAGGGCGAAGAGGAGCGTCCCGAAGAAGTTGATGGTGGCGAGCGGGGCGTCCGTTACGAAGATGATGACGACACCGGTGATCGGCCCGGTCACCGCAAGGACGAGCAGGAGCACGGCGGTGATCGCGGCCACTCTCCACCAGTGCCCGCGTACCAAGTTTCTACTCCCATCGAACGCCTCGCGGCCGCGAAGTCCCTCGAAGGCCGCGACCTGTTGGACGAACGCCCAGTCCACCGCCTTCTTCACCGCGTACGGGAGCCCGATCACGGTCAGGGCGAGGAGGCTGACGACGACGAGCCCACCGAACGCGAGACCGAAGAGCCTCCAGAGCTCCCCACGCAGGCCGCGAAAGACCGCGCCCAGTCCAGTCGCTCCCTTCCGGTCGAGCTCGCGGACGACGAGGGTCGTCGCGGCGCCCACGAGAATGGGTGCGAGTCCGTGCGCGAGGCCGCCCACGAACAGCGCGACCACCGCCTCGATCTTCAGGTCCCCCAGGGAGTCGAAGGCCCGGCGCAGCCCGGTCGAGTGGAAGAGCGCCAGCTGCGCCGCCACCGCCAGGCCGCCGAGCGGGACGGCAACGAGCCCCACGGGGGCGAGCACGCGGATGTGCTCCCAGTAGAGGCGGGCGGCCGCGTCGACGATCTGGCCGCCGGCGCGTCGCTGCCGGACGGGCTTCGAGACGACCGGCCGCCACTGCGTTCGCACCGCCGGGATGGCGAACGCGGCCGCGATCGTGGCGAAGACGAGGAGCGCCGTCAGCGGGCTCGACGACGTGTCGTTGAGGAGGCTGGACACCGAGCTGACGCCCGTGCAGAAGAAGCGCGTCACCGGCTCGCCCAGCGTCTCGTTCGTGGGCACCTCCGGGGTCGACGTGCGCAGCCCGGCCATCCACCGAAACGGCTCCAGCCACTGTCGCTTCATGTTCGGGCCGGTCGGGCCGTTCGAGACGCCCGGCTCGTGCCGGCCCCAGTGGCCCTCGTACGCGAGCCACGCGAACTCGGAGTCGAAGGCCGGGAACGTCGGCACGATGATCGGGGTCGGCGCCACGCGGGTGGAGGGCCGACGAGTGTCGTCGCAGCCGAGCCCCGATCCGTGCTGCCCGTTGCCGAGGAAGAGCGCCGACCAGTACTGGCTCGCGTGTGAGCCGGACGACGCGTACACGATCGGGTGCGTCCCCTCCTGCTCGACCCTGGGGTCGTCCCAGGACCGGCGCTCGCCGCCGTTGTGCTGGGCGTAGGCGAGCTCGGAGGGGCCCGCGGCGAGCGCCTCCTGCACGGTGGCCGCGTCGAAAGCGACCTGCATCATCTCCCAGTCGCTCTCGTGCAGGTCGTTGAACTGGTTGAACCAGTAGTAGAACCAGTACTGGACGGCGATCCCGTGCACCCCGCGCTCCCTGGCGACGTGGGCGTAGACGACCGACGAGCGCCCCTCCATGAGCCGCGCCGACTCGCGGGCGTAGCCGCACCCCGGCCGGAGCGGGTTGCCGGGCAGGTCGAGGTAGTAGTCCGCGCCGAGCCCGGCGAGATCCGACGCGGTGGGCGCGGTGGCGAGCGCGTTCTCCTGGTGGAAGCTTCCGCCCGATGGCCGGCGAACGAGCTGCACCTGGGGGTTCCCGAGCGTGATGTCGACCGGCGCGAGCCGGTACTGCTCGCCCGCACGCGAGCAGGGTGGGTTCGGATTCTCCTTGTGCATGATGATCGGCGCGTAGCGCGTGACGAGCTCGCGCTCGGTCGCGCTCTGAGCGCCGGCGGCGACCGGAGCCGCCAGGGCGGCGACCGCCGCTGCCGCGACGAGCAGGCGCTTCCCGACTCCCGTCATGACGCGGGTAGCATGCCGGGCGAACCCGGATCAGGAGGATGACTCGCCCATGGCCGGCCTGATGAGCCGAACCTCGAACGTCGTGAAAGCGTGGATCTCGAAGTTCCTCGACCGCGCCGAGGACCCGTCCGTCACGCTCGACTACTCGTACGAGAAGCAGCTCGAGATGCTGCAGGACGTCAAGCGCGGCGTCGCCGACGTCGTCACCGCCAAGAAGCGCCTGGAGCTCCAGACGCAGAAGCTCGAGCAGGAGCTCCCCAAGCTCGACGACCAGGCACGCAAGGCGCTCGGCGCCGGCCGGGAGGACCTCGCCCGCGCCGCGCTCGAGCGCAAGACGGTCGCCCAGCAGCAGCTCCAGGGCCTCGACCAACAGATTGCCGGCCTCGAGGCGCAGCAGGAGAAGCTGATCGCCAACGAGAAGCGCCTCTCGGCCAAGGTCGAGGCGTTCCGCAGCCAGAAGGAGGTCATCAAGGCGCAGTACTCGGCCGCCGAGGCGCAGGTGAAGATCGGCGAGGCGGCGACCGGCATCGGCGAGGAGATGGCCGATACCGGCCTCGCCATCCAGCGGGCACAGGACAAGACCGAGCAGATGCAGGCGCGCGCGTCCGCGGTCGACGAGCTCGTCGAGTCGGGCACGCTCGAGGACTTCACGACCGGCGAGACGTCCCTCGACCGCGAGCTCGCCCAGATCTCGGCGCAGAGTCAGGTCGACGAGGAGCTCGCGAAGCTTAAGGGCGAGCTCGCCGCCGGCGGCGCCCAGAAGGAGCTGGAGGAGAAGTCGTGATCGTCAGGCTGATGGGCGAAGGGCAGTTCCGGGCGAGCGACGACGTGCTCGGCCGGCTGAACGGGCTGGACGAACAGGCTCAGGCGGCCGCCGACGCTGGCAACGAGCCCGAGCTCGACCGCGTGCTCGACGAGATGTGGCAGCTCGTGCAGGCGGAGGGCGAGCGGCTGGCCGACGACGACCTGAGCGCATCGGACGTCGTCATCCCGCCCAGCGACCTCACCCTGGAGGAGACGAGGCGCCTCTTCTCCGAGGAGGGTCTGATCCCGGACTTGCCGAGCTAGCTCTTGGGCGTCCGCCTGCGTCGCCCCGCTCGACGCGGTGCGCTGCGGAGCGCCTCGCGGAGCGAGCTGGAGCGGCCTTTCGCGACGGCACAGACGGCCACCGCTCCGTAGAAGCCGAGCCTGGGCTTCATCGAGCAGCAGCCTGGACACCGGCAGGCGGGCGCGGCGTTGAGCTCGTCCGCGTAGACGCGCGGAACCCAGCGCGGACCACCCCAGCGGAGGTCGAACGGGAACGACCGAATGACGTGAGCCCAGATGAGCCACGCCGTCCAGCGGCCAACGCCGTAGAAGAAGGAAGCGCGATACAGAGCGACGAGCGTCGTCTCCGAGAGGTAGCGACCGGCCCATCGCCAGAACGGGTCCGCGGCCATCACCGTGGTCCTGAAGTAGCCGCGGGTCAGCACGCGCCAGCTCAGGATCCCCCAGACGACGAACACGCCGTCCCAGACGAAGCCGAGGCCGCTGAAGTAGGCGCCGGCATCCACGTACCTGCCGGTCTGCCCGGCGTACGCCCAGGCCCCTGCGGCGAAGAGGTGATCCGTGAACGGGAAGAAGAGCATCGTCCCGACGGTGTCGCCGACGTCCGTCAGCACGTGCGCCCACTGTCCGATGACGAAGCTGTACGCGACGATCTTGTTGCGCCAGACGACGTAGAGCAGGAGCCCGACGACGACGCCAAACGCGAGCGAGTGGGTGAAGCCGAACCCCGGCCAGCCTCGGTGGAACTGCGCGGGGTTGTCGGCCTTCAGCTCGAAACCGGCGAGCGTGACTCCGTACACGAACCACTTGGAGAGCAGGTCCGGCGCGTACGAGCCCACGAGCAGCGGCACGAACGCGACGCGCTTGCCGAGCTCCTTCTGGATGACGTACGGCTCGAGATCGTGGGCTGCCCAGCTCACTGACGGAAGCGGCGAATGACGAACGGCAGGGCGACGACGACGAGCAGCAGGTAGGCGGCGGCCACGACCCAGCTGAACAGGAACTCGGGCACGGCGACGCCGATCGCGACGTAGACGGCTCCGGCGGCCAGGTAGAGGGCGAGCTCACGCCAACCGGGGGCGAGCGCCCCGCGTAGAGTCGAGGGTGAGCCGTCCCGCCGCACGAGCGCGAAGTATGCCGATCCCGCCTCCGGGCTTCCCGGCGATCTGGTCTTCGGCGTCAGTCGAGCGGTGCGTCGAAAAGCCCCAGCCAGCGGGTGAGGTCATCTTCGAACGGGAGCTCGCCCTGGAGCTCGTTTCGGAGCCGGAGCTCCTCCGCGTTGTCGCGCTCCTGATCCTTCCCGGTGGGGACGAACGGCCAAAACGCGCCGCGCTTGAACCCATAGATGAGGTAGACCGGGCGTTCCTCTCCACGGCGCTCGAACGCGAAGATGGCTGCGAGGAGCTGCTCGCCGAAGCCGTGCGCTCCGAGCTCGTTCGCGACCAGGTGGATGCCCGTGACGAGGTCCTCGAAGTCGCGGTCCCGGACGATGAGCCATTGATAGCCCAGGGTGTCCTGGCGCCGGCGCACCTCCGAGCCGGAGGTCTGTGAGACGACGCCGAGCAGCTCGTCGATCTCCTGCTCCGCCCGCATGAACTCCCCGGCCGAGAGCGGCTTGAACACGACCCCGGCGACACCGGCCGGCCGCAGGTCGAGCTCGGTCTGGAGCGTGATCTGTGCCGTCGAGAGCGCGAAGAGCCTGTCGAGCTTCGCGCCCTTGAGCTTCTTGCGGCCGAAGAGGACGTCGCCCAGACCCAAGACGCGCTACGCCGCGATCGGCCGGCCCATCTCGGCCGCGATGTCCGCGAGGCGGGCGAGGCGCTTCTCGAGCGGCGGATGCGTCATGAAAAGCTCTCCGACGGTCCGCTTCACGTTGGTCGGGATGATGAAGAACGCGTTCATCCCCTCGAGCTGGCGCAGGTCGCGCTGCGGGATCCGGGTCATGTCGCTCGCGATCTTCTGCAGCGCGCTCATGAGGTACTCGGGCGCGCCGGTGATGACCGCGGCCCCGCGGTCGGCCGAGTACTCGCGGTAGCGCGAGATCATGAGGATCAGGATGTAGCTGAGCACGTACGTGACCAGCGAGACGACGAGCATGATCAGGAAGGCGGGCGCCCCGCCGCTGTCGCGGTTCCGTCCGCCCCCCATCATCCCCGTCCACAGGCCCATCCTCATGAGGAACGCGGCCAGCATCGAGAAGAAGCTCGCGATCGTCATCACCGCGACGTCGCGGTTGGCGATGTGTGACAGCTCGTGCGCGAGCACACCCTCGACCTCGCGCGGCTCGAGCCGCTTCCAGAGGCCCTCGGTGACGGCCACCGCCGAGTGCTTCGGGCTGCGCCCCGTGGCGAACGCGTTGGGCACGTCGGTCGGGATCACCGCTACGCGCGGCTTCGGCAGGTCCGACATCGCGCAGAGCCGGTCGATCATCGCGTGGAGCTCCGGCGCCTGCTCGGGCGTGACCACCTTCGCGCCGGAGGCGGCGAGCGCGATCTTGTCCGACGTGTAGTACTGGAGGAACGCGAGCCCGCCGAGCAGCACGATCATCGGGACGAACCCGAGCTGGAAGTACTGCACGAGGACGACGAAGAAGACGACGTAGAGCGCCCCCAGCAGGAACATGGTCAGGAACATGCGGGACGAGAGCCCGAAATCGCGTCCGAACGACCTGCGTCTCATGACCTGAAGTCTAGCCGGGAGGGCTTGGGCAACCGGGCGCCCTCGGGAGCGCCGAGACGCCGAGCAGGAAGGGCCCCGCGCCGCGCGCGACGACCTGCGTCATCCCGTCGGGCGCCTCCTCGACGCAGACGTCGCCCGCCTCGACGCGCCAGGTCGGCGTCCAGCGGACGGCAAGGCGGTACGTGCCCGCCGCACCGACCTCTCCCTCGACCCGGTCGTGCCGGAGCGCCGTCAGGTGGGCCTCGGCGGGGCCCGTCAGGATCGGGGTCGGGTCGGGCACCTCGTAGACGGTGACGTCGCCCGCCGTGCCGACTTCCTCCAGGCCGGCACGGCCCGAGCGGAGGAGCTCGGCCTCGCGCTCCTCCCCGACCCGGCCGAGCTGCGTGTCCGGCAGGAGCACCCAGCGGACCCCCATGGTGTCGAGCCACGCGCGGTAGGCGCCCGGCTCGAGCGGCTCCTCGTAGAAGAGCGGGTTCTGGGCGATGTCGAGCTGCCGGTACCAGCCGCGGGCAAGCGGGAAGCCGGCGCGCGGCAGCCGATAGGCCTCCCAGTGGTCGCCCGTGGGGACGACCTCGATGCGGAAGTCGGGCGACCGGCGCTCGGCGAGGAAGTCCAGCGCGGGCTCCCAGAAGGCCGCCTCTGCAGAGCGCGTGTCGGTGCGGTGGAGGGCGGCGCCCACGTAGGGGACGAGTGTGTAGGCGAGCCCCGAGGCGACGGCAAATCCGGCGAGCCAACGCGGGCGATAGGAGGCGAGCGCGGCGGCGAGGAGCGCGAGCGGGACGACGATCCCGCGCAACCGCGTGACGTTCTCACCGATCGGCGAGGGAACCGTGAACGCCACGAGAGTGGCCAGCGCCCAGAGGACGAAGACCGCCGCGAGGGTGCGTCCACGCTCGGCACGGAGGGCCAGAGCCGCACACGCCGCGGAGAGAAGGATCACCGCCAGCAGCTCGTCGAGCCGGAAAAACGGGTACTCCGCTTCCTCGCGGTAGACGAGGAGCAGCGCTCCCTGGAGGAGGCCGAGCGCGAGGAGCACCGACCCCACTCCGACCACGGTCCGGTCGAAGCGCCTCCGGCGGCCGAGGAAGGCGGCGACCGCTGCGAGGCAGAGGAAGAGAAACGCGAGCGGCGACAGCCCGAGCGTGAGGACGGCCAACCCCGCCGCGAGCCACGGCCGGCCGAGCTGCAGAGCCTTCAGCGCACCGAGGCCTGCGGCGAAGCCGGCCGCGTACGGATATGTCCCGGTGAAGAGCGGTCCGCAGACGACGACGGCGAACACGCGGGCCGGCCAGCGCGCCGCCGCCCCCCACTCCCGTCCGGTCAGGGAGGCGAACAGGGCGGCGGCGGCGACGACTGAGACGAGCGCGACGACGTCGTTCCCGACCAGGGCGGCCGGGAAGTAGTAGAGAAGGCTGTAGGAGAGCAGCGGGTAGTGGCCCGCGTACCAGAAGGTGTCCCACACGAGCACGCCGTCCCGGACGAGCTCGGTGCGGTAGAGGTGCGCAGGCAGGTCGCCGGGCGGCGGCCCGAAGAGAACCAGGGCGAGCCCGACCGCAAGCGCGATCACGGCAGCCCCTAGAGTTCCCGGCATGGCCCGGACGGCGGTGCTCGCTCTCGCGTTCATGGCGCTCATGGCGGGTCCGGCGCAGGCTACGGACTTCGAGGTCGTCGTGGTGCCGGGCTTCACGGTGGACGACCTGGACGCCGTCCAGGAGCTCGGCGCCGTCGGCCTTCTGAACCCGGGCGCCGGGCCGGAGACGAGTGCCGGGCTCGCCGAGGCTTCGCTCGTGCGCGGCGAGGTGCGCAACTCGCTTCGGGGCGGCACGCCCTCCGGCCCCGAGCTACTCACCGCGAGGGAGGGAGCGCTCGGGAGCGCGGCCGGGCACGCGATCTACGTCGGGCTCCCGGAGGGCGGCCTTCAGCCGAACGACCGCCGCTACCCGATCCTCGTCGTCGGCACGGGTTACGAGGGGCTCCTCACCTCGGATTCGACCCGCGTACCCGGCCTCGTCTCCATCGTCGACGTCGCGCCGACCGCGCTCGGGCGGGACGGGGCCTTGGGCTCGCAGCCGGCCGCGGATGCCGTCGACGAGCTGCGGAGCCTCGACGAGCGGATCGACGAGAACAATGCCGTACGGCTCACTGCGACCCTCCTCGTCTGCGCACTCGTCGTCGCGCTCGCGCTGCTGGCCCCGGCAGGGGCCGTGCCCGGCTTCGCGGCCGCGCTGCTCGCCAACCTCCTGCTCGGCGTCGGGGGCGTCTCCGACTTCTGGGCCGTCCTTGCCGGTCTCGGCCTGGCCGTCGCGCTCGGCGGCCCGCTGCTCGCCGCGCTCCTGCGCTCGCCGCTCGCTCTTGGAGGCTTCCTCGTCGCCGTCCTCGGCGCCTATCTCCTCGCGCTCGGCATCGACGGAACAACGGTCGCGCTCTCCCCGTTCGGCCCGACCCAGAACTCCCGCTATTTCGGGCTCTCGAACCTGCTCGAGACGATGCTGCTCGTCCCGGCCCTGGCCGGCGCGGCGCTCCTCTACGCCGTCGTCGGCTGGGCGGCGTTCGCCGGGACCGCGTTGCTCGCCTTCGTCACGGTCGCGGGGAACCGCTTCGGAGCGGACGGCGGCGGGGCGATCGTCCTGGCAGGCGGGTTTGCGGTCCTCACGGTCCTGCTCGCGGGCGGAGGCAAGCGTGCGCTCGCGGTCGCGTTCGGAGCCGCGCTCGCGCTCGCCCTCGGATTGATCGGGCTCGACGCCGCGACGGGGAGCTCGAGCCACGTCACGTCGGCGCTCGAGGACGGGCCCCTCGGGCTGAGCGGGAACCTCGTCGAGCGGGTCGGGCTCTCCTGGGAGCGCGCCACCTCGTCGCCGTGGGTGGGTCTCGCGCTCCTGGCGCTTCTCGCGATCCTCGCCTTCCTCGTCGTGCGAACGCTGCGCCGTCCGGAGCCGCTCGACGAGCGCGCCGTCTCGCTGGCGTTCGCCGCCGCGATCGCAGTCTCGCTCGTCGTCAACGACTCGCCGCTCGACGTCCTGCTCGTCGGTTTGACCGGCTTCGTCGCCGTGACGGCCGATATGCTTCGCGCCCCATGGCCCGCGTCGTCCCGCTCGTCGTCGTCCTCGGTGCTCTGGCCCTCTTCTCCGCCTGCGGCGGCAGCGAGGACGCCACGCCTACGCCCGAGACGGTGATCGGCACCGTCCCGACCGAGGAAGACGGCGGTGGCGGCGGGGGCGGGAGCGGCGAGGTCGAGGGCGATCCGGCCGCGGGCAAGGAGATCTTCGCCGCGAACGGCTGCGGGAGCTGCCACACGCTCGCCGACGCGGGCTCGACCGGCACCGTTGGTCCGAGCCTCGACGATTCGACGATCGACTTCGCCGGCGCCGTCGAACAGATCACGAACGGCGGGGGCGGCATGCAGCCATATAGCGGCACGCTGAGCGAGGAGGAGATCGCCAACGTCGCCGCCTACGTCGTCACGGCGCGCGGCTGATACTGCCGACTGAGCTTCCGCGCGAGGTCGACGTCCTCGCCTGCGACCTCGACCGGACGCTGATCTGGGAAGACGGCGCGCTGCGTCCGCGGACGCTGGCGGCGATCGCGCGCGCCCGGGAGGCCGGGCTGCGCGTCCTCGTCGTCACCGGCCGGATGTTCCGCTCCGTCCTTCCCTACCTCGCGGAAGCCGGGATCGACGACCCGGTCGTCTGCTACCAGGGCGCCGCGGTCGCCGACCCGCGAACCGGCGAGTTCCTGCGCCACGAGCCGATCCCGTTCGAGCTCGCCCGCGAGGCGATCGCCGCCCTCCAGGAAGAGGGCTTCCACGTCAACTGCTACGTGAACGACGAGCTTTACGTGGCCGAGGTGACGCCCGAGGCCGAGCGTTACGCCGACTTCCAGAACCTCCCGGTCCATGCGGTGGGAGACCTCGCCGCGTGGCTCTCGGAGCCGCCGACGAAGCTCGTCACGATCGACGAGCCGGAAATCCTCGACGGGCTGGAGGCGCGACTGAAGGAGCGCTTCGCCGGCCGCCTCTACATCTCGAAGTCGCTGCCGTTCTTCCTGGAGCTCGCGAGCCCGGAGGTGACCAAGGCCTCGGGCCTCGCCTTCCTCGCGGAGCATCTCGGCTTTACCGCCGAGCGAACCATCGCCTTCGGAGACGGGGAGAACGACGTCGAGCTCCTCGAGTGGGCGGGCTTCGGCGTCGCGGTCGCCAACGCGCACCCGCGCGTCCTCGCCGTCGCGGACTGGGTCTGTCCGTCTGCCGCGGAGGAGGGGGTCGCCCAGGTGATCGAGGCCGTCCTAGACTCCCGGCCATGATCGACATCAGGGCCGCGAGGGCCGAGCCGGACGCGTATCGGGAGGCGCTCGCACGCAAGGGCGCGGTCGAGGACTTCGACGCGCTCATGGAGGCCGACCGCGAGTGGCTCGCGCTTGTCCCGCAGGCCGACGAGCTGCGCGCGAAGACCAAGCTGAAGGGCAAGCCGACGCCCGAGCAGATCGAGGAGCTCAAGGGCGTGAAGGTCGAGCTCCAGCAGGTCGAGGAGGCGCTCGCGGCCGCCGAGCGGCGCCGCGCCGAGCTGCTCGAACGCGTCCCGTCGCCTCCGGATGCGAGCGCCCCGGACGGATTCACGGACGACGACGCCACGGAGCTCCGCCGGGTGGGCGAGCCGCCGACCTTCGACTTCGAGCCGCTCGACCACCTCGAGCTCGCCCGGATCGACACGGAGCGCGGCGCCAAGGTGTCCGGCTCGCGCTTCGTCTACCGGGTCGGCGCCGCCGCCCTGCTCGAGCTCGCGCTCTACCGCTTCGCGCTCGACCGCCTTACGACGGCCGGCCTCACGCCGGTGCTCCCGCCCGTGCTCGTGCGCGAGGCGGCCATGTACGGCACTGGCTTTCTCCCCACCGAGGAGGTGAACCTCTACCGGATCGAGCGCGACGAGCTCTACCTGACCGGCACATCCGAGGTGACCCTCGCGGCCATGCACGGCGGCGAGGTGCTGGACGCCGACGCGCTCCCGCTTCGCTACGCGGGCTACTCGACCTGTTTTCGCCGCGAGGCCGGCGCGGCCGGCAAGGACACGCGCGGCATGTTCCGCGTGCACCAGTTCGACAAGGTCGAGATGTTCGTCTTCTGCCGCCCCGAGGACTCGCCGGACGAGCACGAGCGGCTCCTGGCCACCGAGGAGGCGCTGATCGGCGAGCTCGGGGTCCCCTATCGCGTCGTCAACATCGCCGCCGGCGACCTCGGCGCGTCCGCCGCGAAGAAGTACGACATCGAGGGCTGGTTCCCGAGCCAGGGCCGCTACCGCGAGCTCACGTCGACCTCGAACACGACCGACTACCAGTCGCGCCGCCTCGACGTCCGCTTCCGCACGGACAACGGGCTCGAGTTCGTGCACACCCTGAACGGCACCGCGGTGACCGCGCGCGCAATGCTCGCCATCCTGGAGAACTTCCAGGACGAGGGCGGCGCCGTCTCCGTGCCGGACGTTCTCGCCGGGTACGGTGCCCCGGGGCGAATCGAACCGGGCGACTGACGTGATCGTCAGCGTCTTCGTCAGACGATTGAAGGAAGGTCGGACGTTCGCGGAGTTCGTCGAGGAATGGGAGGCCGACGAGGGCTTCGGGGTGCCGACCCGCGTCTTCAACGCTCAGAGCCTGGACGATCCTCGAGACATCATCTCCGTCGGCTTCGTGGACGTCAGCGTCGACGGACTCGAGGCGGCGATGGCCGGCTTCACGAAGCCGGAGAGCGTCCGCCACGATCGCATCGAGACCGTGATCGAGTCGACCAGCCTCCGCTGCATGTACCAGATCCGCACCGAGCACGACTTCACGTCGACGCCCCGGGAGATCGCCGTCGGATCGCCAGCGAGCTTGCTCGCGAGCCTCGTGGCTCCGCCTACCGAGGGCTAGACTGGCGCACGGGCGGGGTGCCCGAGCGGTCGAAAGGGGCGGTCTTGAAAACCGCTAGACGGTGCTGAGCCGTTTCGTGGGTTCGAATCCCACCCCCGCCGCTGGTCAAGCGGAATCCCTCATGGACAAAGGGATCGATGAGCCCGGAGGTTCTCACGTCGGGCATCCGCGCTTGTGCGCGTTAGTCCGTCAAAATTGGCGCTCGAATACGCGCGGCATACGCGCGAGGCGTCTCCTAGCTAGAAAACGGAGCGTCGCGCGCACCGTCGATCGGGGTCAGAATCGGACAGAGTGGCGCGTCAGCAGCTACGGAGCCGCGTCGTCATGCCCGACCCCTAAGAATCGGGTGGCCGTTCTACGAGGAAGGGGGCCTTGTGAGCTCAGACCAGAAGGCTGCGCGTGTTTTTGGTGTGCTGTTCCTCATCACGTTCGTGACGTCGATCCCGGCGTACCTTCTCTTCCAGTCCGTTCTCGATGACCCCGCCGGGTACATCGCCGGTGGCGGGAAGGACAACCAGATCTACCTGGGAGTCCTCTTGGAGCTTCTTCTCATCATCGCGAACGTCGGAACGGCCGTCGTCCTCTACCCGATCGCGAGGCGGCAGAACGAGATCCTCGCCCTCGGCTACGTCGCTGCTCGAATCATCGAGTGCGTCTTCCTTGCCGCCGGAATCATCTTTGTGCTCGGGGTCGTGAGCCTGCGCCAGGACTCTTCGGACGCGGCCGACCTCGCCGTCTCCCTCGCGGCGCTTAAGGACTGGACGTTCCTGTTTGGCCCCGGATTCATCGTCCCCTTTGGAAACGGGCTGATCCTCGGCTACCTGATGTACAAGTCCGGCCTCGTCCCGCGGCGCATGGCCTGGCTCGGACTGATCGGGGGGCCACTCCTCCTGATTTCGAGCATCGGCACGCTCGTCGACTGGTGGGGCGCAGGCGGCACGGTGCCGGGCATCCTCGTCATCCCCGAGTTCTTGTGGGAGTTGTCGCTCGGGATCTACGCGGCCGTTTGGGGCTTCAAGGCGTCTTCTCCGATCCTCAGGGACGACCGACGGATCGTCGCGCAGACGGCCTGATTGTGTCTCTGCCGGGGCGTTGGTCGAAAGTCATCGGCCTGCGCCCCGGCGACGCCGATGGGCCCTCGACCGTCCGCGCCTACGACGAGCCGTTCACCTGCACGTGCTCGACTCGCTCGGCGGGATGAGGCTCGGTGACGTTCAGCGCCTCCACGCCCAGCGACTCGCGGAGGACGTCGATCTGGCGAACGGCGCGATCCACGTCGAGCGTGCGTGGGATCCGAAAGGGTCTTCGTCAGGCGCTCCACACATCTGTCGGGGGGCATTTCAAGATGCAAGCGAGGAGTCACCCTCTTCGGGAAGCTCACGGGCACGTATCGGTGGGCCGCTATTCGGCCACACGACCGGCAATAGTGGAAAGGAGCTCGTCCCGAAGGGCTGGATCGAGCGGGTGACGTTGCCAAGGGCGGATCCGAGAGGCGGCCGCGTCACCTTGAGGACTTAGAGGATCTTCGAGAGGAACTGCTTGGTTCGCTCGTGCTGCGGCTGCCCGAAGAAGCGCTCGGGAGTCCCGTTCTCGATGATCCTCCCGTCGTCCATCATGGCGACCCGGTCCGCGGCCTCACGTGCGAAGCCAATCTCGTGGGTGACGACGATCATCGTCATCCCGTCCCGCGCGAGCCCGCGCATGACGTCAAGGACGTCGCCGACGAGCTCGGGGTCGAGGGCGGAGGTCGGCTCGTCGAAGAGCATCAGCTTCGGCCGCATCGCGAGGGCCCGCGCGATCGCGACGCGTTGCTGCTGGCCGCCCGAGAGCTGCGCGGGGTAGTTGTCCAGCTTGTCTGCGAGCCCGACGCGCTCGAGTAGCTCGCGGCCGTGCTCGAGCGCCTTGGCCTTCGGCACCTGCTGCACGTGGATCGGTGCCTCGACGACGTTCTCGAGGGCCGTCATGTGTCCGAACAGGTTGAAGCTCTGGAAGACCATGCCGATCCGCGACCGCTCACTGCAGACCTCGGCGTCACGCAGCTCGTAGAGCTTCGCGCCCGCCTGGCGGTAGCCGACGAGCTCGCCGTCGACCCAGAGGCGACCGGCGTCGATCTTCTCCAGGTGGTTGACGCAGCGGAGGAAGGTCGACTTGCCCGAGCCGGAAGGGCCGAGGATGCAGACCACCTCCCGCGGCTGCACCTTGAGCGAGACGCCCTTCAGCACCTCGAGCCGCCCGAAGCGCTTGCGCACGCGCTCGGCCTTGACCATCGGACCGCTCATCGCCTCTCCCCCGAGGCGGAGATGGCACCGGTCGTTTCGGACCGTGGGAAGATGATCCGGCGGAGCCGCTCGAAGGTCGATTCCGGCGCAGCCCGAAGTTCGCCGCGGCCGAAGTGGCGCTCGAGGTAGTACTGACCGATGGTCAGGATCGTGGTCACGACCAGGTACCAGATGCTCGCGACAATCAGGAGCTGGATCGTGCGGTAGTTCACCGAGTAGATGAGCTGCGACGCGTAGAGAAGCTCGGGCTGCGGCAGGGCGATGACGCTGACGAGCGAGGTCGTCTTCAGCATCGAGATGGTCTCGTTACCGGTCGGCGGGACGATCACCCGCATCGCCTGCGGCAGCACGACCCGCCGCATTGTCAGGAGGCGCGTCATCCCGAGGGCTTTCGCCGCCTGGGTCTGGCCCTCCGGCACCGAGATGATCCCGGCCCGCACGATCTCCGCCATGTACGCGCCCTCGTTGAGGCCGAGCGCGAGCATCCCGGCCACGAACGGGGTGATGAGGGCGCTCGCGTTGAAGTCCGCGAACGTCGGCCCGAACGGGACCCCGATCGAGATGCGGGGGTAGAGGGCCGCGATGTTGTACCAGAACAGGATCTGGACGAGGACGGGTGTTCCCCGGAAAATCCAGATGTAGAGGGAGCTCGCGCCGGCGACGAGGGGGTTCGGCGAGAGGCGCATGACGGCCATCACGACGCCGAGGACGATCCCGATCGCCATCGAGGCGGCCGTCAGCTCCAGCGTGACCACGAGGCCGTTCAGGATCCGGCTCGAGAAGAGGTACTCGCGGACGATCCCCCACTGGAAGCGCGGGTTCGACGCCATGGAGTCGACGACCGCGATGGCGACAACGAGGATGATCGCCGCCGCCACCCACCGCCCGGGGTGCCGGACGGGAATGGCCCTGATCTCGTCGGGGTCGACCTGTGCGGCGGTCTCGGACGTCCCCATCACGGGCCTGGCTAGTCGATCGCCCCGTTGATCTGCGGATCGGTGATCGCGCCCTCCTGGACGCCCCATTCCGTCAGGATTGCCTGGTACCTCCCGTTCGCCATCAGCTCCTTCAGCGCCTCGAGCACGGCCTCCTCCAGACCGCTCTCCTTGGGGATCGCGATCCCGTAGGGCGCGGAATTGTACGGCTCGCCCGTGAGCTCGAACTGCCCGTTCGACTGCTTCACGATGTAGGCGGCGACGGGCGAGTCCGCCATGCCGACCTCGGCACGGTCGCTCGAGATCGCCAGGTTCGCCGCGTTCTGATCCGGATAGACCGAGACCGTGACCGCGGGCTCCCCGGCAGCCGAGCACTCGTCCGCCTGCGCGTTGGCGTCGTCGGCCTGGACTGTGCCTCGCTGGACCGCGACGGAGTGCCCGCAGAGATCGGCGAGCGTGGCGATCGCCGGACCTCCCTGCTTCACGTAGAACGATGTGCCCGCCGTGAAGTAGGTGACGAAGTCCACGACCTGCTCACGTTCCTTCGTGTCCGTAAACGAGGACATGCCGAGGTCGTACTTTCCGGAGGCGAGCCCCGGGATGATCGTGTCGAAGCTTGCGTTCAGGACCTCGATCTCGAGGCCCAGCACCTCGCCGAGCGCCTGAGCGAGATCCGGGTCCATTCCTTCGACCGTCTTCCCGTCCGCCCCGATGAACTCGTTCGGCGCGTAGGTCGCGTCCGCGGCCACGATCAGCTTGCCCTTCGACCGGATCTCCGCCGGGACGAGCGACGCAATGTCCGTGCCCTCGCTCGTGCCGGTGGCGATCGTCTCGTCCTCGCCCTCGTCTCCTCCACAGCCGACGCCTGCAAGCGCGACTGCCAGCGCCACGATCATGATGACCATCGCTCGCACACGCATGATCAATCGCCTCCCTCTGTTACCGGGTGCGTCCGGCAGCTGTATGACGGGACGATCGCTACGCGGCAGCTCCGGAGCATCGGGGCGTACCCGGATCATCGTTCGGCTTTGCCGCAGGAAGGTCCGGCCGAGCGCTAGCTGCAATTCCTAGCCAGGCGGAAGCAGGAAGCGTGTCCGAGATCGTCCGGTCGAAGAAGCGGTCATTCCGTGGGCCGTTTACAGAATGCGCACAGATCGTTCATAACCGCATCAACCCCTACGAGGGATACTGCAAGCCGGGATACAAAGCACGGGAGGGGTACAAGTGAAGCGGATGACTATTGCCCTCGTCGCTCTTGCGGCGGCGGGGCTGATCCCGCTTGCCACCGCGGCGGTGATCAATGGAACGGCGCAGGCGGACGCGCTCACCGGGACAAGTGAACGCGATTCCATTCACGCACGCGGAGGCGGCGATACCGCGTCGGGACGCGGGGGCGGCGACTTCATTTGGGGGGAGAGCGGCGACGATGAGCTTTCCGGAAACCGAGGCCGAGACCGTGTCTGGGGCGGCTCCGGAAACGACACGGTCAACGGCGGAAACGGCGCCGACATCCTGTTGGCGGGCGGCTCGGGCAACGACACCGTCAACGGCGGTGGCGGAAACGACGTCATCACCGGCGGTCCCGGCGACGATACGATCACCTGTGGAGCAGGCGCAGACACGGCCTACGCCGACGAGGGCGACACGGTCGCGGACGACTGCGAAGAAAGGGTTTCCGCGGCACCCTGACGAGTTTGGATCGGGTCGGAGAGCGCAATTCCTCTCCGACCCGATTTGCGGCCGGCTCCGCCTATGCCCCTGCGACGGCGGCGGCCCTTTGACTTCGAAGCTCAGTCGAGTGAGCAGTCGTACGGGCCCTCGCCGGGGAGGCTCGGGCTCCATGCCTTCGAGCGCCAACGCGAAGACGAACGCCAGCGCATCGATGTCGCAGTCCGAGAGTACCGGGCCGCCGAGATCAGGCCAGCCGTAGCCCATCAGGTCGGTACGGGGCGAAGGTCGATCTCGCCCAGACAGCCGCGATCCTGCGCCGGCAGCCGATCTGGGCCGGATCGAGCCTGCACGGGTTCCCGCTCGACTCCGTTCGGGAGCTGAGCCTGCCGGCGCCGGACGGAGCGATGCCCCGGTGTGAGCCTGGTCTACGGGGAAACCCAGGCCGCGCCCCACGTCGCGATCATCCAGGCCGCGGCCTGGCCGAGGGTTGACGATGCTCGTCGGCCTTCGCGGCTACGCGCCGCCGGAGGGCACGGAGCTCGTGGCCGGCACGCAAGCGTTGCTCAGGTCGAACGGCCTCGTCGTGGCGATCCACGCACCTGACGAAAAGTCGGCGATTGCCGTCGCTCGCTCGCTCGAGCCGTACACCGGCTGACGGGAGGGATCCGGGGCGCCGTCGTCACGGCGCGCCCGGATCCAGCGATCCGCTACTCGACGAGCGAGATGACGCGGACGCCAAAGTCGGGAACGGAGCCGGAATCGTCGGCGAGACCCTGCCAGATGACCTTCGTGAAGTAGCCGCGGATCGTGCCGCTGCTTCCGCCGAGGTTGTACGACGTGGGGACGAAGCCCACCCAGCCGATGATGTTGTACTCGGCCCCCGAGCCCGAGCCCACGATCGGCTCGCGGTAGACGGGGAAGAGAAGCTCCGTGCCGATCCGCTCGTCGAGAGCGTCCTTGATGTTCCCGGAGTTGAAGTTCGCGGAGGGCGCGGAGTCATACGTGCCGAGCGGCAAATCGTCCTGGTAGCCGTCCCGGATCCAGTCGGCCAGCGTGTCGGAGCCGATGTTCCCCCCGTCCTGTTGGCTGTCCAGGTTGAGGAGGCCGAAGGCACCTGCGGCGTCGCCGCCGCCCGGGTTGTGCAGGTTGATCAGCGTGACCTGCGTCGGGTCGTCGAAGCAGTCGCATTGCAGCATCGGGTGCTCCTCGTTGACGGTGATGGGAGCGACGTAGCGAGCCCTCGAGGGGACGCCCGCGCGTGCGGTCGCCTTCGAATTCACCCGCACCGTGTCGATGCCGAAGAGCCTCGTGAAGAACGCCGGCTCCGTCCGGGCGACGGTCACGGTGATGAGGTCGTTGTCGACCACCTTGTGGCCGAAGGAGATCGTGATGTCCCCGCCGCCGTTCTTGTCTGCGTACTCCTGGGCGAGAGCCCGTGCGTCGGGGGTTCCGTCGATCAGCTTCTGGGCGCCTGCGAGAGCCGAGGCGTCTGCAGTGGCCTGAGTCGCGCGGTCGGCCCGGTACCAGGAGCCGACGTCCAGCACGAGGCCAGCGGCGCCGAGCAGCACGGCCAGGACGACGGCCATCAGGACGACGGCTTGTCCGTCGGACTTTCGGACGGATGCGCGGCCGAGGGCTGCGCGGAGGTACGGCATTGCGGCTACTCCAATGCTGCGGTGGTGAAACTAACGTCTGTGCGTACGGACGCCTCGTCGGCGCGAAACCTGCGCCGACGCGCGAAAGATCAACCTTTCGGGGTACTTCGTACGGGTGAGGCGGCGCCCGGAAGGACGCCGCCTCACCTCGACCGTCCGTCGCTCAGTCCGTCCGCCGGAGGATCCAGAGGCCGGTGTTCATGTCGCTCGCGTAGACGAGGCCGGTCGCCTCGTCGACGAAGACGCCCCAGACCTGCGGCGTCTGCGACAGGGTGCTCCGCTGCGAGGGCTTGACCGGGTTCTGGCCCGCCGGGGGCACGAAGAAAGCCACCTCCTCGGGGTTGGTCGGATCGCTCGCGTCGACGACGCGGACGCCGTCCGAGTACCAGGAGATGTACACGTCCGTCCCCATGAGCATCGGGTTGTGGATCGTGTAGTCGCCCGAGCCCAGCGGGAGCCGTCCTCCGGAGTTCGGCGTCCTGTACTCGCCGATCTGCTCCGGCGCCGCGAGGTTCGAGTAGTCCCAGATGCGCAGGTACCCGTAGCCGGGTTCGATGCCGCCACCGCTGTTCTTGCAGAAGTCCTCGTCCGCCGAGAAGAGCAGCTGCCGGGCGTCGTCGTACATGGACGAGTGGCCGTCTCCGTCCTCGTCCGGCTGGTAGACCGTGTGGCCGCGCAGCACCGGGCTGGCCGGGTTCGTGACGTCGAGCGCCACGAAGCCGCTGTCCCAGTACGCGACGAACGCAAGCTTCCCGTCTGCGGACGGCTCGGCGCTGTGCCCGAAGATCGGGTCGGCGTCACAGCCCTGACCCGGGTTCAACGGGTCGCCGGCGTCGTGGATCACGCCCCAGTCCGAAACGGCGAACGGAGCGGCCGGGTTCGTCACGTCGATGAGCCTGAAGTCGCCGCGTCCCAGGAGATCGCGAAAGCCGCTCGGCGAGCCCTCCTCCTCGTACTCGCTCGCCGGCACGGACGCGTAGACGAACGTCCGCCTGAGGTCGTCGCGATGCCCGAACTCGAGCTCGTGGAGACCGCGCGTGCAGCAGCCCGTGCTCAGGAAGCCGAGCTGGACCGGGCTCACCGGGTTCGTGACGTCGAAGAGCATGAGCCCGCGCGGGAAGCTCGGGTCGAGCCGTGAGCCGCCGCAGACCTGGAGGCCCACTGCCGCGATGTCGCGGCCGGCGAGCGGCCCGTACTTCGCCTCGAAGACGGTGACGTCCTCGGCCGAGGTCCCCGTCGGGTTGACGAGGCGCGAGACGGCGACCGGTTCGGACGGGTCGGTCGCATCGACCACGGCGACGCCGTTCTTGGGCGGCGACGGGCAGAAGCGTGTCTTCGAGCCTTGCGCCCAGTCGGAGAAGCCCCAGTGGCCGATGTACGCGTACCCCTCGTGCACCCACACGTCGGCGTTGAAGCCCCGCCCGCCGAGGTCGTTCCGGCCCACGACCTCCATGTTTCGCATCTTGGCGGCCTTCTGGCCGCCCGAGTACGTCTTCTTCGACTGGGCGAGGAAGTGTTGCTCGTCCTTTAGGAGCTCGTCCCTGTTCGAGGGCGCCGTCGCCGCAGGCATCGCCAGCGCGAGGACGACCGCGACGAGCACGGCGCCGGACACAAACGTACGCATGATCCCTCTCCTCTCCTCTCCTCTCCTCGTGCCCCCGCAGCTCGAAATCGCCACGGGAATGAGGTCCCTGCCCACTAAGACGCCTCGGCGGCGGGAAACATGCAGCGCGTTCAAGAAGGTGAAGAACGGGAAGGCCCCGAGGAGTCACCGAAAGGAGAGAACGATGCGAGTCTTCGTCGCTGGAGCCACCGGAGCGATCGGCGCCCGACTCGTCCCTCGGCTCGACCGGCAAGGACACGACGCGATCGGCACGTCGCGATCGCGGGACAACGCCGACCGGCTCCTGACGCTCGGGGCGCAGGCCGCCGTACTCGACCTGCTCGACCGGGCCGCGGTGCGTGAGGCGGTGGTCGCGGCCCGGCCCGACGCGATCGTGCACCAGGCGACCGCGCTCGCCGGGGCGTCGGACTTCAAGCACTTCGACCAGACCTTCGCGGCGACAAACCGGCTTCGGACCGTCGGCACCGACGTGCTCCTCGCCGCCGCCCGGGAGGCCGGGACCGTCGCTTCGTCGCACAGAGCTACGCCGGCTGGCCGTACGCCCCGGACGGCGGACCCGTGAAGACGGAGGACGATCCGCTCGACCCGACCCCGGTGCCGGAGATGAGCGAGACGCTCGCCGCGATCGAGCATCTCGAACGCAGCGTCGTGGCCGCCGGCGGGCTGGCGCTTCGGTATGGAGGCTTCTACGGCTCTCCGCACGACGCGCAGCTCGAGCCCGTTCGCAAGCGCCAGCTCCCCATCGTCGGCGACGGGGACGGCGTCTGGTCGTTCGTCCATCTCGACGACGCTGCCGCGGCCACCGCGCTCGCGCTCGAACGCGTAGAACCCGGCGTCTACAACGTCGTGGACGACGAGCCGGCGCCGGTGCGCGAGTGGCTGCCCGCGCTCGCGGCTGCGATCGGCGCCAAGCCGCCGCGGAAGGTGCCGCGCCGGCTGGTCGCCGGAGAGCCGGCCGTCATGCTGATGACCGAGAGTCGCGGCGCCTCGAACGCCAAGGCAAAGAGCCGCCTCGGCTGGACGCTTCGGTATCCGAGCTGGCGAGAGGGATTCCCGGCCGCCTACCGCGGCGTGGCGGCGCTGGCCGCCTGAGCATCCCCCCGGCACCTCGGGCTACCGTCGAGATGTGCACCATCTCCGCGACCGGCTCCCGCTCCTTGCTACGGCGCTCCGCGCGGCGCTGGCGGTCTTCGTGCTCGCCTGGATCTTCGGGCCGTACGAGCTCCGCTCGGCGGTCCCCGTCTGGATCGCCTTCCTCGTCGCCCTCGGCCTCGAGGTCAACTTCCTCCTCGGCGCGCTGGGGAAGGCGCCGGCGCCTCGACCGGACCGCGGGCCGCAGCCGATCGACCGGGAGCGCTACGGCTACCCGGAGTCGCCCGACGACGAGGAGCCCGAGCGCGAGGAGGACGCCGGAATCTGGGTGCCGGTCCGCCGCTTCCTCGTCGGGCTGGCGGTGATCGGGACTCTGGCCGTCCTCTTCTGGCTCGTCGAGAGCCGGACGGGCTGGAACTCGCTCTCGGTCGAGACCCGCACCGAGGCGCAGGACCGATTCTCCAGGGAAGCCTCGCTGATCGCGGAGAAGCCCACGCGCATCCGCTGCGACGAGTCGGGCGAGTACGTCGGGGCGGTCCAGCACGCCGACGGCATCGCCACAGTCGGGGGCGACCTCGCCTACCTCACGCCGGAGCGGTGCCACGACCTTTACCGGCTCGCGTTCGAGGGCGAGGTAACCGCGAGCCAGACCGCGCGTGCCCTCGTCGTACTCGCTCACGAGGCCTGGCATCTGCGCGGCGTCCGCGACGAGGGGACGACCGAGTGCTACGCGCTCCAGTCCGCCGTCGCGCTCGGGCAGCGCCTCGGGCTCTCCGAGGAGAGGGCGCGGCGCCTGATGCGCCAGCAGCTCGTGGAGAACACGGGCCGGCGCGGGACCGGCGTCGAGTACGTCGTCCCGCCGGAGTGCCACGACGGCGGAGTGCTCGACCTCGATCCGGAAGACACGGCGTTTCCCTAGCGCGAAAAGGCTCAAGCCCGCGGCAGCTCGTGCCGATAGACACTCCGAGAGAACGAGGAGCGCGGTCATCCTCGGCGGTCGCCGCAGCCGGCCGAGGTGAGAGAGCCGAGCTCCTCGTTTTCGTTGTTCACCGTGGGAGAGGCGTACGGAGCAGCCTCGCCGCGACGCCGCGGATCGTCCGCGTCCCGTAGCGGTGGCTGGGGTTCCACCGCGTGAGCACGGACAGCGCGAGACGCCGCCCGCCGTCCCGCAGGAGCGCGGACTGGTGAGTGACCAGGCCCGTGCCGGATCCCCAGCCGCCCTTGAAATGGATCGTCCAGCCCGGCGGGGCGGCGCGCGGGATACCCCAGCGCTGCGACGGGACGATCCGCGCCAGGAGCCGCAGCGCATAGGCACGGTGCCGGCCCGGCACGAGCTCGTCGATCCGGAAGAAGAAGCGCGCCTGGTCCTGAGCCGTCGTGGTCGAATGGCCCCAGATCGGCCACGCGAAGCGGAAGGCTCTCATGTCCGCCCGCTCCGCCAGCCGGTAGAGGCGGCGCGCGCCGACGGTGCGCAGCACCAAGCTCGCCGTCGCGTTGTCGGAGCGCCGGATCATCGGCCCCAGAAGGCGGCGCTCGGCCTCTCGCAGGTCGCGGTCGCGAACCGACGGAAGGTTCAGGTAGGCGACGAGCGCCATCGCCTTCAGCAGGCTCGCCATCGGCGCGCGCATCATCCGGCGACTCCCATGGATGCGGCCGCGCTCGTCGACGAGGGCGAAGCTCTCGACGCCGGCGCGGGCGTCGAGGTAGCGGACGACGGCCTCCTTCCGCTCCTTCCAGGTCGAGGCCCCGGCCGCGGGCGACACGACCAGAACCAGGCAGACGACGAGCGAGACGACGAGCCGGAGCGTGGGTGGATTGAGGTGCAGCCGAGGCGGGTAGAGACCGCCGGTGACCGAGCATGTCGAGCAAAGCCGCTGGGTCGAGCGGAGCGCGCGCCTCGGCCTGGCGACGAAGGGCATCTCGTACCTCCTGGTGGCCATTCTCGCTCTCAATGTGGCCGCCGGGGGCGGAGGCGAAACCGAGGATCGCCAGGGCGCGCTGCGGGCCGTCGCCGACGAGCCGTTCGGGTGGGCCCTGATCGCGCTCGTCGCGCTCGGCTTCGGCTGCTACGCGATCTGGCGCTTCGTGCAGGCGATCTTCGACCGGGACGACGAGGGCGATGACCCACAGGGCCTCGCCAAGCGTGCCGCCAACCTCGGCGAGGGCTGCCTCTACGCCGCCCTCGCCGTTACGGCGACCACCATCCTGGCCGGCTCGAGCGGCGGCGGGTCGCAGGAGGAGGACCGGGCGACCGCGGTCGTCCTCGACTGGCCTCTCGGCCGCTGGCTCGTGGGCCTCGCCGGGGCGGCGGCGATCGGCGCGGGCATCTTCAACGCCTTCCGCGCCCTCTCCGGGTCGTTCCGGGAGGAGCTTCGAGAGGAAGCCATGCACGGCTTGGCACGGCCATGGTACATCGCCTTCGGTGTCATCGGCCACCTCGCCCGGGCGGTCGTGTTCGGGATGATCGGCTTCTTCCTCCTCCGCGCCGCGTGGCAGTACGACCCCGACGAGGCAGTCGGCCTCGACGAGGCGCTGCAGAAGCTCGCGGGCGAGTCGTACGGCGCGTTCCTGCTCGGCGCGGTCGCGCTCGGCCTCGCCGCCTATGGCCTCTTCTGCCTCGTCCAGGCGCGCTACCGAGACGTCTAGGGTCAGACGACGCCCTGGAGCGCGGCGATCTCCCTTCGGACTGCCAGCCGCTGGAGCGCCTCCGACTCGATCTGGCGCACGCGCTCCCGCGTCAGGCCGAGACCGCGCCCGATCTCCTCCAGCGACTCGGGGTCGCGCTCGCCGTTCAGACCGTAGCGACGCTTCAGGACCTCGCGCTCGCGGTCCGGAAGGTCGTCGAGCGCGTCGCGGAGCGCCTCCTGGGCCAGGTTGACGCTCACCTCCTGCTCGACGTCCTCCTCCTCGCCGGCGAGCAGCTCCTGGAACGTCGTGCCGCTCGACTCGGCGATCGGCTTGTCGAGGCTCGTGACCGCCCGCGCCGCCGCGCGCACCTCGCCGACCTGCGCGACGGTGATCCGCGCCGCCTCGGCCACCTCCTCGTCGGTGGGCATGCGCCCGAGCCTGGGAGCGAGATCTCGCTCGGCCCGAGACATGCGCTGCTCCCGCTCGACGATGTGCACCGGCACCCGGATCTCGCGGGACTTGTTGGCGACGCCGCGCTGCACGGCCTGGCGGATCCACCAGGTGGCGTAGGTGGAGAACTTGAAGCCCTTGCGCCAGTCGAACTTCTCGACCGCGCGGATGAGGCCGATGATCCCCTCCTGGATCAGGTCGAGCAGCGAGAGGCCGTGGCCCTGGTAGCGCTTCGCGATCGAGACGACGAGGCGCAGATTCGAGTTGATCATCTGTTCCTTCGCCTCCGGGTCGCCGCGCTCGATCTGCTGCGCGAGCTCGATCTCCTGCTCCTTCGTCAGCAGCGGGTAGCGGCCGATCTCCTGCATGAAAAGCTGCAGGGCATCCGTCGTCGCCACCGCGAGGTCGCCGTTGACGTAGGTGGTCTTCGCCTCGCGCCCGCAGTTGTCGCGGAGCACGATGCCGCGCCGCTCGGCCTCCTCGTACAGATCCTCGATCTCCTCCTCGCCGAGCTCGAGCGCCTCGACGAGGGCGTCCACCTCCGAATACTCGAGGCACTCGGCCTCCTCGCCGCGTTCGAGGAGCGCTTGAACCTCCGGTTCCATCACACCTCAACCATACGCCGACTGTCTCCTGCCGGCACGAGGTCGAGCCAGCGCCCGAACAGCGCCCGCCCGTGAGCCAGCATCTCCTCGGCACGCGCCGCGAGCTGATCCACGAGCGCGGGGGCCGCGCCCGGACCGAGCACCTCCGCCAGGGCATCCGCATACGCGGGTACGCGCGCCCACTCCTCGGCCATCTCCCGCGAGACCTCGAGATGAAACTGGACGGCATAGGCGGACCGCCCCCAGCGGAACGCCTGGTTCGGGTACGTGGGCGAGCTCGCCAGCAGGACCGCGCCCTCGGGGAGCGAGAACGTGTCGCCGTGCCACTGGAGCGTCGGAAGCTCTCGCGGATGGCCCTCGAAGACGGGATCGGTCACGGCCGCCGCGGTCAGGAACACGGGCAGGATCCCGACCTCGGGCGCGGGGCCCGGGCCGACCTGACCGCCGAGGCTCGCCGCCAGGAGCTGGCTGCCGAGGCAGGCGCCGAAGAACGGAACGCCCGCGTGAACGGCCTCGGCGATCAGGGCTTTCTCGGCGCGGAGCCAGGGGAGCTCCTGCTCGTCGTTCACGCTCATCGGGCCACCCATGGCGACGATCGCGTCGAACTCGCGCCAGTCGGGGAGCGGGTCGCCTTCATCGAGCTCCACGCGATGGATCGCGGCGCCCCGCTCCACGAGCACGTCCTCGTAGACGCCCGGCGGCTCGCAGGCGATGTGCTGGAGGACGAGCGTGTTCACGCCGAAGCGGCCTCCACGGTCACCTCGACGCCGTGCACGGACGTGCTCTCCCCCATGTCCGCGCGCTCGCCCGGGTTGAGCGCGTTCACGTTGGCCCGAGCCGGCTCCCGCTTGGGCCAGCGGCCCTTCGGCGAGTACGCGACGCCGCGCGGAACGGCGTCCGAGAGCGTGACCGCGAGCCGCAGGCGCCCGGTCTCGTTCGCGACGTCAGCCTCGTCGCCCTCGCCGAGCCCCCGCTCGGTCGCGTCGGCGGGATGGAGAGCGACCGACGCCCTGCCGATGCGCTTGGCGATCTTGGCGTCGTTGGCGAAGCTGTCGTTGAGCAGCCACGGCGAGGCCGGCGAGAGGAGGCGGAGCCTCCCGTTACCGGGCCGGAGGTCGGCGAGCGGCAGCGGCACGCGAGGGAGTCCGTCCGCCTCGGCACGGTCGGAGGCAAGCTCGACGCGCCCGCTCGGGGTCGGGAAGCGCAGGTCGGCGAACTGGATCACGGGCTCCTCCGAGATCGGCACGGTGCCCTTGGCCGCCAGCGATGCGAAGTCCTCGCCCATCCCCGACCGCTCGAGGAGCGTCCGGATCAGCTCGGCGTCGCTCTCGTAGAGCTCGTGCTCCTCGTACCCCATCGCCCGCGCGAGCAGGCGGAAAATCTCCATGTTGGGCAGCGCCTCCGCCAGCGGCTCGGCGACCTTCACCTGCGCCGACAGCGTCAGCTGGAAGTAGGAGGCGACGAGGTCGTCGAACTCGAGGAAGCTCGCGGCGGGGAGGACGTAGTCGGCGTAGTCGGTCGTATCCGTGGGGAAGAGGTCGACGACGACGCTGAAAAGATCCTCGCGGGCGAGCGCCTGGTGGAGACGCCGCTGCTGGGGGTTCGAGGCGGCGATGTTGATGTTCCAGCAGAAGAGGGCTTGCGACCGGACGGAGTCCTCGAGGCAGTCGACGAGATCCATGTGGCTGATCGCCGGCGGCGTCTCCGGGCCGAGGTGGGCGGCGGCGAGGTAGTCCTCGTCGAGGCGCCGCGACTCGGCGCCGTTCAGGTAGAGGAACCCCGCGCCCGGCTTGCCGAGGTTGCCGGTGACGGCCGGGAGGAGCGCGATCGCCCGCACGACGTTGCCGCCGGTTCGCTGGCGCTGGAGGCCCTGGCCGATCCAGAGCAGCGACGGCCCCTCCGCGTAGAGCCTCGCCGCCTGCTCGATCAGGGCGGCCGGAACGCCGGTTGCCGCCTCGCCCCACGCGGGCGTACGGTCGGCGAGCAGCGGCTCGAGCTCGTCCCAGCCGACCGTGTGCTCCTGGAGGAAGTCAAGGTCGGCCAGCCCGTCCCGCACCGCCACGTGGAGAACCGCGAACGCGAGCGCGGCGTCGGTGCCGGGGAAGGGCTGCAGGTGGAGGTCAGCTGTCTCGGCCGTCGGCGTCCGCACGGGATCGACGACGACCACGCGGGCCGGTGACTCCGGCAGCCAGTGCTCGTGCGCGTGCGGCGCCGATGCGGACGGGTTGGCTCCCCACACGGCGATGCAGGACGAGTCGCGCGCGGTCAGCGGATCAAAGCCGTCCGTAGACGTCCCGTAGACGTACTGGAGGGCCACGTGGCCGGCCTTGTTGCAGATCGTGTCCGGGTCGACCTCGGTCGCCCCGAGCCGGTGGAAGAACCGCAGCGGGAAGGTGTAGGAGAGAAGCGCGAAGGTGCCCGTGTAGTGGGCGTTCAAGACCGTGTGGCCCTCGAGGCGCCCGAGGCGCTCGGCGATGGCTTCGATCGCCTCGTCCCAGGAGACGGGCTCGAACCGGCCCTCGCCCTTGGCGCCGACGCGCTGCAACGGCCGGGTTAGCCGCGCTCCGGGATCGAGGAAGGAGCCGTTGTAGCCGATCGAGCACTTGCGGCAGAGCTTCCCTCGGCTGACCGGGTGAGCCGGGTCCCCGCGCACGTGCCGGATTGCCCCGTCGCGCCTGACGACGGCGATGCCGCAGGCGTCGTAGCAGTCCCGCGGGCACGTCGTCAGCACGACCTCGTCGGCCATCTCAGCGGCCACGCTCGCAACCTAGCGGCTGCTGCCGTCTCGTGCCGGACACGCCCGAAGACGTTGGACAGCCCACCGCGACCAGGCGAGCCGAGCGCCCGCGTCGATGCGCAGGCGCTCGGGCCGCTCTCGCCGGCTAAGCAGTACGTCCGTGAGCTCTATCCGGATCGAGCTCCACGCGGGGGCTTCCTAGCGTCCGCCGAAGTGCCCGGCGAGAGCCGTGGCGGGGGCAGCCAGGAACGCTGCCAGCGTGGTGAGGGTGATGAGAGCCTTCACCTTCACGAGCGACACCTCCTTCGAGTTCGGGGCGACCGGACGTCGCGAGCCAGGGCTTGGGGCCGTCATCCCCGGTTCCTTTGTGAATTTCCTGTAATGCCCAGGTGCTCACGATCTCGCCAGTAGGCCGAACTTGGCTGAACAGGGGCTTAACCCCGGCTGAAGACGGTGGTAACTTCGCCCCACGCTGCCGCCCGCCACCTCGACCGACTTTCAGATCCTCGGGCCTCTCGAGGTGCGTGTCCGCGGGCGAATCGTGCCGCTCGAAGGCGCCAAGCTACGAGCGCTGCTTGTCCTGCTTCTCCTCCACCCGAACGAGGTCGTGCCGAGCGACCGGCTGATCGACGGCCTCTGGAGCGGCGGGCCGCCGAGCACGGCGGCGAACGCCCTTCAGGTCTACGTCTCCCGCCTGCGGAAGCTCCTCGGACGCGAGACCGTCGTGACGCGTGCGCCCGGCTACCAGCTTCGGGTCGACCTCGACCGAGTCGATGCCCTTCGTTTCGAGCGGTTGGTCGAGGAGGCGAGGCGGGCTCTCGCGGAAGCGAGGCCGGAGGCGGCTCTTCGCAGCTTGGAAGAGGCGCTGTCCCTCTGGCAGGGAACGCCCCTCTCCGACTTCGTCTACGAACCCTTCGCGCAGAACGAGATCAACCGGCTGGAGGAGCTGCACATGACGGCGCTCGAGGAGGGCTTCGCGGCCCGGCTCGAGCTTGGGAGGGGGGCCGATCTCGTCGCCGAGCTCGAGGCCCTCGTCGCGGAGCATCCCCTGCGCGAGCGCCTGCGCGGGCAGCTCATGCTCGCGCTCTACCGCTCGGGGAGGCAGGCCGAGGCGCTCGAGCTCTACCAGGAGACACGCCGTCTCCTCGTGGACGAGCTGGGGATCGAGCCGTCGCCGACGCTGCAGCGGCTCGAGGCGGCGATCCTGCGGCAGGATCCGGCCCTCGAGGCACAGGCGCCGGCCGAGCCCGTGGCCGTCCCGAAGGCTCCCCGGCCCACGCGCGAAGCGCGCAAGACCGTCACCGTGCTCTTCCTCGACGTGGCGACCGACGGACACCTCGACGCCGAGCCCCACGCCCGGGTCCTGACGGAGGCGCTGGAGGCGGCGACCGGAATCGTCGAGAGCCACGGCGGAACGGTCACGGAGCTGCCGGCGAGCCGATTGCTGGCGGTGTTCGGGATTCCGGTCCTGCGCGAAGACGACTCGCTCAGGGCCGTCAGGGCGGCGGCGGACGTCGGCGAAGCCCTCGGGCGGCTGAACGAGGATCTCGAGCGGGACTGGCAGGTTCGCCTCGCCATGCGGGCCGGTATCGAGACGGGCGAGGTCCTGGCCGGCGCGTCGGTGACCGGCGAGGCGCTGGCGGCGGCGGCGCGGCTTCAGGAGACCGCCGCCTTCGGCGAGATCCTCGTCGGCGCCGGTACCCGCGAGCTCCTGCGCGAGGTCGCGTCCTTCGAGCCCTCGGGGTCTGCCTTCCGACTGCGCTCGGCCGCCCCTGCTGCAACCCTGATCTCGCGCCGGGAGCTTCCCCTGGTCGGCAGGAAGCACGAGCTCGCGCGACTCCGACTGGCCTTCGACCACACCAACGGCGAGCGCGTTCCGACGCTCGTCACACTGCTCGGGCCCGCCGGCATCGGCAAGTCCAGGCTCGCGGCCGAGCTCGGGTCGCTCGTCGAGGCCGAGGCCACCGTCCTGGGCGGCCGCTGCCTTCCGTATGGGAAGGGCATCACGTTCTGGCCGCTGGCCGAGGCCGTGAGCCAAGCGGCGGGGGCAACAACCCCGGAGGCGATCGCGAGCCTTCTCGAGGGAAGCGTGGATGCCGAGCTGATCGGGCGGCGGGTGGCTGCAGCCGTCGGCCGCCCCGATGCCGAGGCCGCCAGCGACGAGACGTTCTGGGCGATCCGCAAGCTCCTGGAATCGCTCGCCCGCACCCGCCCTCTCCTCCTCGTCTTCGACGATCTCCACTGGGCCGAACCTACCTTCCTCGACCTGCTCGACTCGGTCGCGGACCTCTCCCGGGACGCCCCGATCATGCTCCTCTGCCTCGCGCGCCCGGAGCTCCTGGAGGAGCGGCCGTCGTGGGGCGGCGGCAAGGTGAACGCGACGTCGATGCTCCTCGACGGGCTCTCCGGCGAGGAGTCGGAGGCTCTCATCTCCCAGGTTCTCGGCGACCGGACGCTCGCATCGGCCACGCGAACGCGCGTCGCCGAGGCCGCGGAGGGGAACCCGCTCTTCCTCGAGCAGATGCTCGCCATGCTCGCCGAGCGGGGCGCTCCGGTGGAGGAGGGCGTCGTTCCGCCGACGATCCAGGCGCTTCTCGTCGCCCGGCTGGACCGCCTGACGCCGAGCGAGCGCTCGGTCATCGAGCGAGCCTCGGTCGCCGGCAAGGAGTTCTCGCACGAGGCAGTCGTCGCCCTCGCCGACTCCGGGGAAGAGGACGATGTCTCGCCCGGACGCGACCTGGAGGGGCTGATCCGCCGGGAGCTCGTCCGACCCGTTTCCTCGGAGCGCGGCGAGGTCTTTCGCTTCCGCCACCACCTCATCCGAGAAGCCGCCTACGGCGCGATTCCGAAGCGGGTGCGAGCGGTGCTCCACGAGCGCTTCGCCACCTGGCTGGAGGGGGGAGGCGATAGCGGGCCCGGAGAGCAGGCGGAGATCGTCGGGTACCACCTCGAGCAGGCGTACCTCTACCGGGTTGAGCTCGGTTCCGTGGACGACGCCGCGCGTGGGCTGGCGGAACGGGCTGCCGGTCATCTCGCCGTCGTCGGGGAACGGGCCTACGACCGGGGAGACGGCCCGGCCTCGTCGAATCTCCTTTCCCGCGCTGTCGCCCTCCTCCCTCCCGAGAGCCCGCAGCGCCTCGACCTGCTCGTCGACCTCGGCGAGGCGCTCCGTGAGAGCGGGGAGTTCGGGAAAGCGGAGAACGTCCTCGGCGAGGCGATCGAGCGGGCCGCGTCCTCCGGCGAACGATCGCTGGAGGCACGGGCCTTCGTGGTTCGCCTGCGCGTGCAGATGCAGACGGAGGCGAACTTCGCCGTTCCGGATCTCCAAGGGGCGACCGACCGCGCCATCGAGGTGCTCGAGCGAGCGGGCGACGAGCGCGGGCTCGCCAAGGCGTGGCCGGTCCGCGCCTGGTTCCCCTGGCTCCAGTGCAACGCCACCGAGGCGGAGCGGGCCCTGCTTCGCGCGGAGGAGTACGCGCGGCTGGCGGGCGACGAGCGGGCGGAGGGGTACAGCCTCAATCTCCTCCTCGGGACCTGGCTCTTCGGACCGCTGCCCGCTCCCGAGGCCATCCGGCGCTCGGAAGAAATCCTCGCGCTTCCTCCCCGCCAGCAGCGTGTCAAAGCGTCGGCCCACCGCGCCCTCGCCGGGCTGGTCGCGATGGAAGGGAGATTCGACGAGGCGCGCGAGCTCCTGGAGCGCGACCGGGCGATCATCGACGACATGGGTCTGCGGGTGACGGCTGCCGTAGCGTCGGAGATCTGGGGGATCGTCGAGATGCTCGCGGGTCATCCGGCGGCGGCCGAGCGAAGGCTTCTCGAGGGTTACGAGATCCTCGAGGCCATTGGCGAGAAGAGCGGCCTCTCGACGCTCGCCGCCATGCTCGCGCACGCCGTGTACGCGCAGGAACGCTACGACGATGCCTACCGCTTCACCGAGATCAGCGAGGCGTCGGCTCCCGAGGAAGATCGCTCCGCCAACGTGTACTGGCTCGCGGCCAGGGCGAAGCTTCTTGCGCGCAGAGGCCAGCCGGCGGAGGGAGAGACGCTCGCGCGGAAGGCGCTCCGGCTGGCCGAGCCTACCGACTTCCTCAACATGCGCGGCCAGGCGTACATCGACATGGGCGAGGTCATGCGACTCGCCGGTCGGCCGAGCGAGGCGGCGGCTGCCGTGGGCAAGGCGGTCGAGCTCTACGAGCAGAAAGGCAACACGGTCGCGGCTGGATCGGCCCGCGCGGCGCAGTCCGAGCTCTCTGCGGCTGCGACCGCACGGTGACCATAGCGAACATATGTTCTATACTGGATCGCAGACGTGGCTCGCGCGCAGTACCTCGAGGACACCTGCAAGTCGGCTCTCAACCGTGTGCCGGAGCTGAGCCGGATCCCCTTCCGCTGGACGGTGAACCCGTACCGCGGGTGCACGCATAGCTGCCACTACTGCTTCGCCCGCGCGTTCCACAGCTACCTGGACCTGGGGATCGGCGACGACTTCTCCACGAAGATCGTCGTCAAGACGAACGTCGTCGAGGTCCTGCGCCGCGAGCTCGCGTCGCCCCGCTGGGAGGGCGAGACCGTCGCCATGGGCACGGCGACCGACCCGTACCAGCACTGCGAGGGCCGCTACCGGCTCACCCGCGGGGTGGTCGAGACCCTCGCCGACTTTGCCAACCCGCTCTCGCTCCTGACGAAATCGACCCTGATCCTGCGTGACCTCGACGTCTTCGCCCGGCTGAACGAAGAGGCGCCGCTGACCGTCTCCATGAGCGTCGGCACCCTGGACGAAGACGTCCGGCGCGTGGTCGAGCCCGGGACGCCCCCGGGGCGGAAGCGGCTCGAGATCCTCGCGCGCTTCGCGGAGGCCGGCATCCGCACCGGCGTCCTGGTCGCACCCGTCCTTCCGGGCCTGTCGGACGACGAGGAGCACCTCGAAGAGGTTCTCGCGGCGTGCGCCGAGGCCGGCGTGTCCTGGGCGTCCGCCATCGTCCTGCACGTCCGGCCGGCGATCCGGGAGCACTTCATGCCCTGGGTCAAGCAGGCGTATCCGTGGCTCTACCCCCGCTACGTCGAGCTCTACGGACGCCGCGCCTACGCGCCGAAGGCCTACCAGGAGCAGGTGGGCGAACGCTTCGCGCGCCTGCGCGCCCGCCACGGGCTCGCGCCGGCCGGCGGCGGACGATCCGTGCCCTCCCGCCGCGAGAACCAGCTCGCCCTCGCCGTCTAGTAGCGGCTGAAGTAGGCGATCGCCTCGGACGACATCCTCTTGTTGATGAGATGACCGACCGGGGCGAGGACGAGCCAGGACAGGAGCGCCAGCGTCGGGTTGACGAACGCGTAGCACCGCGCACGGCTACATCGCTAGCGTTTCCGGTCTGAGCACCGCGGTCCGCATCGGCACGTGCTCGTGGGCCGACGAGGCCCTGACGAAGCACTGGTACCCGAAGGAGGTCAAGTCCGCAGAGGCGCGGCTCCGTTACTACGCGGAGCGCTTCTCGACGGTCGAGGTGGATTCCACCTACTACCGGCTCCCAGACGAGAGCATGGTCTCGCGGTGGGCCGAGCGCACGCCGGACGGCTTCGTCATGCACGTGAAGGCATTCGGGGTGATGACGCGCCACCCGGTCAAGCTCGAGCAGCTCCCACCCGACCTGCGCGGGGCGGCACCGGTCGACGATCGCGGCCGCGTCGACCAGCCTCCGCGCGAGTTCCGCGCCGAGGTCTTTCGGCGCTTCCACCGGGCTCTCGAGCCGCTGCGCGAGACGGGAAAGCTCGGCGGCGTCCTTCTCCAATTTCCTCCGTACGTCGTCTCAAAGGACATGTCCGTCGACTACCTGCGCTGGGCCGTCGAGCAGCTCGAGGGCGACCGCGCCCTCATCGAGTTCCGCCACCGGAGCTGGCTCGACGAGGAGCACCGCGACCGGACGCTGGCGCTCCTCGAGGAGCTCGGCGCCTCGCACGTCGTCGTGGACGCGCCGAAGACGGAGGCGAAGAACCTCGTCCCCACGGTGGTCGCGGCAACGAGCCCGCTCGCGTACGTCCGCTTCCACGGCCGGAACGCAGGAACCTGGAACACCCGGGGCGGCAGTGCCAGCGACCGCTTCGACTACCTCTACTCGGACGAGGAGCTCGAGGAGTGGGTCGAGCCGCTCAGGGAGCTCGGAACGAACGCCGACGAGGTCTACGTCCTCTTCAACAACAACCGCTGGAGTCGCACGCCGCGGGGCGAGCTCGCGGCCCAGGCACCGGCCAATGCGGGAGCTTTGCGCAGAATCCTGGACGTTTCCGGGGTTCCCTCTGCCTAGATAGTGGGCTACCGTTCAAGTCAGAGGGAAGATCGGCCGATGGGTCAAGGGTGGGGAGCCGTCTAGGCACACACGCGCTTTGGACCATCGCGCTCAGCGTGGTCATCACGCTGCTCGCGCTGGCGCCTATGGTGCTGCCCGGAGACCGCCCACTCGACGCCCTCCCGGCGCCGCTGCGCGGCTCCGCGCAGGCGGGCGAGGTGATCGCCGACGCCCTGGCTCCCTCCTCCGAGGACACGAACGAGGCCACGCCGGATTCCCCACAGAGCCCCCCGGCGACGCCCGCGTCCGACTCCGGCGGAGTCCTCGGCGATACCGCGTCCGGCTCGGCGGGCGGCGGCTCCTCCGGCGGCGGCCCGGACCGCTCCGGTGGAGGCTCGACCCCCAACCGTCCGGGCGGCGAGCCCGAACCACCCCCGCCGCCGCCCGAGCCTGAGCCCGAGCCGCCCAAGCCTCCCAAGCCTCCGCGCGAGTCGCCGAAGCCCGGCAAGCCGCCGGGCGGCGAGAGGCCCGACCGAGCCGAGCAGAGGGAAGAACGGCGCGAGCAGCGGGCCGAGGAGCGCGAGGAGCGCAAGGCGGAGCTGGAGGAACGCCGCCGCGAGAGGGCCGAGGAGCGCGAGCAGCGCAAGGCCGAGCGGGAAGAGCGCCGCGAGCAGAAGGCCGAGGAGCGCGCGGAGCGTCGCGAAGACCGGAAGGACCGCGGGAACCAGAAGCGGGACGACCGGCGGAACAGCGCCTAGCCGGGCGCCTCGCCCGCCGGACGGCTGCGTCGCCCGACTAGGCTCAGGTCGTGAGCCAAATCGAGCAGCGCACACGCCCGGCAGCCGGGGAGCCTGACGGTGCGCTCGTGCTCATGCACGGCCGCGGCGCCGACGAGCTCGACCTCGCGCCGCTTCTGGACCTCCTCGATCCCGGCCAGCGGCTGGTTGGCCTCGTCCCCCGCGGCCCGCTCTCGCTCCCGCCCGGCGGCGCCCACTGGTACGTCGTCAGGGAGGTCGGCTTCCCGGATCCCTCGACCTTCCTCGCCACCTTCGCCGACGTCTCCGCTTGGCTCGACGCGGCCCTCGCGGAGGCCGGCGTGCCGCCCGACCGGGCCGTGGTCGGTGGCTTCTCCCAGGGAGCCGTGATGTCGTATGCGCTCGGCCTGGCCGCGTCGCGGCCGCGCCCAGCCGGAATCCTCGCGATGAGCGGCTTCATCCCTGCCGTCGAGAGCTTCGAGCTCGACCTCGAGAGCCGCGCCGGCCTGCCGGTCTCCATCTCGCACGGCACCTACGACCCGATCATCGGCGTCGAGCTCGGCCGCGAAGCGCGAGACCGCCTCGACGCCGCGGGCCTCGACGTCGCCTACCGGGAGGATCCGGTCGCCCATCAGATCGCCCCGGCGGCAGTCGCACAGGCCCGAGCGGTCCTCGAGCGCGCCCTGCCGCCCGGGTCCAGGTAACGGTGTGTTCCCTGGCTAGGTGAGCTCCCCGAAGGCCTCCGCGCGGCGCTTGTCGCCGGCGACGACGACGATGTCGCCGGCGTTCACGACGGTGTCGGGCGTCGCGTACGTGAAGGAGCCGTCCTCGGGCTTGATGCAGACGACCGTGATGCCGTAGCGCTTGCGCACCTCGGCGTCGGCGAGCGTCTTCCCCACGAGGTCCCTCGGCGCCGTGGTCTCCACGATGGCGAAGCCGGGATCCAGCTCGAAGTAGTCGAGGATGGAGCCGGCGAGGCTATGCCCCACCCGTACGCCCATGTCGCGCTCGGGGAAGACGACCCGGTGCGCGCCGACGCGCCCGAGGATGCGCCCGTGCGCCTCCGTCACCGCCTTGGCGACGATGCGCCTCACCCCCAGGTCGGCGAGGACCGAGGTCGTGAGGATGCTCGCCTCGATCTCCGTGCCGATGGCGACGACGGCGGTGTCGAACTCCCCCGCCCCGAGCTGCCGCATCGCGGCCTCGCTGGTCGAGTCCGCGGTGACGACGTGCGTGAGCATGCCCGCGAAGTCCTGCACGATCTTCTGGTTCGTGTCCACGCCCAGCACCTCGTGACCCATCCCGACCAGGGTCGACGCGAGCCCGCCGCCGAAGCGGCCGAGACCGATGACGAGGAATTCCTTGGCTGCCATTAGTGCTCCTTCAGGCAATACTGCCCAGCTTCTGCGTCGCGAGCACCAAGCATGAGCCCGCACTCGCTCGCAGGCAAGGCTGGAGGCCTTGACAAGGGCGAGGGTGGGCTCAGGCGCCGCGTGATCGCGGGGCAGAAGCGGGCGTGTGTTGCCTGACGGGGCACTCCTACCCGATGATTGGTCGCTCCTCGGGGAAGCTGTAGAGCCGTTTGCGCTCGCGCAGCGCGAGGGCAACCGCGAGCGTATACGGCCCGGTGCGGCCGAGGAACATGAGCACGATGAGCACAATGCGGCCGAACTCCCCCCAGTCGGCCGTGATGCCGGTCGAGAGCCCCACCGTGCCGAAGGCGGAGACGGCCTCGAAGAGCACCTCGCGGAACGCGCTGTCGCCCTCGGCCATGAGCGCCAACGTCCCGACGGCGACCGCGATCGTGGCGATGAACGCGATGCTCCATGCCTGACGCTGGGCGTGGGCGGGAATGCGCCGCGAGAAGGCAGTGACGTGCGGGTCGCCGCGTACCTCCGCCCAGACCATGAGGAAGAGGAGGGCGAAGGTCGTCACCTTGATCCCGCCCGCGGTCGACGCGCTTCCGCCGCCGATGAACATGAGGACGTCGGTGACGAAGAGCGTCTCCTGCGTGACGCTGCCGTAGTCGATCGTGTTGAAGCCCGCGGTCCGCGGCGTGACGCTCTGGAAGAACGCGGCCGAGAGCTTGCCGGCCCCGTCGAGCGGCCCGAGCGTGGCCGGGTTCGACCACTCGAAGGCGGCCACCGCCGCGAAGCCGAGCGCGAGGAGCGCTGCGGTCAGCACGAGCGTGAGCTTCGTGTGCAGGGTCCAGAAGCGCGGGCTGATGATCCGGCGCCGCAGCTCGATCCAGACCGGGAAGCCCAGCCCGCCGGCGATGATCGCCCCCGCGACGGTCAGGGTGATCCACCCGTCGGTCACGAACTGCACCAGGCTGTCGCTCCAGAGCGCGAACCCCGCGTTGTTGAAGGCCGAGATCGCGTGGAAGACACCGTGCCAGACGGCGGAGCCCAGCGCCATGTCGTACGTGATCCAGAAGCGCAGCGTGAGCAGGAGGGCCGCGACCGCCTCGAAGGAGAGCGAGAGCAGGACGACCCCGAACACCAGCCGGCGCACGTCCTGCAGCTCCGGTGCCGCCGTCTCCGCCTGGGCGATCAGACGGGTGCGCAGGCCGAGACGGCGTGCGACGAGGAGGGCGAGGAGCGAGGCGAGGGTCATGATCCCGATCCCGCCGATCTGGATGAGCCCGAGGATCACGGCCTGACCGAAGTTTGACCAGTACGTCGGCGTGTCGACGACGACGAGGCCCGTCACGCAGAGCGCCGACGTCGACGTGAAGAGTGCGGTCGTGAACGAGGCCCGCTCTTCTCCCGCGGTGGCGATCGGCAGCAGCAGAAGCGCGGCGCCGGCCAGCACGCCGGCCGCGAAGGCAAAGACGATCAGCTGCGCCGGGTGGCGCGACCGCAGCCAGCGGGTCACGCGCGCCAATACGCCCTCGTCAGCAGCGCCACCACGGGGACGATCTCGAGGCGACCGATCCACATGAGGGCGATCATGATCCCTTTCGACACGTCGCTGAAGGGCTCGAACGAGCCCATCGGCCCCGCGGGGCCGAACGCGGGCCCGACGTTGCCGAGGGTCGTGGCGGATGCGGCGATGGCGTCGAACGGCGAGAGCGCGAGGTCGACCCGGTGCGCGTCGAGCAGGAGCAGCACCGCGCCGACGACGAAGATCCCGACGTAGAGGAGCACGAACGCGATCACGGCGCGCACGGTCCGCTCGTCGACGACCACGCGGTTGACGCGCAGCGGAGCGACGTACTCCGGGTGAACCGTCTGGTCGAGCTCGCGGCGGAGCACCCGGCCGATCACGAGGTGACGCACGATCTTGATCGAGCCGGCGGTCGAGCCCGCGGAGCCGCCGGGAAACATGAGGGCGACGAGCAGCAGCGCCGACGCGGGCGCGATCACGAGCCATTCGTTGAAATCGGTGCTCGCGTAGCCCGTCGTCGTCATCATCGAGACGACCTGGAAGACCCCGTTGCGGAAGGCCGCCTCTCCCTCGTTGAGCCCGGCGTCCCAGAGGATCGCGACGATCACGGCCGAGGCGAGCGCGAGCAGCCCAACGTACAGACGGAGCTCCTGGTCGCGGACGAGCGCGCCCGGGCTTCCGCGCACGAACGCCCGGTAGAGGAGCGCGAAGTTGGCGCCGGCGACCACCATGAAGACGACCAGCACCCACTGGGACGCCGGCGCGAAGGGCTCGATCGAGCGCGGCTCGGTGCCGAAGCCCCCCGTCGGCATGGTCGTGAAGGCGTGCGCGACGGCGTCGTAGAGGCTCATCCGCTCGTCGACGCCGGCCCAGCCGAGCCCGGCGAGGAGGAGCGCCAGGATCGCGGTCAGTGCGACGTACAGGAGCCAGAGGCGGCGCGCCGTTTCCCGGATCGACGTCGAGAGCGCCTCCAGCTCGGGGCCGGGGAGCTCCGACTCCATGAGCTGGCGTCCACCCACGCGCAGCCGCGGCAGGACGGCCAGCGCGAGCACGATGATCCCCATACCGCCGAGCCACTGGCTGAACTGTCGCCACATGAGGAGCGAGCGGTCGAGGGCCGAGACGTCGGTGAGGGTGCTCGCGCCTGTCGTGGTCATCCCGGACATCGCCTCGAAGAACGCGTTCACGGGGTCCGAGAACTGCTCCTCGCCCGAGAGCAGGTACGGAAGCGAGATCGCCGCGGCCGCGAGGAGCCACGTGAGTGCCACGACGAGGAAGCCCTCGCGGACGCCGACCCGTTCCTTCCCGTGAGTCAGCCACCCGAGGCCCAGCCCGGCTCCCGCGACGATCGCCCACGAGGCGAGGAAGGGCCAGACCGGCTCGGAGTAGCCGAGAGCGAGAGCCACCGGGAACGCGAACGCGAGCGAGAGGTAGCGGAGCAGGGCCGCGACGAGGTTGAGGGCCGCGCCGATCTCGACGCCGATCGAGACGCGGGCGAGCGGCACCGCCCTCATGCGCGCCAGTAGCCTCTCGTGAGCAGCACGGCCACCGGGACCACGACGGCGCGGTTGAGCCGTACGGGCGCGACGATCTCGCCGTGCACCGTCTGCTCGAGCTCCCGCCGGATGATCCTGAACATGTGCTGGTGCCTGATCACCTTGATGGAGCCGCCGGTCGACCCCGCTCAGGCGCCCGGGAGTCGGCCCCGGTCCAGCCGTACAGGGTGAAGACGGCGATTGCGGTCAGTGTCAGGGCGACGTAGAGGACCCAGAGGCGCCGGGCAGTCTCCCTGATCGTCGCCGAGAGCCGCTCGACCTCGTCCGGCCCAGCCAGCTCTGACTGGAGGAGTTGCCGGCCCCCGATGCGGAGGCGCGGGAGGATCGCCACCGCTAGAGCGCCTTCTCGACCTCGGGCACGCGGCTCGACTCCGTGAAGATGATGGCGCGGTCGTCGGGCTCGAGCTGGTCGTCGCCGTGCGGGAAGATCGCCGTTCCGTCTCGCACGATGGCGCCGATGAGTGATCCCGTCATCGGCAGCTCCTTGAAGGGAATGCGGACGAGCCTGCTCTCCGCCCTGACGGTGATGTCGAGGATCTCGAACCTGTCGCCCTCGAGCATCGCCAGCTGGCGGATGCGCGGGTCGTGCGCGAAGCGGACGATCTCCTCGGCTGTCACCGAGCGCGGGTTGACCGCAACGTCGATGCCGGCGTGCTCGAAGACCTCCACGGAGATCGGCTCGTGGACGATCGCGATCGTGAAGCCGATGCCGTGCACTCTCGCGAGCGTGGCCGCGTAGAGGTTCTTCGAGTCCTCCCGCATGGCGAAGACGGCGGCCCGGGCCTGGCCGATCCGCTCGCGCTCGATGAAGTCGGGATCGACGCCGGTGGCACAGTAGACGCGGGCATCCGGGAGCTCCTCCGCAACCTCGCGCGCGCGGTCCTCGCGCGGCTCGATCAGCCGGACGCGGATGCGCTGGTCGAGGAGGATCCGGGCGATCGCCAGGCCGGTAGCCCCGGCACCGTAGACGACGACGTCGTCGACCGTCTGCGCGCCGCGCGCCATGATCCGGCCCCAGCTCCGCGCCGCCTCCGGAGAGCCGATGACGATGATGCGGTCGCCGGGCAGGATGGACTCGTTCCCGCGTGGCACCAGCATCCGGTCGCCGCGGATGATGCTCGCCACCTTCGAGTCGGGCGGAATGGTCGCCTCACGCAACGGTTGCCCCACGACGTCGTCGTACCCGTCGGAGAGCGGCCGGCTGGCCGCCCGCTCGGCGGCCTCGGTGAGGGGGACGCCAGAGAGATCCTCGACGCCGCCGTCGCGCGGGACGTCGAACTCGACGATCTGCACCTGCCCGTCGGCGAAGACGTCGGTCTGCTTCGCAGCGGGCAGGCCGATCGTCTGGGAGACGGCGTGCGCGGTCTCGAGCTCGGAGGAGACCATGAAGTCGACGTCGATCTGGCGCTCCTGCCAGGCCTCGATGTACTCGGGGTTCGACGTGCGGACGATTGTCTGTGCCTCGGAGAGCTTCTTCACCAGCGTGCCGGCCACGAGGTTGATCTCGTCCCGCGACGTGCAGGCGATCATGAGGTCGGCGTGCTTCACGCCGGCGTCCTGGAGGACCCGCCGGGTCGCCCCGTTCCCCCTGACGGTGCGAACGTCGTACCGATAGGAGAGCGCCTGCAGCCGCGCGGCGTCGAGGTCGATGACGGTGACCTCGTGGTCCTCGTGCAGCGCCTCGACGATGGTCGCGCCGACCTGCCCGGCCCCGAGGAGGACGATGTTCATGGCGACCGGAGCCTAGCTTCGGGTCAGGAGGGCTTGGCGGAACGTCGCTCGTCGCCGGGGTGCGATGGTCGTTCCGAGACAAGGACGCAGGGAGCGTTCGTAGCCGGAGGCTACGGGCGCGACTGAGGACGCAGCTCTCGGGGCGAGCAGCGCGGCCCGGCGGCACAGGCTACGTTTCGTCAGGCTCTCCTCAAGTCAACGTGCGTTCCACTCCGGCTCGCCCTCGATGCCTACGCCTTCGGCGACGCGGTTGACGTAGTTGAAGTAGGAGACGACCTGGATCGCGTCGTGTATCGCGACGTCACTCCAGCCGTGGCTGCGCAGGAGGTCGGCGTCCTCCCTGCCCACCTCGGCCGGCCTCGCCGTGAGCTTGATCGCGTAGTCGCAGAGCGCCCGCACCTGCGGCTCGAGGTCGGCCTGCCGGTAGTCGTGCTCCGCGTGCTCTGCCAGCTCGTCGGGTGCGCCCTCGGCACGGAGGTCGTCGGCGTGCGCGCGCAGTCAGTAGTGGCAATCGTTCGCCGTCGAGACGACGGTGGCGAGGAGCTCGCGCTCTGCCCGGGAAAGCTCCGAGGGGCCGAACATGATCGCCTTGTAGAGCTCCATCGAGCGGTTGAGGACGAGCGGGTTCAGGCACATCGCCTTGACGATGTTGAACACCTTCCCGGCGCGGGCGATCGCCGCCGCGTACTCGTCCGCGAGCGGGCCGGTCGCCTCGTCGACCTCGATCTGCCGGATGTTCGGCACGGCCTTCAGCCTCGCATCTGCGCCGAGGCGATGCAATACGATCCAGCGCGTGCGAGGCCGGTCCGACGCCGTCGGAGACGAGCTCCGCTCGCTCCTGCGCGGCTTCCCGGCCGGGGTGGCCGTCCTGACCGTGGACGCCGACGGGGAGCGCCTCGGGCTGACCGTCGGGACGGTGCTCTCGCACTCGCTCGAGCCGCCCCTCGTGGGCGTTTCGGTGAGCCGCCACGCCGCAATGCACGAGCTGTTGCGGGCCGCGGGCGGCTTCGGGCTCAGCCTCCTGGCCGGCGACCAGGAAGCGGTCGCCCAGCACTTCGCGCGCGGGGTCCCGCCGCTCGCGCACTGGCACGGCATCGACTGGCACGACGGGGCGCTCGCGCCGCTCCTCGACGGTGCGCTCGGCTGGATCGAGGCGCGGATCGTCGACGAGCACGAGACGGGGGACCACACGCTGTTCGTCGGCGGCGTCGTCTCGGTCGAAGCCGGGCGGTCGGCCCCGGCTCTCGTCCACGTCGGCCAGGGGTACGCATCGGTGTGATCGAGGCGGTCGTCTTCGACCTCGACGGAATCCTCGTCGACTCCGAGCACGTCTGGGACGAGGTGAGGCAGGACCTCGCCGAGGAGCGGGGCGGCCGCTGGCACGACGAGGCGTCGCGGGACATGATGGGCATGAGCTCGCCGGAGTGGTCGCGCTACATGCACGACGTGATCGGGCTTGCCGAGTCCCCGGAGGAGATCAACGCGGAGGTCGTCCGCCGCATGGAGATCGTCTACCGGGAGCGCCTGCCCCTGATCCCGGGCGCGGTCGAGGCGGTCGAGCGGCTCGCCGCCCGCTGGCCGCTCGGGCTCGCCTCATCCTCGAACCGCGGGCTGATCGACTTCGTGCTCGAGGTCTCGGGCCTCGGCCGCCTGTTCCGCGCGACCGTCTCCTCCGAGGAGGTGCCCCGCGGGAAGCCGGCCCCCGACGTCTACCTCGAGGCCGCCCGCCGACTCGGCGTCCCAGCCGAGCGCTGCGCCGCGGTGGAGGACTCCGAGAACGGGATCCTGAGCGCGAAAGCCGCCGGCATGCGAACGATCGCGATCCCGAACCTGCGCTACCCGCCCGCCGCAGATGCCCTTACCGAGGCGGACGTCGTTCTGGAGTCGATCGCCGACCTGACCCGCGAGCTCGCCTAGCGGCGGATGCGCCAGGTGTCGACCGCGGGCGTCGGGTCGACGTTGAGGTTCCGGTCGACCGCGCGGACCTCGAACCTGTGCCGGCCGCGGTTCAGGTTCTTGTAGACCTTCGGCGACGAGCAGGACTGCCAGGGGCCGTTCATGTGCCGGCACTGGAAGGTGGCGCCGGCTTCGTTCGACGTGAACTTGAACTTCGCCTTGTCGGCGCGGGTCCGATTCGGCGGACGGGCGGTGATCGTCGTGTCCGGGGCGACGTTGTCCATCGCGATCTCGAGCGAGCGGTCGGCGTTGAGCCGGCCGCCGGTCGAGACGCGGTCCGAGAGCCCCGACCGCTTGTCGACGCCCTTGAGGATCGCGTTCTTCAGCTTCGCGAGGCTCATCGCCGGCTTCTGGGCCAGGAGGAGGGCGGCCACGCCGGCGACGTGCGGCGTCGCCATCGAGGTCCCGTCGTGCTCGGCGTAGTCCTCGCCGCCGGCCGCCAGGCACCGGACGACGACGTCGTCAACGTGGGCGCCTCCGTAGCGATCCGAGCCGTCGGTGTGGACGAGGAAGCGGAAGTAGGCGTTCGCCGAGCCGTCGAAGGCGGACAGGTCGTCGGTCAGGGGCACGAAGCTCCCATTCGAGCTGCCGAAGTAGAACGACATCTCCGTCCAGGGGCCGCCGGACCCGGTCGCGCGCTCGAACGCGAACCAGTCGAACACCGTGCCGGTGCTCGGGTTGAAGTCGAGCATCACGAGCTCGAGGGCGTAGTCCACACCGCAGCCGACCCGGCCGGTGAGGTTCAGGGTCGCATTGTTCCTGATCGTGTAGTTCTGGTTGTTCTGGTACTGCCCGCCGGGGGAGTCGGTCATGCTGAAGGACCCGGAGCTGGCGAGCTCGCTCGTCCGCTGCCAGGGTCCGGTGCTCGCGGTGTTCGGAAAGCTCTGACCCAGGCCCTCCGCCCAGTTGGTGAAGCCGCCCTCGAGGTCGTCCGAGAAGACGGGCGACCACTCCGGAAACGAGCTGTAGATGTTCACTCCCGGCGCGGCGAGGTGAACTGCCGACTTGCCGCGGTTCGAGAAGCCGGCGATCCCGTCGCTCATGTTCGAGGCAGCGACGCAGATGACGTTCTTCGCACCTACACCGTGCGGGGAAGGCCGGTGGTACTCGCAGGGGTAGGCGTTCGTGGCGTTCGTGTTGTTGTTGAGGACGCGGCCCTCGTTGCCGGCGGCAAAGACGAACAGCGTGTCCTTGCAGGCGTTCGACGTGACCGCGTTCGAGATCGCCATCGCCTTGCCCGGGCCGCCGAAGCTGCCGTTGACGATGGCGGCGCCGTTGCGGCAGGCGTAGTTGACGGCAGCGGCGACGTGCGCGTTCGTGAGGCTGCCGTAGGCGTCGCCGGCCCGGATGGGCATGATCTGGACGTCCCAGTTCACGCCTGCGATCCCGGCGCCGTTGTTCCCCTCGGCGCCGATCGTCCCGGCGACGTGGGTGCCGTGGCCGTTGAAGTCGAGCGGCGTGTTGTCGTTCTGGACGAAGTCCCAGCCGTTCGTGTCGTCGATCCTGCCGTTCCCGTCTTGGTCGCCGCCACCGGGGGGATCGTCGTTGACCCAGATGTTGTCGTCCAGGTCCGGGTGGTCGTAGGCGACGCCGCTGTCGATCACCGCCACCATCACGTCTGTGCCCGTCTGGACGCTCCACGCCTCCGGCGCGTCGATGTCGTGGTCGCCCGGGTCCTGGTGCAGGCCCCAGAGCAGGCCGAAGTCCGGGTCGTTCGGGATCGTCTGCGTGAGCCGGTAGAGGTAGTTCGGCTCGGCGAAGGCTACGTCGGGGTCGCGCTCGAGGGCGGCGACCGTCCCGGCTACGGACGCGCCGCCGCGGAGGCGGACGAGCACCAGGCCCGGCCGGCCGAGCGCGCGCACGGCGTGCCCGCCGCGCACGGCGAGCGTCTGCCCGCGCGCCGACGCGGACACGTCGGAGCGGAACTGGACGACGACTTCCCCGGGAACGAACTTCGCGTCGGCTCGCACGCCGTCCGTGACTCGCTGGAGCCCGCCGTCGCCGGCAAGCGTCCGCGCGCCCGCGGTGGACGCACCGATCAGCGTGAGCGCGAGTGTTACAGCAAGAGAAAGCCGCACGGCCACACCCCCCGTCTCGGCAGAATCATGAAGCTTCTTGAGCCGAAAGGGAAGAGCCGTGTCGCTATTCGACCCGGCCGAGGAGGACGCAGCCGTTGTGGCCGCCCAGGCCCATGGCGTTCGAGAGCGCGACGCGCACCTCGCGGGCACGGGCCTCGTTGGGGACGTAGTCGAGGTCGAGCTCCGGATCCGGGTGCTCGTAGTTGATGGTCGGCGGGATCGTCCCCTCGTGAATGGCGAGCGCGCAGGCCACCGCCTCGATCGCCCCGGCCGCGCCGAACATGTGCCCGAGCATCGACTTCGTGGACGAGATCGCGATGTCGTACGCGTGGTCTCCGAAGACCTCCTTGATCGCCTGCGTCTCGGCGAGGTCGCCGAGCGGCGTCCCGGTCCCGTGCGCGTTGATGTAGTCGACCTGGTCGGGCGAGACGCCCGCGCGCTGGAACGCGGCGCGCATCATCGCCACGACCCCGCCCGACTCGGGGTCCGGCTGGAGCATGTGGTGGGCGTCGTTGGAGGCGCCGTAGCCGAGCACCTCCGCGTAGATCGTCGCGCCTCGCGCGCGCGCGTCCTCGAGCTCCTCCAGGACGACGACCGCCGCGCCCTCGCCCATGACGAAGCCCTCGCGCGTGGCGTCGAACGGGCGGGCTGCGCGGGGTGGGTCGCCGTTGCCGGTTGCGAGCCCGCGCATCGTGCAGAAGCCGGCGAGGATGAGCGGGTGGATGCACCCCTCGGTGCCGCCGGCGATGATCGCGTCCGCGTCACCGTGCCGCACCAGCTCCGCGGCCTCGCCGATCGCGTGCGAACCGGTGGCGCAGGCGGAGACGACCGCGTAGTTAGGCCCGCGGAGGCCGAATTCGATGGCGATCTGCCCGCTCGCCGAGTCGACTAGCACGTTGGCCAGGAACGTCGGCGAGACGCGGTCGGGCCCGCGATCCCGCAGCACGTCGTGCTGGCGCATGAGCTCGTTGAAGCCGCCGATGCAGTTGCCGACGACGACGCCGACCCGCTCGGGGTCGAATCCGTTCAGTCCCGCGTCTCCCAGGGCCTCCTTGGCCGCACTCAGGGCAAAGAGCACGTTGCGGTCGAGCTTGCGCACCTCCTTCGGATGCGCGGCGCCGGTCGGGTCGTAGTCGTCCTTCACCTCGGCGGCGATCTGCACCGGGAACGGGCTCGGGTCGAATGCCTGGATGCGGTCGACGCCGCTCTCGCCTGCGAGCAGCCGGCTCCAGGTCGTGCGGAGGTCGTTCCCCAGGGGCGTGACGGCGCCCATTCCCGTGATCACCACCCGTCGCATCTCGTTACCGTTAGACGCGCGACATGGCCGTAGAGGTTGCGCCTCCCAGAAATCTTCCCTTCCCACCGATGGAGGCGGAGCTCGTCGACGCGCTGCCGGAGGGGAAGGGCTGGCAGTTCGAGCCCAAGTGGGACGGGTTCCGCGGCATCGCCGAGAACCTCGACGGCGACTTCCACCTCTGGAGCCGGAACGCCCGCCCGCTCCTCCGCTACTTCCCCGAGCTGGCGTCCCTCGCGGAGCTCCTGCCTCCGCGCTCCGCGGTCGACGGCGAGATCGTGGTCGTGCGCGACGGGGGGCTCGACTTCGACGCGCTGCAGATGCGCCTCCACCCCGCCGAGAGCCGGGTGCAGAAGCTCTCGGCGGAGATCCCCGCGCAGTTCGTCTGCTTCGACGTCCTGCTGTGGGACGGCGAGGACTTCCACGGCAGGCCCTTCGAGGAGCGCCGGGCGAAGGTGGAGACGCTGCCGTTCGACGTCTCGCCGTCGACGCGTGACGAGAAGGAGGCCGCCCGCTGGCTCGAGCGCCTCGAGGTGGCAGGGTTCGACGGCGTCATCGCCAAGCGCCTCGGCCAGCCGTACCTGCCGGGCTCACGGGAGGCGGTGCAGAAGGTCAAGGGCGAGAAGACTGCCGACTGCGTCGTCATGGGCGTGACCTGGAGCGAGAAGGGCACCGGCATGGCCAGCCTGTTCCTCGGCCTCTACGACAAGGGCAAGCTCATCCCGGTCGGCTCGGCGCCCGCTACCGGGAAGAAGCGCGCGGAGATCCTCGAGCGCGTCGAGCCCCTGCTCGGCCCGAACCCCGAGCGGAGGCCGCGCGGCGCCCCGAGCCGCTGGAAGCCGAAAGCCGACCTCGAGTGGAGCCCGGTGCCGCCCGAGCTCGTCGTCGAGGTCCGCTACGACAAATGGCAGAAGGGCCGCTTCCGCCACAACTCCCGCTTTCTGCGCTTCCGCCCCGACAAGGATCCGGAGCAGTGCACGGTCGCCCAGGTTCGCCCGCGCCCGAAGAAGGGCGACCCTACCGTTCCGGGGCTTCTAGGCCGAGCTGCCCGAAGCGCGCCCTCAAGCTGACCTTGCGCCGCCACATGCCCTTCGTGAGGTCGCCGATCTCGGCGACCCGGGCGCGCATCGTCTGCATCGTGAACGCCGCCGGGTCGACGCCCGGCACCTCGTCCCAGCGCAGGGGCGCCGAGGCGCGGGCATCCGGCGTCGGCCGAATCGAGTAGGCGGACGCGATCGTCCGATCCCTGGCGTTCTGGCCGAAGTCGACGAAGACGCCGCGCCGGTCGGCCACCTTCCACGTCGTCGTCGCGACGTCCTGGTCGCCGATCCGGCGCTCGACCTCCTGGGCCAGCGCCTTGGCGAAGCGCCGCACCTCGGAGAAGCGGAGCTCGGGCTTGATCGGGGCGAGGATGTGGAAGCCCGTCGCGCCGGACGTCTTGGGGCAGCCGGCGAGCCCGAGCTCGTCCATGACCTCCTTCACAACCATGGCGATCTCGGGGACGAGCTCCCAGGGGTTGCCCACGCTCGGGTCGAGGTCGATGAGGAGGTAGTCGGGGCGCTCGACGTCCGTCACCCGGGCGTGCCACGTGTGGAGCTCGATGCAGCCGAGGTTGACGATCCAGGCGAGGCTGGCCGCGTCGGTGACGACGGGGAAGTCTGCGGTGCGGCCGCTGCGCCCGAAGAGGACGTGGACGGTCTCGAGCCAGTCCGGGTGCGGCTCCGGCACGCGCTTCTGGTAGAAGAACTCGCCCTCGACGCCGTGCGGGTAGCGCTTCATCTGCATGGGCCGGCGCTGGACGTGGTTGAGCACGCACGGCGCGAGATCGAGGTAGTACGCGACGAGATCGCCCTTCGTCAGCCCCGGCTCGGGGAAGTAGATCTTCTCGAGGTTCGTGAGCGCGACGTCGCGACGGCCGATGCGCATCCGGCCTAGGAGGGTATGGCGGATTGTCGCTCGTCGTCGGGGTGCGATGGTCGTTCCGAGGCAAGGACGCAGGGAGCGCTCGTAGCGAGTGAGCTACGGGCGCGACCGAGGACGCCGTCCTCGGGGCGAGCAGCGCGGCCCGACGGCACAGCCCGTCATTTCGCCATACCCTCTTGGTTCAGCAGACGTGCCGAATCCCCCTTCAAGGGGACGGCCTTCCGGCGGGCGGCAGGCATGATCCGTGAGCCGGCTCCCCTCACATATCCCCCGGCGTCTGGCGAAGACCCGTCTCGGTCATGCGGCTCCTATCCAAACCGAGGCGGGCTTCGTCGCGTTTGGGGCCGGGAGCACCCTGGTACCATGGCCCGGCACGGAGAAGTGGCCGAGTGGCTGAAGGCGGCGCCCTGCTAAGGCGTTAGGGGGGTGATTACCTCCCTCGAGGGTTCGAATCCCTCCTTCTCCGCTCCGCAGAACGCTCGCACCAGACCCGCCGGAGGGGTGGCAGAGCGGACGAATGCGGCGGTCTCGAAAACCGTTATCCGTCGTTAGGCGGATCGAGGGTTCGAATCCCTCCCCCTCCGCCTACCGCTCAGAAAACGCTTGATCAAGCGGTCTCTGATCGAGAAGCTTGAATCTCGACCCAAATCGGTTGTGTCAGCCTAGGCAACGCAAGACCGCATTCTGGTGACCTCGTAGACAACGCCTGCGGCGATCACTCTGACTGGCGCACATCTCGAGCAAGGGCGCGCAGGCAATCCCGCACCGCGCGGCAACACGGTCATCGGCGTACCCGCGTTGACCTCGCAGCGCGCGCTGAGCTACTCGACGCGATAGCCCCGGGCTGGAGGGAAGAGCGGAGCCCCGCACCGTCCAAGGCACGGGGCTCTCAATCCGGCAACGTGTTAGTGGCCGCATCCGCCGCCCGGCGGAGGCGGCGGCTGGTGTCCGGGACACCCGTGGTTGCTGCCGGGGCCACCGCCCGGATCGGCGAACGCGGCCGGCGCTACCGACGCCGCGAGCGCGCACAGGGCGAAGACGATCGCACCCACACGCCTGATCCTCGTCATGATCCTCCTCCTCTAACGACACTCCCGGGCCGCCCGACGCGAGCGCCGACCAAGGCTGACCGGCGCGAGTATCCACCCGCTGCCGACGCGGTGTCAATCATCACAAGGCAACAGAGGGTCAATTGAGGCTCGTGTTGTCTGTTTGAGAGCGCACGGACACACGGCGGACGGATTAGTCAGATCTGTGGTGCGGACCGCAGCCCCTTGCCGCGGTTCCCGCTGTCTCACCAAGAACGGCAGCGCCGATCGACGTCGGCGGCGCCCCCAAACTCCCAACCAGGAAGGCACTGGAGGTTCACGTACCCGACGACCTGCTCGATGAAGCAAGGCGGAGGGTCGCGACACTGCCAAAGACAGAGAGCCGACGCCTGGACTCGAACCAGGGACCCCTCCATTACGAGTGAAGTCACGCGGCTCGGTGCGACGTGGCGAGAAGTGGCGGGAGGTGGCTTCACTTCTGGCGTTGCGACCGTTCCGGACCGGGGGCCCTCATGGCTCCGTGAGGCTGTTCCGAGACGTTTGGGCACGGAGTGGGCACTAGAGGCCCACCGGGCAGAGAAATCCTCGGCATTTGTCCCAATCGTTCCGGCGCATCCAGTAACGTCCGGTCGTCGTGGCAGTCCTCCGCGCCATCGAGGGGGCGCTCGAGCGCGTAAATCTTTGGGTGGGCGCTGCGTTCCTACAGTGGCGATCGGGGCGACAAGTGGGCTGCTACCGAATGGGCGTCTGGACGCACCGTGCCCGCCTGGGTCCCTTCTTACAAAGGTGAGGGGCCGGCGGTTGCCGGCCCCTCACTTGAACCGCTTAGGCCCTTAGGGGCGCTGATACTGGAAGATCCAGAGGCCGCTGTCGCGGTCACTTTCGAGGATCACGGTTGGTTTCTTGAGTTGGCGCAGCTTGTGCACCTGGACGCCCCAGAAGTCGTTGCCGTCCTCGTCTACATAGTGGCCGAGTTCTTCCAGTCCCTCCGGCCCGTATTGGATGACGCGCATCCCGCCTGAGTAGTAGGAGAGGTAGGCGATGTTGCGCTTGAATGGGTCGACCGCCACCTCGTGCACCGAGAGGGCGCCGAACCCGGTTGCGAAGGCCGGGTCGAGGGCCTCGTCGATCGCGTAGGCGTCGACCTGCTCCATCGTCTCGCGGTCGAGCAGCCGGACGTAGCCCCAGCCGTCGAATTCCGAGGCGAGGAGGACGTCCGCGCCGAGTGTTCCGATCGCCGGGTCATCAGCGTGCGGAGGCCCCGGCGGATCGTAGTTCGGCGTGGTGCCAAGGATCAGGTGGAAGGCACGATGGCCGGTACAGGCCGCGGCGATCGTTGGCGTGAAGACGTGGCCCTGGCTCCCGCACAGGCTGGCGTCGGGATCCGCTCCGTTCCCGGAGCCCGCGTGGTGGTTGCCGATAATGACGGCGTCGTAGCCTGCGTTCTGGGCGGTCTCGACCTTCTCCGAGAAGAAGCACTGCCCTCGCTGGAGGATGAGAACCTTCTCCTCGCCTGGGTCGGCCGGCAGGCTTGATGCCGGCGGCACCGGCAGATCGAACGGAGGCGGGTTGTCGGTTCCGTCGACGCTGATGTCCGGACAGCCGTAGCCGCCGTAGATGGTCGGGCCGTTGACCTGCCCGTCCGGGTAGCTGGCGATCGGCACCGTCCAGCCGAACTCACCGCCGGGGTAGTTGCCGGCATTCGGGCCGCTGGTGACGGCGAACTCGTCGTTGAGGAGCCGGAACGGGGAGAAGTCCTCGTCCGTCCCGATGAGCCAGCGGTTGTTCCGCGTAAATTCAGCCTGGTGGGCGTTGCCCTCCGGGAACTGGAAGTTCGGGAAGAGCGTGTCGGGCAGCGGATAGTCCGAGTCGATCATGTACTCGGGGTTCGCCGGATCGTTCACGTTGAACTGAACCCAGCCGCCATCCCAATAGGAAACGAGCAGCGTCCAGGTACGGCCGATCCTCTTCACAACCATGTCGTGCAGGAACGACCCCTGGAAGTTGCCGTGGGACACCACGCCCTCCCGAGCGACCCCGAAGTCGTTGGCGTCGATCTCAGCCACGAGCGTCGGATTGCGCGGATCGGTGATGTCCATGATGTCGATGTCTTCGAACTCGAAGTTGTCGGTCATCACGGCGTAAGCCCGCCGCTGCTGCTGCCAGCCAAAAACACTGTGGATGTCGTTGAACTGGTACGGGCCGCCCGCGTCGCCGAAGTCGGGGTCACCGGCGTGGTCGACGAGCTGTTGCGGGTTGAGGGGATCGGTGACGTCCCACAATGTGAGCCCGCCGTTCCCCGTCTCCGGGTCGCACACCTCGTTGTTTCCGAGAAGTACTGGCCCAGTGAAGAATTCCGTTCTCAGCTCGATGACCTGGGCACCCTCGCCGGGGAACGAACCGTCCGTCCAATCGATGAAGCCGACCTGCACGGGAGCGGTCGGATCCGAAATGTCGATGACCGCGAAGCCGGCGTCCGTGCAGCCCTCCGGGTCACGAACCGCAAGGTAGGCGTAGTTGCCCCAGGCGGCCACGTCGGCTACACGGTCCGGCGCAGCGCCTTCAATATCCACCTGGCCGAGCAGCGTCACATTCTCGCTCGAGCCAGGCAGGTGGTCGCCTGGCCCGCCATGCTGCATGCCGTACATAGCGTGAATCTCGGCCGGCGAATCCGCGACGTCGTCGCCGATCACCTTGAAGTTCGGATCGGCGGCCAAGGTCTGCGCCTGAGCCTGAAACCCGGCGCCTTGTGTGCCGGCCGCCGGACTCACGGCAACAAGCGCCAGCGCCCCGACGGCCACCAACCAGGTGAGGATCCGTCTCCTCATTTCAACCCTCCCGTCCGCGGCGTGGGTGGACACCGCAGTACATAGCCCCCAAAGACCCCATCTCCACCCAAGCGGCGCGAATATAGACGAGGCAGGCCGCCTTCGTCCACCCACCCTGCCTAACTTAGCGCTGCTAATCAACCGCTTGTGTCCGCTGGCGGCTAAATCACAAGCGGCCGGGCTGCTGTACGATCGGCATCGGGCAGGGGTCCCCCCGGGGTCTCCCAGCCCGTTTCCCAATGTGGGCCGCCCTCGTCTTCCGGGGCGAGGGCGGCTTATTGGCCGCGCAGCCTTACTGGAGTGCACGGCGAGAGCTACCCAGGCCAACCTCCGACCGGTTCAGGCTAGAAACTCGACCGCACGCTTGGGCCTTGTCCTGAGCTTCAGCATCATGCAGCGCGGGCAAGATTCGGCCCGGGCGCCGATGCTTTTGCTCTCCGGGATGCGTTCCCCGCTCTCCCGTGGTTTGCCTCTGGTTTGACGGAGCTAGGAGGCACATAGCGTAAACTCAGCGCCCCGTCCTTCGGCAGAGTTGGAGCGTCATACAACGGGGCAAGATTCGGTTCCGGGCCGAGCGGCTGCCCTGAGCGCCGGCGCCTACCGCTTCCGTTTCCGAACCGGGATAAGGGCCGGGCGGTTATGACCCGACCTGGGTGCACACCCTGCCCGGCCCCGAACAATTCTAGAGCGCGGTCGCGGTGTGAGACAGGTCAGGGAGCGATGCTAAGACGAATGCCGGCCGGATCCCTGGCGAAGCCTGTAATCAACGTCGTCGCGACAATCGTCTTGCTGCTGTACGTGCAGACCCTGGGCTCCCTGCGAGCCATCGCGGCAGAGACAACACCGCCCAGCGGCGATCTCAGCGGGCTACGGAGCCCATTCCCCGTGCTTCACGCTGGCGCCGCCCTGCTCTTGTTGCATGTGGCGACGACGCTAGCGGTGTACAAGCCGCGAGGTATGACTCGATACGGGCAGCGCAAGCACGACGAGTAGCGGACGCCGGCGCAACCACAGGTGACGCGGTGACAGGGACGTAGGTGATTCTCCGCCGGTCATCCGCGGTTGCTGTTAGCATGCCGCCTTCGCCCAAGCACCTGGCCTGGCGTCGTGCACACGCGCAGCGAACTTCGGCAGGGTTTTCGCATCAGACCAAGTAAACGATCCGCCCTCCTACTTCTGCTCGTCGGTCTTACTGTCTTGCCGCTGGCGGGGCCGGCGGTCCCGGCGCCTCCAGAGATCGAGTCGAAGGAGGCGGAGGCCAGGCAGGTTCTTGCCCAGATCCAGGGGCTCGATTCGAGCCTCGAGCATGTCATCGAGGCCTACAACGCAGCGGAGGTGGAGCTGGACCAGGTCGTCGCCGCGCAGAAACTCAACGAGAGACGGCTGACGATCGCGCGTTCGAACCTTGGCGCCGCCCAGGGCACGCTGGAAGCTCGGCTCGTCCAGCTTTACCAGAACGGCAACCCTGATCTAGTTGAGATCATCCTGGGCTCGTCCAGCCTTGACGAGATCCTCGACGGGATAGAGACGGCGGCTCGGGTCAGCGATCAGGACGCGCAAATCCTCGAGGAGGTGCGCAAGTTCCGCGACGAGATCGAGCGGCGCGAGGCCGAGCTCGAAAAGGCGCGGGAGCGGCAAGAGCAGGTGGTCGCGGAGCGCGCGGCCAAGCGCCAGGAGATCGAGTCGACGCTTGCTGAGCGCCAAGAGTTGCTGGCCTCGATCAAGGATCAGATCGCGGAGATGAGGGCCGCGGAGCGCAGGCGCCAGGAGCGCCTCGAAGCCGCGGCCCAGGCCCGCCTCGACGCGCAGTCGTCCGGTGGGGGCGGCGGAGGCGGTGGGCTGGCTCCGCCTTCGAAGTACGGGGGTGTCGTCGGGATAGCCATGCAATACCTGGGCATTCCGTACCTGTGGGGCGGCTCGTCGCCGAGCACCGGGTTCGACTGCTCCGGGTTCGTGATGTACGTGTATTCGCGGGTCGGCGTCTCGCTACCACGTGTGGTGTCTGCCCAGTACACGGTGGGGGTCGCCGTGTCCCGCTCAGAACTTCAGCCGGGCGACATCGTCTTCTTCAACAGCCTCGGGCACAACGGCATCTACATCGGCGGCAACCAGTTCATCCACTCGCCGCATACGGGCGACGTCGTGAAGATCTCGTCGATCACGGGCTACTACTCGTCCGGTTTCGTCGGCGCCCGCCGCGTCCTCTAGTCACTCGCTCGAAGCGATGGACGTCAGCCTCTGTCCGAGAGGCGCAGGTTCCGCGGGTCTAGCACGTGTCAGGTGGAGAAGGCGGCGTTGGCAGCCACCGCCTCCTCGACACCCTGGCGACACCATACCCAGAGGATTCTCACCAAGACGGCGGCTGGAAGACGAGCCTCGCGGATAACTGCGTAGGGGACGGCCCAGGGCGATCCGTTAGAGCCGCTGCCAGCCGACTGCAGGGGTCCGCGTGCCCGCCCACACGAGAGCTAGACCGGCGCAAGCCAGCAGGATCATCGAGACCGACGCGAGTTGTCCATGGGGATCTCCGAGTCCGACGGCGACGAACGCACTGCAGGCGGCAAAGACCATCAGACTCCCAACAAGTTGAAGCGCTGCTACCACGCGCGCTTCAATCTTGAAGCGCCCTGAGTTACCGGCCAGAAGCCAAACCGCCCCGGTCGCGAGGGTCGCTGCGACGCCGAGATGCGGCGCGTCGCCGAAGAGAACGCCCAACGTGTGGAGCATCTGGATAAGGCCGCCTAGAGCGAGAACAATCCCGAGAAAGAAGAGATCGCCCTTGAGGCCACCTACCCAGATCGAGCGCGGAGCGTGGGCAACGCGAAGCGCAAGAGCGGCTCCACCCACCATGAGAAGAGCCGCGGGGGCGATGCCGATCGACCCCACCATGAGCGTGTCCATCGAGGCCACGACTCCCGCCAGGAGAACTGCGAGACCGCCCAGCGCCGCGGCCTGCCGGAGTTCATGCGCATATCTGCGGCTCACGTCGTCGACTCGCGCCCGCACGCGGCTGAGTGTAGACCGCCCGCAGCCTCGCGGCCGCCACCGCCATTCCTCAGGTTGCGCGCTGCCAGTTCTGTCCGCGGTCGACGGTCCGATAGAGCACGCCGTCGAAGCCCAGGGCATAAGCGACGTCTGCGTTGCTCGGTGCCCAGGCTACGGAGCTCGCGCCGTCCGGAAGGTCGAGTACCTCCTGGAACGATCGTCCACCGTCCCAGGAGAGCAGTACTCCTGGACCGCCGCCGAGGACCGTCCCCGAGTTCGCTGGATTGACGGCCAGACTGGAAAGGGGGGTCGACATCAGTGGTTCCCAGCTTCTCCCGCCATCTAGGGTCAGGAGAAGCCCGCGTGTCGAGTCGCTCGCGATCAGCTCACCGCTCTCCGTGAGAGCAAGGCTGACGACGTCGCCTCCGATATCCCTCGAGACTCGGACGAAGCTGACTCCCCCATCTTTAGAGCGAAAGAGGCCGCGACCCGCAACTGCCGCGTAAAGCCTTTGCGAGTCGATGGGGTCCACCGCAAAGGCATGGATGTCCAGGCTGGGGAGCCCGCGAGGAACCACCGACCTCCACGTCTGTCCACCGTCCACGCTCACCGAGAGAACGCCATGACCAGAAGCCCAGACGGTCAAGTCCGCTGCTGAGTCCAGGCTCATCGCATCGACGCCGGTCAGCGTGGTTCGCTGCCAGGTCTGCCCACCGTTGGACGATTCGAAGACACCTTCGTGAGTTCCGATGAGCACACGCAGCGGGTTGTCCTCGTCGACAAGGACGGCGTGATAGTCCGCCGCCTCGGGAACCCCTTGGGTGGCCGATGGAGGCGAACGCGAGCTCTCGGGCGAGGAAGGGTCGCGCGTGAGAAACACCAAGACAGTCGCGGCGGCCGCGAGGACAAGCGTAGCCCCCTGGACCACGAACCAACGCTTAGAGGGACGCTCGCCTCGGCGGGCTTCCGAGGCGACCAGTCGTTTGGTCCCGTCCGTCGAAGCGGCTCTCACCCCAGGCTGGAGAATACTCTGGCACAGGGCCATGGGCTCGGCGTGACTTGCGCCACGGGTGGACAGCTGGGGCATAACGCGCTACCGTCGCACCGTGATTCGAGCTAGGGGGTTGCTCGAACGAGGTCTTGCCACTCGCTGGCTTGGCCCATGGGTGGCGCTCCTTCTCGTCCTGCTCGTTCTGCTGATCGGTCTGCACCCTGTCTCTGACGAGTTCGTACATGAGGCGGCGTTCATCTGCGCGGTCGTCGTACTCGCGGGGCTGGTGGTCTTGCCTCTCGTCGGTGACAAGCCAAGGCCCTCACGCAAGACCGAGGAAGAGGGCCGGCCGGCGCCAGACCCGGCGTCTTCAGTCGCCAAGCACTTCCTCTCAGAGGAACCTAGTTCCTTCCCGCTTCGGCGTTGAGAGGGAGTTAGTGCGCCCTAAGGGCGCCTAACTTCGCTCGTCAGCATCGAAAGGAGGGACTACTTGACGCTTGATGCGGCTCTCAGCATTCGAGCCGACCCATGCGTGGCGGCCCCGCAGCGGCCACGCGAGAGAGCTCGAATTCCTGAGGTTCGCAGGCGTGGGAGTTCCTCGACTGACGATGGCCACCTCCGGGGCACCGACTCCCCTGTTTCCCGGGATACGGGTGCTTCGACGAGGCGCGGGGGCGGCGCTGTTCCCCTCTCCGCCGCCCCCGCTGGCGTTCTCTTGGTCGAGACCAGAACCCAGACCACAGGGGGTGATGCCCGCGCCAATCAAATGGGTTGTGAACAGCGCCGCTCAAGGCCGTGGAGCGGGTGTCGAACGCTCAACACCGATGGGAGAGAAGATGATGCACGTGAAGCAATGGCTCATACCGACCGTCGTGATCGCCTTCGTGGCAGCCGCGGTGCTCGGGCCGAGCGCCCCGGCCCAGACGAGCCCGCCCACAAGTGGTAACGACGCGGATTTCTACTACTCGCACCACACACATCAGCATGGTGGCGTCGGAGGGCACCTGCCGCCCGTCCAGGAGAACGTCGACCTGGTCGGCAAGCTGAAGCTGACGAACGCAGCGGATGACGTCAGCGACGTTTCTGCGCTCCAGGCGCCCGACGGCAAGTGGTACGCCTATGTCGGCGACTGGGGCGCGAAGTGCGCTTCGGGTGGCGTCAACGTCGTCGACATCAGCAACCCCGGTGCTCCTGAGAAGGTCCGCTTCATAAACAGCAGCGGCAGCGGCTACGTCACCGAGGGGCTCCAGGCCCTCCGCATCGACACCACTGAGTACACGGGGGACATCCTCGTGGTCAGCAACGAGTGGTGCCGCACCATGCCCAGCGCGAAACAGATGCCCGGCGGCATCACGATCTGGGACATCAACGACCCGGAGTCCCCCAAGCTGCTGGTCGAGGCGTTCGGTGACTTCGACATCTACGGGAACCGGGCGAACGAGTCACACAGCGCGATCGCCTGGGACGCGGGCAACGGCGACGCTTACGTCGCGGCGATCGACAACGAGGAGCTCGAGGACGTCGACATCTTCGAGATCACCGACCCGCGGAACCCCGAGCTGATCGCCGAGACGGATCTGCCCGGGGTGAACGTCAACGCCTACGGGAGCGAGAAGACGTCGCACGACTTCGACGTCCTCCAGTTCCCCGACGACTCATGGCACCTGATGGTGTCGGACTGGGACGCCGGCTGGATCGACGTCGACGTCACCGATGCGGAGAACCCCACGATCGTGGGCGACTTCGATTACCCGGCTTGTGATGCGCAGGTCCCCACTGCCTGTCCGCCGGAAGGGAACGCACACCAGGGCGAGTGGAACGCCGACGGAAGCCTCTTCCTCGGCACCGACGAGGACTCGAGCCCCTTCCGCCAGCCCATCACGGTCACGTCGGGCCCGCTGACCGGGCAGAAGTTCGACGCGGGTGAGTTCTCCTTCACCAAGCAGGTGGCGAGCTTCCCCGGCGGGATGGTGAACGGCCCAATGGTGTTCGGCGGCTACGGGTGCCCCGACGACGCTGTCCCGGCGCCCCCGGCGGTCGACCCCGGTGAGGAGAAGATCATCGTCTTCCAGCGGGGACCGGTCGGTGACGCAAACCACCCCGCTCACGACGCGTGCTTCTTCTCCGACAAGATCGCGGCCGGAGAAGCCGCCGGCTACGACGTCGTGCTCGTGGCCAACCACCACCTCGGCTCGAATGCGGGTGAGCTCCCTGACGCCTTCCTGTGCGGGAGCCAGGGGAGCCCGGTCGCAGGGACCGCTGCCGGCCTGTGCGTGGGGCACCGGTTCATGCACCTCGCCTTCGGGACGACGCCGGACTACACCTTCCCCTACCCAGTGCCGGCACCGAACGAGCCCACTCCCGGGACCCTCGGTCCCGACATCGAGGCTCAGTCCGAGTTCGACGGATGGGGATGCGTCAGGCTGGTCGACGGCGGCTCGCTCACCGAGATCGACGAGCTCTGCCTCGAGGAGCAGCTCGATCCGGACTTCACCTCCGGGTTCGGCGACCTGACCGTGCACGAGGTCGAAGCTCCACGGGGCGACCCGAATGAGGGCGGTCCCGCTGCCGACGACGGCCAGCTGGCGTACTTCTCCTGGTACGCGGCCGGATTCCGGGTGGCCTCCTACGACGACACCGGCATCGACGAGGTCGGAGCCTTCATCGACCAGGGCGGCAACGACTTCTGGGGTGTCGCGTTGGCCGAGGACGAGAACGGCGACCGGATCGTCCTTGCCAGCGACCGAGACTACGGCCTCTACATCTTCCGATACACGGGCCCGTAGGCGTTTGCCCCAAATCGAGGAGGGCCGGCGACAGCCGGCCCTCCTCGTGCCTCCATCCGGCTCAACATCAGAAGGTGTCCACGTGCACGTGGTCGTAGTGCTCGCGGCGCGTGGTCGAGCTGTGGATCTCGAACCAGCCGACGCCTGCCTGCCAGATCCCGACGGGCGAGTGGATGACGATGTCGACGCCTGGCATGCCGGCGACCGCACGGGCGTAGCGGCGCATGCTCCTCGCCGATCCGGCGACGTCGATCGCCCTCGACGGGTAGTACCCGTGGTCGGATCGCTTCCCACTTGGGAATCTGGAGCCCGGGCGGTACGCAGACACGAGCCTTAGACCCATTCTGCGCGCGAGCGCAAGTTCCGCCCACAGCCGCCGGTCGACGCTCCGGACGGGCGTGGTGGAAGACGATCCGCGCCTCTTCGACGCGGAGCCTCCGCCTGTGGAAGCGGAGCCGTCGCCCACCCGATGGCTCTTCAAGGCGCCCAATGTCTGCGGCCCGGCGATCCCGTCCACGGTCAGTCCGTGCTCGGCCTGGAAGGCGCGGACCGCACTCCGCGTCTGTGGCCCGAAGATGCCGTCGGCCGGAATGCCGAGCGCCCGCTGGAGAGCCTCGACCGCCGCGCCTCGGCTCCCCATCCTGAGGAGCGAGCTGCTCTGGCCGCCGCTTCGGGTCCGTGCGAGGGCCGCCCGCGTCTGCGGGCCGACGATCCCGTCAACTACGAGGCCGTGTCGTTTCTGAAAGGTCCGCACGGCTGCGCGAGTGCGCGGCCCGAAGATGCCGTCGGCGTGAATGCCGAGAGCACGCTGGACCTCGGCGACTGCCGAGCCACGGCTTCCGAAGCGGAGGAGCTCGACGTGGGCGCGCGTGGCTCCGGAGGTTCGAGCCCTGCTGTGAGCTCCGCCCTGGACGGGAAGTGCGGCGGCCACGGCGGCCACCAGGAGCGAGGCTCCCGCGACTCTCGCCTGCGGGAGGAGGCCCGGCTCGGCCGCGCGACGCTTGGCGCGCACACGTGCAAGCGAGACGTCCCAGAGCTCCGGATCGGCCAGATCTCGGTCCGGACGAACGCGCTCCGGCCTTTGCCCCAGAGGCGGTCCGTCGAGATCGGCGAAGGCAGCCGATACGAGACTGCGGCGCGCGGGCCCATCGGCCGTGACCCTCGACCGCCGCTGTCGAGAGCGGGCGAGCGAGCGGGCCCACAGCTCGTCAGAGCCGAGATCGCGTTGCGGGCGTTCGAGCAGTAGACATGCGCTCACAGAAACCCCCTCTCCACGATCGCCTCGAGAGACCGCCCCCGTAGCGCGAGAGACTCACCTTGGCAGCGGCGAGGCCGGAGCCCGGACTCGGACGGCGTGGCTTGGCTGCTGTAATGAAGCGCGGGAGGCTAACAGACGTCGGCGTCGGCCGCGCCGGACACCATCGGGCGTGCTTCGAATCTGCCCGAGTTTCCGAGCCGAAGCCGCTTGAGCGCGAGCGCGTTGACGGCGACGAGGACGCTCGAGCCCGACATCGAGATCGCGGCGATCTCCGGGCGCAACACCAGCCCCCACGGCTCAAAGACACCGGCCGCGATGGGCAGCGCGAGCGAGTTATAGCCGATCGCCCAGCCGAGGTTCTGGCGCATCTTTCGAACCGTCCCGCGTCCGATCGTGACGGCGGTGGCGACGTCGAGCGGATCCGAGCGCATGAGGACGACGTCGGCGGTCTCGATCGCAACGTCCGTGCCTGCGCCGATCGCGATCCCGACGTCGGCCTGGGCGAGCGCAGGCGCGTCGTTGACTCCGTCGCCGACCATCGCCACCTTGCGGCCCTCGGCCTGCAGCTCGGCGACCTTGGCCGCCTTGTCCCCCGGGAGAACCTCGGCCATCACCTCCTCGAGCCCGAGCGCGGCGGCGATGCGCTCGGCGGTCTGACGATTGTCGCCGGTGAGCATGACCGGGCGGACGCCCAACTCTTCGAGCGCCTCGACCGCCTCGGCGGCCGTCTCCCTGGGAGCGTCGGCAATAGCGATCAGACCGGCCGGCCTCCCGTCCGCCGCCACGTGCACGACCGTCCGACCGGCGCCTGCCATCTCCTGCGCGCGGGCGACGAGACCGTCGAGCGAGACGCCCTCCCTTTCGAGCAGGCGGCGATTGCCGACCAGCAGGCGCCGACCTTCGACGACGGCGGTTGCGCCGTGCCCGGCGACCGCCTCGAAGCGCTCGGCCCGTGGCGGCTCGAGCCTCCGCTCTTCTGCGGCTCTGACGATCGCCTCGGCGAGCGGGTGCTCGCTCTCCCGCTCGACCGCCGCCACGAGCCGGAGCAGATCCTCCTCGGGCAGGCCGTCCGCTACGAGGTCGACGACCTCGGGCTCGCCCCGCGTGAGCGTGCCCGTCTTGTCCAGGACGACCGTGTCGAGCGAGGCCGCCTGCTCGAGCGCGATCGCGCTCTTGAAGAGGATCCCCCGCTGCGCCCCGAGCCCGGTCCCGACCATGACGGCGGTCGGCGTCGCCAGCCCGAGCGCGTCCGGGCAGGTTATGACGACGACGGT
>DATIBF010000063.1:0-10066 GCA_035457655.1 Gaiellaceae bacterium
TCGCCGGCACGCCGCAGATCATCGGAACGATGACCGTCCACGCGGACGGGACGACGAGTAATCGCACCGGCCGCCTCCGAGAAGGAATCCAGTAGCGGAGGGCGGCCGGCGCAATCCGGCTCCGAAGCAGCACGACTTGGCGTCCTGCGGGCCGTGCGTTAGAGGGGGATTCCCGGGGAGGAGAGCGCGCACTCCGTCAGGCCGAGCCTGATCAGCTTCGGGTTGGCCGTTCTCGCGAGCGAGCGAAGCTGCTCGATCCGAGTCAGCGTCCCGGCCGTGTTCCCCCGCCGCGCTGCCGCGCGCACCTCCGCCAGCAGGGCCTCCTGCTTCAGGAGGGCGCGTCCCGCCCTGCTCGCCTGGCCGGCCAGGGCGTCCGGCGGTGGCAGGGATCCGAGCTGGGCGTGGTGGCGACGCACGATGGGGAGAGCCCTTCCCAGGTAGGCGGCGATCTCGTTCACGGTGGTCGGCGTGCCCAGCTTTCTGAGTGCCTCCGACTGGCGGGAGCACACGCCGTTTACCTGCTGTTCCCAGGCAGTCTCGGCCCGGGACTTGCCCGCGCCCTCAACGTTGGCGGTCGCCTGTCGAAGCACCCTGCTGACCTCGTTGAGCCTGCTCTCGGTGGACCTCGAGACCGCGGACAGGTCGTGCCTTCGGTCGATGTCGATGAGCTTGGAGCCGGACCAGATGGCGAGCCCGGCAAGCGCGGCGGCACCGAGAATCTTCAGCAGGAACATCGGCGACCCACGGGCTGAGCATCGGGTGCCCACGGTCGACGGTCCTGACCCGAAAGGGTGAACCGGTGCCTCGGCCACCTCGAAGTGCTTTTACGGCCCGGCGCCCCAGTCCGAGACGGCCTCGTGGGCATCGGCACTCGTGAGGCGGTCCTTGTCGGAGCCGTTGGGGAGCATCGTCCACACGTCGTTGCCGCCGCCCGAGACGCGCGTGAAGGCGATTCTCCCGCCCTGCGGCGCGAACGCCGGGCCGAAGTCGGGCACGGCGTTCCGCGTCAGGCGGAACAGGTTGGTGCCGATCGCCGAGACCCGGAAGAGCTCCGTGTCGTTCCCGTCCCAGAGCTCGAAGACGAGCAGCGCGCCGTTCGGCGACCAGGTCGGCGCGCTGATCTCGCGATTGGCGCGCACGATCCGGTGGTTGTCCGTCCCGTTCGGACGGACGAGGCGGAGCTCGCTGCCGCTTGCGACGCGCCTGACATACGCGATCCACCCGGTCGACGACCAGTCGGGGCTGTCGTCGGCGCCGGCGCGGTTCGTCAGGCGCCTCCGGCCGGTCCCGTCCGCGCCGATCACGTAGATCTCCGCGTTCCGCCCGCGGACGTGGCGCGTGAAGACCAACCGGGTGCCGCTCGGCGCCCAGTTCGGATCGAGGTCGTCCACGCGGTTGTCCGTCAGTCGCAGGCGATCGGTTCCGTCCGGCTCGATCACGAAGAGCTCGGACGAGCCGACCGCCCGGCCCGCCGAGAACGCGATCAGGCCGCCCTGCGGAGACCACGTGGGATCGGCCTCGGCAGCCTGAGTCCTGGAGAGCCTCACGAGGCCTGACCCGCCGACGGCGATGCGGAAGAGGTCGTCGCTGTCTCCGCCTTGCCGCCGCACGAAGGCGAGGCGCGTGCCGGCCGGTGAGAGCGACGGCGCCAGGTCGACGACAGCGCCGCCGGTGAGGCGGTCCTTCTCGCTCCCGTCGCCGCGCATCACCCAGACGTGGGACGAGGAGGCGCTCAGGCTCGTGTAGGCGATCGTGGACGCGCCGGCGGCGCCGACGGCCCCGAGCCCTATCGCGCCGGCAACAGCGGCGAGCACCTTTGACCTCTCCACGCCCCTCCTCGCCAGAGTCATACACCGCGAGGCCCGGCGCGACAAGCAGCGTTGCGGCAAACCCGCAACTCGTTTCAGCTGCCTCCACGATGGCCGCTCACGGCAACGGGTCGAGACTGCAGGCAGTGAGGAAGGAGGCTGTGAGATGACGACACATGCCGACACCGACGTGACCTACTGGTCGCACGGCTACTGGCTCGGTCACTGCGAGGGCTTTCGGGTGGACTCGCCCGATGGTCGCCTGGGTATCGTGGAGGCCGTGCTGACCGACGAGGACGACGAGCCGACGGCTCTGGTGGTGCGAGAGGGGCTCTTCACCTTGCGCACGGTCTACGTGCCGATCGCCGACGTCGTCGAGATCCAGCCGCGGGGCGAGCGAGTCGTCCTTCGGGTGATGCCGGAGCTCCATTCGTGACGCGGGATCCGGCCGCCGAGCAGAACCTTCGCGCCGCGGCCGAATTGGAGCCGACGGCGCACGTCGACGACGGGCCCGACGAGTACCGGGTCGAGGTCGAGGCCCCCGGCCTGGGCGAGCGCGACCTCGAGGTTCAGGTGGTCGACCGCGTCGTGCGCGTGAGCGGGCCCGATCTCAGGAAGCCCGGCTCCGACTCCACCTTCGAGTTCCTGTTGCCGCTGCCCGAGTCGGCCGACGCAGGGCGCGTGCACGCGATCTTCACCGGAGGCGTCCTCGTGATCTCAGCCCCTAAGCTGCACGGCGTGCCCCGACCGGTGGAGATCGACGACGGAAGTCGCTAGCTCGACGAAAGTCGCCGGGTCCAGGGCCCCGGCGACGGGCCTCAGCCGCGCCGAGGCGGCACGCCGACTCGCCGAGCGCGGGCCGGTCGAGCCTCCGGCGACGAGCCGCTCCTACGCGAGCATCGTCCGGGCCAACGTCTTCACGGTCTTCAACCTGATCCTGGCCGTCTTCGGAGCGCTCACGCTCGTCTACGGCGACTGGCGTGACGCCCTCTTCCTGGGCGTCCTCGTCGCGAACTCGACCATCGGGATCACGCAGGAGGCGCGCGCCAAGCGCGCGCTCGACCGGCTGGCCGCCCTCGTCGCCCCCACGGCGACGGTCGTGCGCGACGGGGAGCCCGAGCATCTCGGCGTCTCCGACGTCGTCGTCGGCGACCTCGTGCGCGTCGAGGCGGGCGACCAGCTCGTCGCCGACGGCCGCCTGGAGGCGGCCAGCGGGCTTCGGCTCGACGAGTCGATCCTGACCGGAGAGTCGGATACGGTCTCGCGCGTCGCCGGGGACGAGGTTCGCTCCGGCTCCTTCGCGGTCGAGGGCGCCGGCGCCTACGTCGTCACCGCGGTCGGGCGCGAGAGCTACGCCGAGCGCATCGCCGGCGAGGCGCGCGCCTTCCGCCACCCTCGCTCGCCCCTCGAGCGAGCGCTCAACCGGCTGCTCCTCGTTCTCGTCGCGGTGATGGTCCCCCTCGGGATCCTGCTCGGGTTCGCGCTCTGGCGGCTCGACGTGAGCGTCGACGAGGCGGTTCCCCGCTCGGTTGCGGCGGTCGTCAGCCTCGTCCCCGAGGGCCTGATCCTCCTTACCAGCCTCACGTACGCGGTCGCCGCGTTGCGCATGGCCCGGCGCGGAGCGCTCGTGCAGCAGCTGAACGCGATCGAGTCGCTCGCTGCGGTCGACGTGGTCTGCCTCGACAAGACCGGCACGCTCACCGAGGGGACGCTGCGGGTGGTCGAGCTGCTTCCGGCGGCCGGCGTCGACGAGGGGGAGCTCGCACCGACGCTCGCCCGCTTCGCGGCGAGCTCGCCGAGCCGGAACACGACCCTCGCGGCGATTGCGGCGGCGCGCGAGGCGCCCCCGGAGGTCGCAGAGCGCCATGTCCCGTTCGCCTCGCGCCGAGGTTGGAGCGCGGTCACGCTGGGCGGGACGACGTACGTCCTCGGAGCGCCGGAACGCTTTCCGCTCGGACGGCTCGCAGGCCGCGCGGATGAAGAGGCCCGGCGGGGAAGGAGGGTCCTCGCGTTCGGGAGAGCCGCCGGGCTCGGCGACGAGCCGGATCCGCTCGACCCTCCACCCGGGCTCGAGCCGCTTGGGCTCGTGGTCATCGCGGAGCAGCTGCGACAGGACGCGGAGGCGACGGTCGCCTTCTTCCGGGAGCAGGGTGTCGAGCTCAAGGTGATTTCGGGCGACGCCCCGGACACCGTGGCGGCCATCGCTGCGGACGCAGGCATCCACGCCGGCCGGCCCGTGGACGGGCGAGAGCTTCCCGAGGACGAAGACGAGCTGCGCACGCTGGCTCTCGACACCGCCGTCGTCGGGCGGATCTCGCCGGAGGGGAAGAAGCGCGTCGTCGAGGCGTTGACCGCCGCGGGCCGGTACGTCGCAATGGTGGGGGACGGCGTCAACGACGTCCCGGCGTTGAAGGCCGCCCGGCTCGCGATCGCGCAGGGAACGGGCGCCCAGATCGCGAAGAGCGTCGCCGATCTCGTCCTCGTCCGGGGTGAGTTCTCGGCGGTGCCGAGCATGGTCGACGAAGGCCGCCGGATCCTCCGAAACCTCCAACGGGTGGCGAAGCTCTTCGTCACGAAGTCGGCCTTCGCTGCCTTCCTCATCCTCTCGATCGGGTTGACTCCGCTGGCCTATCCGCTCCTTCCACGCCACCTGACGCTGGCGGCGTCGCTCGCGGTAGGGATCCCCGGCTTCTTCCTCGCGCTCGCCCCCAGCTCGGGCCGGCTCCCGCGGACCAGCTTCCTGCGCGACGTCGGGGAGTTCGCCGTGCCCGCCGGCGCGGCGGCCGGCCTCGGCGTCCTCTCGAGCTACCTGTTCGCCTCCTACATCCTCGAGCTCGATCTCGTCGAGGCGCGCACGGTGGCGACGTCCGTCCTCATCCTCGTCGGGCTCTACCTCATCAGCGTGCTCGAAGCCTCCACGCGGCTCCGCGGCGCAGCGGTGACCATGCTCTGCGCAGCGCTCCTCGGTCTCTACGCCGTCGTCCTCGCCGTGCCCTCGCTGCGCGAGTTCTTCGAGCTCGCCGTGCCGGGGCCCGCTGCGTGTGTCACCGCTCTGGTCGGGTCGGGGCTCGCAGTGACCGGCCTCTGGCTGACGGACGAGCGCTTCATCCCCGGTACGCGCCGTTCAGCGGTCGCTTCGGAGGTAGACGAACCAGTACAGGGCGCCGACCATGATCGTCCCGCCGATGATGTTCCCGATCGTCACCGGGACGAGGTTGTCGAACAGGAAGCCGGTCCAGGTCAGGCCTGAGAGGTCGGGCGCCTGGTCGAGGCCGGCGAGCCACGCGTCGTCCGTCTTGATCAGAAGGCCCGCCGGGATGAAGTACATGTTGGCGACGCTGTGCTCGAAGCCCGCTGCGACGAACGCTGCGATCGGCGGGATGACCGCAAGGATCTTGTCGGCGGTGGAGCGCGCGCTGTACGTCAGCCAGACGGCGAGGCAGACGAGCGCGTTGCAGAGCGCGCCCAGCAGGATGGCCCGGCCGAAGTCGAGATCCGTCTTGGCGGCCGCGATCGCGAGCGCCTGCTCGCCGACGGCGCCGTTCCCGAGCTCGTACTGCCCGGAGAGGAAGACGAGGACAGCCGAGGCGAGCGCGCCCACGAAGTTTCCAACGTAGACCAGCAACCACGTCCAGAGGAGACGGCTGGTGGAGACGCGGCGCCCCGCCCACGCCATCACGACGAGGTTGTTCCCTGTGAAGAGCTCCGCGCCGGCGACGACGACGAGGATGAGCCCGAGCGAGAAGGTCAGGCCGGCGAGGAGGCGGCCGACGCCGAACGCGAGATCCCCCGAGCCGGCGGTCGTGGTCGTGGCGAATACCGCCCCCATGGCGATGAAGGCGCCTGCAAGAACGGCCAGCACGAGCAGCTTCGAAGCTGCCAACGAGGCCTTCGCCGAGCCGACCTCCTCTGCCCGGGCGGCCATGGCCGGAGGTGGGAGCGCATCGAAGCCCGCCACCGGAAAGGCGGGCGTGCGTTCGTCGACCGTCGCCATGCAGCGCTCTTCGCCGTACCGGCTGTATGGCCTGCTGCGGCCGGCAGCGCGGATCTGTCACCATCACGGCATGTGGATGGCGCTGCTCATCTCGTGGCTCTCAAACATCGTCGCCCTCTTCGTGGCGGGGTGGATCGTGCCGGGGATGGAGTACGGAAACGACTTCTGGGTGCTCTTCGTCGCCGCGCTCGTGTTCACGCTCGCGAACTGGCTGGTGCGGCCGATCGTGGTCCTGCTGGCGCTCCCGGCCGTCATCCTCACCCTCGGGCTGGCGCTCATCCTCATCAACACGTTCATGCTCTACCTCACCGACTGGATCGTCCCGAGCTTCGAGACCGGAAGCTTCTGGTCGACGCTTCTCGCGGCGATCATCGTCTCGATCGTCAACCTGCTCCTCAGCCTCCTGATCAAGCCTGACGAGAGGCGTTGGAGCAGGCTGGACGTGCCCTCAAGCGGCGCCCGCTGAAAGCCGATTCCTTACCGATGGCCCAAGCCCGACGCCTGCAGGCGCTCCTCGACCTCTCGCGGGCGCTCTCGTCCAGCCTCGACCTGCGCGAGGTCCTGCGCGAGTTCGCGACCCACGCGGCCCGGCTGACGGGCGCGACGGCGGCCGAGCTCTCGACCTACGACCCCGCGCGCGGCGAGCTCGTCATGCTCGTCGAGTACCGGGAAGGCAGGGACGAGATCACCGTGAGCGGCGGCCAGGTCTACCACCTCTCGGACTACCCGGCGACGCGCCACGTGCTCGACACGCAGCAGGCCGTGCAGATTCGCGTCGACAATCCCGAGGACGATCCCGCCGAGCGAGCGATCCTCGAGCGCCAGGGACAGAAGTCGCTCCTGATGCTGCCGCTCGTCGCCCGCGGCGACACGATCGGCCTCATGGAAATCGTCGACGACCAGGACCGGGTCTGGGACGATGCCGACGTCGAGTTCTGCCGCGCTCTCTGCGACATCGTCGCCATCGCGATCCGGAACGCCGTCCTCTTCTCCGAGCTACAGGAGACGGCCGCGCGCGACACCCTTACAGGCCTCTACAACCGACGGCTCTTCGAGGAGCAGCTCGAGGCAGCCGTCGCGCGCAGCCTGCGGGCCGGCGAGGATCTGTCGCTCCTGATCGTCGACCTGGACGGGCTCAAGCGCATCAACGACGTCAGCGGCCATGTCGCCGGCGACCAGGCCCTGCGGACGCTGGCCGACGCGTTGCGGGCGACCATCCGGGCGACGGACGTCGCCTGCCGCCTCGGCGGGGACGAGTTCGGGATCATCCTGCCCGGCTCGAGCGCCGAGGACGCCGTCAAGGTCGCCGAGCGGGCGCAGGAGACGCTCGCGCAGATCGGACAAGGCCAGTACAGCTTCTCCGGAGGCATCGCGCGCGTGACGCCGCTCCAGTCCTCGGCCGAGAACGTCTACCGCTCGGCCGACCTCGCCGCCTACCGGGCGAAGGCCGCCGGCGGCGCGCGCACGCTGCTCGCGGTCGAGCGGAAGGCCGCGGCGGCCGGCTAGCTCCAGGTCCCTATAGTCGCCCTGCATGAGCGAAGGCAACGGCGGCCCGGCGGCCCTGCGCGAGGCGCTCGGAGGCCTGGAGGCTTCAGCCAGGGGACTCGATCCCGGGCCCGAGGAGCGTGAGGACCTCTGGGGTGCGGTGGGAGCGCACGTCCTCGGCGACCTCGCCGAGCTCGAGCACGGCCCGGCCTACGCTGCGGGCGAGCCCATCGATCCCGCCGTCTTCGAGCTCGCCGAGACACCGGCGCCGCTCTCTACCGCGCTTGCGACCATCAAGGACGTCGAGCAGCCCGGCATTCACCAGGCTTCCGGCCGGCATTTCGCCTACATCCCCGGCGGAGGGCTCTTTCCCGCGGCGCTGGGCGACCTGCTCGCCGACGTCGGCAACTGCTACGCGGGCGTCCACTTCGCCGCTCCCGCCGCCTCGCTGATGGAGCGGTCGCTCGTCCGCTGGATGGCCGGGCTCGTGGGCTATTCCGAGAGCGCCGGCGGCGACCTGACGTCGGGCGCGAGCATCGCCAACCTCGAGGGCATCGTCACGGCGCGCGATGTGATGGGGATCTCCTCCGCGGACGTGACGCGAAGCGTCGTCTACCTGACGAGCCAGACGCACCACTGCGTCGACAAGGCGCTCCGCATCTCAGGGCTTTCCGAGGCAGTCGTCCGCCGGGTCCCGATCGACGACCGCTGGCGCATGCACCCCGACGCGCTCGAGACCGCGGTCGAGGCAGACCTCGCCGCCGGCCTGCGGCCGTGGCTCGTGGTCGCCACGGCCGGGACGACGGACACGGGCGCCGTCGACCCGCTCTCCGCCGTCGCGGACGTCGCCGACGCGTACGACCTCTGGCTCCAGGTCGACGCCGCCTACGGCGGCTTCTTCCTCCTCACCGAGCACGGGCGCCGGATCCTGGTCGGGATCGAGCGCTCGCGATCCGTCACGATGGATCCGCACAAGGGCCTCTTCTTGCCGTTCGGATCCGGCGCCCTGATCGTTCGTGACGAGCACCAGCTCGCGGAGGCGCACCGGTATGGCGCCGGCTACCTCCGCGATGCCCGCGAAGCCGGGGGCACGTTCTCCGCGTCCGACCTCTCCGTCGAGCTGAGCCGGCCGTTCCGCGGGCCGCGTCTCTGGCTTCCGCTCAAGCTCTTCGGCCTCGCGCCCTTTCGGGCCGCGCTCGAGGAGAAGCTCCTGCTCGCTCGGTATGCGCACGCCCGCCTGGCCGAGCTGCCCAGCTGGGCGGTCGGGCCGGAACCCGACCTCTCCGTCGTCACCTTCCGCTACGTGCCCCGCCGGGGGGATGCGAACGCGTTCAACCGACTCCTCCTGGAAGCGGTCCTGGCCGACGGCTCGGTCGTCGTCTCCGCGACCGAGCTGGACGGCTCGTACACGCTTCGGCTCGCGATCCTCCACTACCGGAGCCACCTCGACGAGGTCGACCGGCTGCTCGAGGTTCTCGCCCGCGAGGCCGCGCGGCTCGAGCGTTAGAGAAAGGCCGGCCTGGCGGCAGCGCGGCGGTGGGCCTCGAGGTCGACGCGCTCGTCGGCGTGCTCGATGAGCAGTGGGTCGTGGGTCGCGCAGACGACTGCGGCGCCGGTCTCGCGGGCGAGGCCGAGGAGCAGTCGTGCGACGGCGAGCGCGTTCGCCTGGTCGAGCCGCGCGGTCGGCTCGTCCGCGAGCAGGAGCGACGGGTGCCCCGCGAGGGCGCGGGCGACGGCCGCCCGCTCGCCCTGGCCGCTGGAGAGGTCCGACACGCGGCGATCGGCCGTCCCCGCGAGGCCAACGGCTGCGAGCGACTCGCTCGCCCGCGCTCTCGCCTCGTCCTCGTCGAGGCCCCGGAGCGAAAGGGCGAGCTCGACGTTCTCGGCGGCGGTCAGGAACGGGACGAGTCCGGTCTCCTGGCTGACGAGGGCGACGTGCGCGGCCCGAAAGCGCGCGCGCGCGTCCCGGTCGAGCGCCGACACCGTCTCCCCGAGCACGCGCGCCTCGCCGCTCGAGGGGCTGTCCAGACCGGCGAGGAGGCGAAGGAGGGTGGTCTTCCCGGAGCCCGAGGGCCCGGTCACGGCGGTGAGCCGACCCCCGCGGAAGGTTGCGTCGAGCTCGACCAGCGCAGGCGCGACTGCCGCACCCTCGCCGTACGTCCGCGAGAGTCTGACGGCCTCGGCGACCACCGTGTCCTCGCCCGACGGCTCCGCGACCGCATCTTCCCCAGCGGGCTCGAGGGGCGCTGCCGTGCCCGGCACGGCTTGCAGGAGGAGCCCGTGCTCGTGCAAGTGCGCGGTCGCGTGCGAGCGGATGCCCGTTCGCCGCAGCAGCTCCTCCGAGAGCCGCAGCCAGCCGCCGCGGCCGACGACGATCGCCTCGTCGGTGCCGTCCGCCAGGGCGGCCTCCTCGCTGACGCGCCCGTCGCGGACGCGGACGATCCGGTCGGCCACGGTGGCGGACTCCGGATCGTGGCTCACCAGCACTGTGGTCGTCCCGCCGGCGCGGGCGAGCTCCGCGATCGCCTCGTAGACGACGCGGGCGTTCGCGGCATCAAGCTCGCCCGTCGGCTCGTCGGCGAGGAGGAGGCGCGGGCGGTGGGCGAGCGCGGCGCAGATCGCGACTCGCTGCTGCTCGCCGCCGGAGAGCTCCCGCGGGTGTGCTTGCGCCCGGTCGAGGAGACCGATGCGTTCGAGAAGCTCTCCTGCGCGCGCGATCCGCTCGTGTCGGGGGGCTCCGCCCAGGCCCAGCTGGAGGCCCACGAGCTCACGGACCTCC
>DATIBF010000064.1:0-30880 GCA_035457655.1 Gaiellaceae bacterium
CGGTCATCGGCGAGCGCTCGAAGATGCGCACGCCCCGCTCGACGGCGACGCGGCGGAGCCCGCGGGCGAGCAGCGCCGGCTGCACGGTCGCCGCGCCGGCCTCGAAGGCCGCGCCGAGGTGGACGGGAGACCCTGTCCGCCGCTGCACCTCCTCGGCGTCGAGGAGCTCGAACGGGTGCTCGCCCGCTCGCGCGGCTGCCGCGACGGCTCCGTCCCACGAGCCGAGCTGCGCGGGGGAGGTCGCCGTCCAGAGCCAGCCGCCGCGCCGGTAGTGCGCGTCGATTCCCTCGCGCTCGCAGAACTCGCCGAGCTCGTCGACGGCTGTCTCGGACACCCGGACGAGCCTGAAGGCCTCCTCCTCGCCCATCCGTTTGACGAAGGTCTCCACCTTCGGCCACCAGGAGAGGGCAAAGCCGCCGTTTCGCCCCGAGGGGCCGCCGCCGCAGATGTCGGCCTCGAGCAGCACGATCGAGGCGCCCGGCTCGAGGTCGGCGATGCGGAGCGCGGTCCAGAGACCCGTGTAGCCGCCGCCGACGATGCAGACGTCGGCCCGAACGGGCCCGGCGAGCTGCGCCGAGGCGACACCGTCCTCGGCGGCGAGCGCTTCCTGGAGCCAGAGCGACCGGGGCGGCACGCGGCCCAGCCTAGCGACCCCCGAAGTGGTGAGCGGCGGGCATGGCGCTCCGCACCTCGGCGTCGTCCGCGACCCGGCGGGCGAGCGGTGCGAGCGAAACGAGCTCGGAGACGAGGATGTTGCGGTTACGGTCGACTCGCTCGTAGCGGCCGCGCGCGAGCAGGAGCGGCTCGCCGCGAACGAGCGCGCGGTAGCGGTCGTAGACGGGCGGCGGAACGATCAGGTTCATCTGGCCGTGCTCGTCCTCGATCAGCATGAAGACGACGCCGCTCGCGGTCGCGGGCCGCTGCCTGGCGACGGCGAGGCCGGCGACCGCGACCCGGGCGCCGTGCCGGGCCCCCTGGAGCTCCGCGCTCGACAGCACCTCCCCCGGCAGGTGCGGGCGCAGCAGCTCGAGCGGGTGGAGCCCGACCGAGAGGCTCGTGAGGCGGTAGTCGGCGAGCATCCGCTCCCAGGGCGTCTGCTCGGCCAGCTCCGGGATCTCGCTCGTCGGCTCGAGCGGAAGCGCCAGCTGCCTCTCCGTTCCGCCGGCGCCGGCGCTCACGGAGCGCGGCGCGAGCCCGAGCCGCCAGAGGAGCTGGCGGCGGGGCCAGCCGAAGGAGTCGCAGGCGCCGCTCGCCACCAGGGCCTCCAGCGCGGGCCGGTCGAGGGGCGCCCGCCGGGCGAGGTCGGCGACGCTCCCGAAGGGGCCGCGGGCCTCGCGCTCCTCCACGAGCGCGACGGCGGGCGTCTCGCCCAGGCCCTTGACGTAGCCGAGCCCGACGCGCACGGCGCCGCTCTGGAGCCGGCACTTCGCGGCGCTCCGGTTCACGTCGGGCGGCAGCACGTCGACGCCGCGCCGCTGCGCGTCCCGCACGAGGCTCGCGGGCGGGTAGAAGCCCATCGGCTGCGCGTTCAGGAGCGAGCAGAGGAACTCCTCCGGGAAGTGATGGCGAAGCCAGGCCGACTGGTAGGCCAGGAGCGCGAAGGCGGCCGCGTGTGACTTGGGGAAGCCGAAGGACGCGAAGCCGGAGAGCTTCGAGAAGACGAGCTCGGCCGTCTCGAGGTCGGCGCCGTTCGCGATCGCGCCGTCGAGGAAGCGTCGCCGGTAGGCCTCCATCGCGTCCAGGCTCCGCTTGCGGCTCATCGCCCGCCGCAGCCCCTCGGCCTCCCCCACCGTGAAGCCGGCAAGCGCCACGGCCACGTCGAGCACCTGCTCCTGGAAGATGATCGCGCCGAGCGTGTCACGCAGCGGCTCCGCGAGCGACGGGTGGTCGTAGGGCGGCTCGTAGCCCGGGTCCTCGCGCAGGCGCTGGCGCCGCTCGATGTACGGGTGCACGGCCTTCCCCTGGATCGGCCCGGGACGCACGAGCGCGACCTGGATTGTGAGGTCGTCGAGATTCTCGGGGCGCGTGCGCAGGAGGCTCTGCATCTGTGCGCGGCTCTCGATCTGGAAGAGGCCGACCGTGTCCGCATCCTGGATTTCCCGGTAGACGCCCGGGTCGTCGAGCGGGATGCGGGAGAGGTCGATCGGCTTCCCGCGCAGAATGGCGATCTGCTCGACGCACTCCTCGACTGCGGAGAGCATCCCCAGCCCGAGCAGGTCGATCTTGAGGAAGCCGGCGTCGGCGCAGGAGTCCTTGTCCCACTGACAGTTCTGGCGTCCCTCCATCGCCGCAGGCTCGACGGGGACGAGCTCGACGAGCGGCCGGGAGGAGATGACCATGCCGCCGGGATGCTGCGACAGATGACGGGGCAGGCCTGCGATCTCGCCGCAGAGCTCCCGGAAGGCGCGCCAGCGCGGTGAGGCGAGGCGCGCGTCGGAGCCGGGAACGTGCTCCATCTCCTCCCCCACCTTGCGGGCGTTCCAGCCGTCGGAGACGCGCGCGAGCCGCTCGAGCTCGGCCTGCGGGAGCCCGAGCGCCTTGCCGACGTCGCGAATGGCGCCGCGCGCGCGGTAGGTGGCGAAGCTCGCCACGAGCGCCGAGTGCTCGCGACCGTAGCGCTCGGTGACGGCGACGATCAGCTTCTCGCGGATGTCGCGCGGGAAGTCGAGGTCGATGTCGGGGACGGACTTCAGCTCCCGGTTGAGGAAGCGCCCGAGCGAGAGCCCTGCGTCCACGGGATCGACGTGCGAGAGCCCGGTCAGGTAGCAGACGATCGAGCCGACCGAGCTTCCGCGACCGCGCCCCGGCGGCAGCAGGTGACGCGGCGAGCCGGGGCCCCTGACCTCGGCGGCGACGTCGCGCGCGAGCTCCAGCACCTCCCAGTGGAGGAGGAAGAAGCCGGACAGCCCGAGCTCGGCTATCAGCGCGAGCTCGTTGCGCAGGCGCTCGGCGGCGCGGGCGTGGAGCCGGTGCGGCGCGTGGCGGTAGCGCTCCTCGAAGGCTCTCCGGCAGACATCGGCGAGCTGGACGTCGGCGGGAGTCGGGCCGTCGGAGAAGTCCGGATAGCGGTAGCCGAGCTCGTCCGTGAGGTCGAAGGTCAGCCGCTCGGCCAGCTCGACGGTGGCTCGGACGGCGCCGCGGTCGTCGGGGAAGCGGGCGGCGGCCTCGTGCGGAGCGAGGAGGACGCTCTCCCGGTTCCCTCGCCGCTCGCCCTCGCAGCCCTCGAGGGACGTGCGGCTCTTGATCGCCACGAGGACGTCCTGGAGGCGCGTCCGGCGCAGGTGGTGTGCGTGCACGTCGCCCGTGGCGACGGTGCGGACGCCCAGGGTCTCGGCGAGGGTGCGGAGCGCGGCGTTCCGGCGGATGTCGCCGCGCTCGTAGGGTCGCTGGAGCTCGACGTAGAAGCGGTCGCGGCCGAAGGCGGCGGCGAGACGGGCGGCGGCGTTCGGGTCGCGGACGGCCAGGCCGTGCCGGGCACAGCCGGAGAGGCAGACGAGGCCCTCGTTCTGCTCGGCAAGGAGCGCCGGGTCGAGGCGAGGGTTCAGCCGCTCGTGCGCGTGCGCGGCGGTGAGGAGGCGGCAGAGGTTCGCGTACCCGCGCGGCGTCTCGACCAGGAGCGTGACGTGCGAGCCGTCGGCGAGGGTCGCCTCGGCGCCGGTGATCGCGCGGAGCCCGAGCGCCTTCGCCGCGTAGGCGAACTCGAGCGAGCCGTAGACCCCATCGTGGTCGGTGAGCGCGAGCGCCTCGTACCCGAGCTCGACCGCTCGGGTCACCAGCTCCTCGGGCTGGGAGGCGCCGTCGAGGAACGAGTAGGCGGAGTGGCAGTGGAGCTCGACGTACTCCGCCACGCTCTCGTCACACCCTCGTCATGCTTCCGGCACGGTCCGCGCACCACGCGTGCGCTCTTGGGCTGTACGCTCGAAAGCGGGTGGTGGGAGAGGGGTGCCCCTAGAGTTAACGGGCCGGTGGAGACCACTTCGACGGACAAGGCGATCGTCAAGGGACCCGGAGAAGGTGAGCTGCTCGGCAAGGGCAGCACCTACCTGATCAAGGTGGACCGGCCCGAGCTCAGCCTGGTCGAGTACGACGCCGCCCCGGGCCACGCCGGCGCGCGCCCGCACTACCACGAGCGTCACACCGACGCCTTCTACGTCCTCGAGGGCGAGCTCGAGCTCACCCTCGGCCGCAAGACCGTGCACGCCCCGGCGGGGACCGCGGCCGTCGCCCCGCCCGGCGTCGTCCATGCCTTCACGAACGCGAGCGGCGACCGGGCCCGCTTCCTCAACGTCCATGCGCCGGATGCCGGCTTCGCCGACTACCTCCGCGCCGCCGTCCGCCGCGAGCGCGCCGCCTTCGACAGCGTCGACGTCGACGGGCCGCAGGAGCCTGGCGGCGGCACAGTCCTCGGGCCGGGCGAGGGCAGGGCCTTCGAGATCGGCACGACGAACTCCCTGTTCAAGGCGACCCGGGAGGCGACAGCGGGCTTCTTCTCGCTCTCCGAGTCGACGATCCAGCCGGAGACGAGCGGGCCACCGCTCCATTTCCACCGCGAGCTCCTCGACTCGTTCTACGTCCTCGAGGGAACGCTCACGGTCCAGGTCGGCAACGAGGAGCTGGACGCGCCCCCGGGCACGTACGCCTGCCTGCCTCCAGGCGTCCTCCATACGTTCGCCAACCGGAGCTCCGAGCCGGTGCGCTTCCTCAATCTCAACCTGCCCGGAGGCTGGGAGGACTACATCCGCGACCTCGCCGCCGTGACACCTGCGGACGGCCCGCCCGACCGGCAGTCCCTGGGCGACGTGCTCGCGCGCCACGATGTCATCGTCCCGAGCTAGGCGCTCTGCCTGAACCACTTGCCGCTCGCCTCGTCCCGGAAGACCACCACGTTCCGCCCGGTCTCGAGCAGTGCCTCGAAGTAGCGTCGCTCGACCGGCTCCTCCGTCCACCAGCGGTCGTCCACCCGCCACTCCTCCCGCACGACGGTCACGCGCACCCGGTCGACCGCTGCCGGCACGCCGTCCTCGCAGGCGACGAGCGCCGGACGCGGCTCGTTCAGTCGTCGCGCGGAACGAGAATGGCCCGGGTCTCCGGGATGCGCGACCACGGCGCGACCTCCACGACGGTGCAGACTGCATCTGCGCTTCCCACCGCCGCGCGCACCTGCCGGAGTCCCACGCGCAGGCGCTCCCGCAGACGGCTGCCGCGCGGGTGGACGAGCTCGGCCTGCGTCCCCACCGACTCCGTCAGCTCACCCAGCTCGAGCCGCAGCTCCGCCGTCGGCGCCGGCAGCTCCGCGAGCTTGGAGGCCAGCGCGAGCCGAAGACGGTCGGGCTCCGCCGTCGGCTCGCGCAGCGTCAGCGAGCGCCGCCAGGAGCCTCCGCCGACGAGCTTCGCCGAGAGGGCGAGCTGCCGCGGGGCCCGGCCGGCCCGCTCCGGACGGGCGAGCAGGCGCTCGAGGAGCGCCGCCAGTGCCCGCGCGAGCGTGAGCTCGTTCGCCACCGGCTCGGGGAAGGAGAGCGTCTCGGTGATCTCGGCCGGCGGTCGGCGCGGCTCGACCCCGGCGCCTCCCTCACCCCGGGCGAGCTGCCATGCCTCTGCGCCGTCCGCGCCGAGCCGGTCTGCGACCGCCGACCTGGGCAGCCGCGCCAGCTCGCCGAGCCGCTTGACTCCGAGCTCCGAGAGCTCCTCCCGCCGCTCCGGCGAGAGCGGCAGGAGATCGAGCGGGAGCGGCTCGAGGAAGAGGTGCGCCTCGCCGTCATCGATGACGAGCGCCCGGCCGGCCGGCGCGACGGTCGCCGCCGCGAGCGCCGCGAAGCGCCTGGAGGCCGCCCCCACGCGGGCCCCCCACTCTTCCCCGACCGCGTCGAGCGCGCGCCGAAGCGCCTGCTCAAGCCCTCCGGCCAGCCGCTCGACGCCGCGCGTCTCGAAGTAGACGCAGCCCGGCTCGGCCGGCTCGACCGCGAAGCCCGCCTCCTCGAGCCGCCTCAACACGGCCTCCCAGGCCTCCTCCGCCCCGGCCGGATCCTGCTCGACGAGCTCGAGCCGCGGGCAGGTGGCGAGCGCCTCGGAGAGCAGCATCCCCGGCCGCACCCCGGCCTCGTGGGCAGCGCGGGTGCAGGACCCGAGAAGCGGCCGCGTCCCCGGCACCGGCGCAAGCGCGACCGGCTTTCCCTCGAGCTCGGGCCGCCGGAGGAGCGGCGCCCTGAGGGAGAAGCCCGGAATGGAGAGACAGGCGATCATGGGAACGTCTGTTCTACACGAACACACGTTCTCCTGTCAAGGGTCCGCCACTTACCGTGGTTAGTCACAGGGACGCCGACTAAGAACTCGTTTCAGAATGATGCTTCGCCGTCGGGGTGCGATGGTCGTTCCGAGGCAAGGACGCAGGGAGCGCTCGTAGCGAATGAGCTACGGGCGCGACCGAGGACGCCGCTCTCGGGGCGAGCAGGGCAGCCCGACGGCACAAGGCTTCATTTGAGACGAGTTCTAAGCAGGCTGCTGCGCGGCCAGTCGTAGCGCGTCGAGCGTCACGCCGATCAGAGCGGCGAGCTCGTGGATGTTCGTCTCGTCGGATTCGTCGAAGTCGCCCCCACCGCTCTTGTCGCTCAGCTGCAGAAGACCGTAGATTCGACCGTCGTCGCCGCAGACGCTCGTGGCCAGCCAGCCCCGCATCGGCGGGTGGGCGTCCGCGAGCGCGCCAAAGCCGTGGTAGAGCGGGTGCGACAGCACCTCGGCTTCGGTTAGGCGCACGACCTCGCCGGGTGGGATCGTCATCCCGTGCAGGCCGCGGCCCTTCGGGTCGACTCGGAAGTCGCGGAACGCGGCGTATTTCTTGCTCAGGCTGAAGTACTTGCGCGCCTGCGACGGGTCCTCGCCGACCCAGAGCTTGAGGGCCGCCTGCTCGGCGCCGGTCAGCGCGCGGGCGATCTGGCAGGTGCGGCGCAGGAGCGCGTCGAGCTGAGCGGCGAGCTTCAATTCGAGCGAGGAGGCGGCGAGGATCGGCGTGATCTCGATTCCCACCTCACCGGTCTGCATGGCTCTAGCTTATGCCGGGCTGAGGCGGCTGGGAGGAAGGCGGGCGAGCTGGTTGCGCGAGGTGATCTCGAGCTTCCGAAAGACCTTGTGCAGGTGGTACTGGACCGTTCGGGGGCTGATGAACAACTGCGCCCCGATCTCGGGGTTGGAGAGACCCTCATGGGCGAGTCTCGCGATCTGCGCCTCCTGCGCTGTGAGCACGCCGCGGGTGTCGCCCGTGCGCCTGCGCGCGGTCTCGCCCGTGGCCTGGAGCTCGCGGCGGGCGCGCTCGGCAAACGCCCCGGCTCCGATGCGGCTGAACGTCTCGTGGGCGGGCCGGAGCTGTGCGCGCGCGTCGACGCGGCGGTTCTCGCGGCGGAGCCATTCGCCGTACACGAGCTGGGCTCGAGCTAGGTGGGGGGCGAGGTCGCCGCGGGCCAGCCGCTCCACAGCCTCCTCGTAGATCGGCTCGGCGGCGGAGCCGTCGGTGACCAAGGCGCGGGAGCGGGCCTCGATCCCGAGAGCCCATTCGGTGCCGCTTGCCCGTGTTCGTTCGCCGAGGCGCTCGAGGGCCGCGGCGGCGACCTGCGGTCTCCTGTTGCGCGCGGCTGCCTCGACGAGCTCGACGAGCGCCAGGGCGTAGAGCGACAGTTCGTCCTGCGCGCACGCCCGCTCCCCTGCGGCGAGCGCCTCCTCGTAGCGGCCGAGGCCGTTCAAGAGCAGCGCGTTCGCGCACTCGACCATGCTCAGCGCCATTCCCTGGCCTCTGGCGGTCGCGTCGCGGCGGCCCGCCTCGATCAGCTCCAACGCTTCGACCTCGTTGCCGCGATACGCGGCGACCATCTGCTTGGCCTGTACCAAGAGCGCGGTGTGGGTCGCCTGCGTGATTGCGGAGGCCTCCTCCAGCAGCGCCGACGCCTCGGCGTACTCCCCGGCGTGCACGTGCACGCCGGCGCGGTAGCTGGAGGCGATGGGAAGAACGTTGAGAGCGCCGGTCTCGCGCGCACGGCGCACGCCGCGAGCGGCCAACTCGTCCCAGATCTCGTGTTCCCAGAGATCCGCGGCGACGCGGCACGCCAGCCAGAGCCAGCGGTTCGTGGCCGGACCGCCCCCATCGTCGTGGCGGAACGCCTCGAGTGCCTCCCGCAGGGGAGGCACGGCTGCCGCGTAACCCTGCGTGACCCGCGTGGCGAGGCCGTTCAGGAGCAGGTCGATCGCTGCTGCGGGCCGCGCCGGGGGTGCGGCGTCGACTACGTGAAGCACGTCCCTGCCGTTGACGCCGCGGCCGGCGAAGATCGCTGCCGCCAGCGCTTCGAGGCACGTCTCGCGCGCAAGCTGGGCATCGAGCGAGACCAGGCGCTTCGCGGCGTCGAGCAGCAGCGGCGGAGCGTCGCTGCCGCGCCTGAGGGTGAAAGCGATCTGCGCGCGCAGCCGCTGGAGCCGCGCACTCTGGAGCTCGTCCAGCGGCGTGAGCTCAGCGGTCGCCGCCAGCGCGTGGGCCGCTTCCGGTGCGCCTGCCTCCAGCTTGGCCTGGGCTGCGGCGAGCGCGCGTGCTCCCCGCCTTGCGGAGCCAGGGGTCAGCTCGGTGGCTCGCTCGAGAAACGCGGCCGCCGCCGCAATGCCGCCACGTGCCGCCGCCCGACTGGCCGAGCGCTCGAGCTCGGCGGCGACGTCCTCGTCCGGTGCGTCGGCCGCATGCGCGCGGTGCCATGCCCTGCGGTCGGGATCGACATCCGGATCGGTGGCCTCAGCCAGCGCCCGATGCGCCTGCTGCCGCTCGGGCAGCGTCGCCGCCCGGTAGACGGCCGAACGCACGAGCGGGTGACGGAAGCGGACACGGGCTCCGAGTTCGATCAACCCCGCGACCTGCGCCGGCGCTGCGACATCAGCCCCGAGCCCGAGTTGACCGGCCGTGCGCCACAGCATGGCAGCGTCGCCGACCGGCTCGGCAGCCGCCATGAGCAGCAGTCGTCGGGTCTCGCTCGGCAGCGGCTCGAGCCTGCGCACGAAGCTCTGCTCGATCCGATTCTCCAGGGGGATCACATCGGGAAGTCCAAAGCCGCCGGCGAGCTCGGCCGGGGTCAGCCCGCGCGGCAACTCGAGCAGCGCGAGCGGGTTCCCGCGTGACTCGGCGACGACGCGGTCACGCACCCCTTCGTCCATGGGCCCGGGGAGCGCCGAGTCCAGCAGCGCACGGGCATCGTCCTCACCGAGCCCCCTGACCACGAGCTCTGGAAGACCTGCCAACTCCCGTGGGTCGCTGGGCTCACGAACCGCGAACACCAAGCCGACCGATTCCGCGAGCAGGCGACGGGCGACGAACGCGAGTGCCAGCGCCGACGTCTTGTCCAGCCAGTGGGCGTCGTCGACTACGCAGACGAGCGGCTGTTCCTCTGCGAACTCGGACAGCAAACCGAGCACGGCGAGACCGACGACGAAGCGCTCGGGAGCCGGCTCCGCGCTCAGGCCGAACGCTGCCGCGAGCGCATCATGCTGCGGACCGGGCAATCGGTCGCGGAGATCGAGCATCGGGGCGCAGAGCTGATGCAAACCCGCATAGGCGAGCTCCATCTCGTACTCGACGCCGGCCGCTCGGGCGAGGAGACACCCGGAGGCCCTCTGCACCAGGTACTCCAGCAACGCCGACTTGCCGACCCCCGCCTCGCCGCGGAGGACGAGCACCTGGCTCTGACCCGCCCGCACGCTCTCCAGCAGTCGATCCAGGGCGTCGCATTCGTCGCGCCGACCGCGTAACACGAGGCCAGGATCGGTGCTCGACATCGGACCGGACGCTCCCCGGCGCCAAGTGTTGCAGATGCGCTCGGCTCGGGTCGGCTGGAAGAGACTGGCCATCACGCTGGCGTGTTGGCGGATTCGAGGTGGCACGCGCTGCGGCCATCCTCGCCGTCGAGATCCCGAGCAGCCCAGCGAAAGGGGATGAGATGAGGATCGTTGTCATCGGCGGGACCGGCCTAGTCGGGTCGAAGCTCGTCGGGAAGCTTCGGGAGCACGGACACGAAGCAGTACCGGCGTCGCCGGATTCGGGCGTCAACACCCTCACGGGCGAGGGCCTGGCCGACGTCCTCGAGGGCGCGCAAGTGGTGGTCGACGTCTCGAACTCCCCGTCCTTTGAGGACGAGGCAGTGCTTGCGTTCTTCGAGACGTCGACGCGCAACCTCCTCGAGGCCGAAGCGGCGGCGGGAGTCGGCCATCACGTCGCCTTGTCGGTCGTGGGCACCGACCGCCTCTCCGAGAGCGGCTACTTCCGCGGCAAGATCGCCCAGGAGAAGCTGATCGAGGGATCGCCGATCCCTTACTCGATCGTCCACGCGACGCAGTTCTTCGAGTTCGTCAGGAGCATCGCGGACGCTGCCACCGACGGCGACACTGTGCGGCTCGCACCGGTGCTGATCCAGCCCATGGCCGCCGACGATGTCGCGGCCGCGGTCGGCAGAACGGCCGTCGGGCCGCCTGTGAACGGCATCGTCGAGGTCGCCGGGCCAGACCAGTTCCGGCTCGACGAGTTCATCCGACGCGGCCTCGAGGAGCGCGACGATCCCCGCGAAATGATCGCCGATCCCGAGGCCCGCTACTTCGGAGCGAGGCTTGACGAGCGCACCCTCGTTCCCGGCGATGACGCCAGTCTCGCCGAGACCCGCTTCGAGGACTGGCTCAGCCAGACGAGGGACATGCAGACAAGCCTCGCGACCCAAAGGAGGTCCTCGTGAAACCCACCATCGTTCTCGTCCACGGCGCATTCGCCGAGTCGGCAAGCTGGGACAACGTCATCGACTCGCTCGCGAGCTCGGGGCACCACGTCATCGCGGCGGCCAACCCGCTCCGAAACCTCGCCACCGACGCCGCCAGTGTCGGCGACGTCGTCCGCGCGGTCGAAGGGCCGGTCCTGCTCGTTGCCCACTCCTACGGTGGAGCGGTGATGTCGAACGTCCCGGCCGACGCCGGCGAGATCATCGGGCTCGTCTACGTGAACGGCTTCGCACCGGATCCCGGTGAGAGCTGCTTCTCGCTGGCGGGGCTCTTCCCCGGCAGCATGCTCGGCGAGGACACGTTGCGGCCGATCCCGCGCAGCGACGGCACGACCGACCTGTACATCCTCGAGGACCGGTTCCACGACCTGTTCTGCCCAGACGTGCCGGCGGCACAGGCGGCGCGGATGGCGGCGACGCAGCGGCCGGCGACGCAGGAGGCGCTCACCGCCCCGTCCGGCGAGCGGCCCCTGTGGCGCGAGCTGCCGTCGTGGTTCGTGATCGGCGAAGAGGACCGCATCATCCCTCCGGCGCTGCAGCGCTTCCTGGCCGAGCGCGCCGGCGCGCAGCGGACGCTCGAGATCCCGGGCGCGTCCCATGCGGCCGCCGTCTCGAAACCCCAGGCGACGGCTGACCTGATCCTGGAGGCGGCGGCGGCGCCCGTGGCCGCCTGACCCGCGAGGAGCCACAAGAGGACTCGAATCCCGGTGCCCCGCCGCCCTCTCCCTGCGCGGTGCGGCACCGCCCAGTCCGAGCCTGAAAGGAACCCCAAATGATCGCAGCCCCGCTCATCCTGCTGTTTCTGTTCATGCTCGTCGGGATGCTCTGGCTAGGCGAGTTCCTGGCCAACGACCCGGCTGAAGAGATCCGAACAACGAAGCGCCACCAGTTTCTCGGGCCGGGCGGTCCCGACGATCCCTTCGCAAACGATCCATTCGACGGCTAGCGCCAGCCAGGGACACAAGGCAATGGAGATGTTCACCGACCTCAAACGGGGGAAGTAGGCTTGCCGCCGTGGATCGCTTCGTCCTTGCTGCTCGTCTGAAACCCGACGGTCGTCGGCGAGCGGAGGCGCTTCTCGCCGAGCACTCGGCTCTCGGCATGGAAGAGCTCGAGACCGCCTTCGACCGACACGCCGTCTTCTTGTCCGAGACCGAGGTCATCTTCCTGTTCGAAGGCAAGAGCGCGCCCGAGGCGGTCAGAGCGCTTTTCAACGATCCAGTCCGGTCGTCCCTCATCGGCCACTGGCTACCGCTCTTCGACGGGCCCCTGCATCGAGCACGAGAGGCATATTTCTGGGAGCGCCGAGGAGATATCTAGGTCACAGGCGGCCCTTGGTCGGGAAGGGCTGATCAGCCGGTGAGCTCGCCCGCGAGCTCACCGAAGACCTCGGTGTGGCGGTCGACGTCGGCCTCGGTGGTGGCCGGCGACATGAGCGCCATGTTGTGGAACGGCGTCAGAAGCACGCCGCGGTTGAGCGCGTACAGGTGGATGAGCCGGTCGAGCAAGTGGTCGCCGCCGGCGGCGGCGTCGCTGCCGGTGACCGGGCGCTCCGGGCGGAAGAGATACTCGACGCGGCAGCCCAGGCGCGTGACGTGCCAGGGCAGCGAATAGCGGTCGATCACGCTCTGGACGCCCTGCTCGAAGCGCTCGCCGAGCGCGATCATGCGAGCGAAGGCCTCCTCGGTCAGGACATGCTCGAGCGTGGCCCGGACGGCCGCGAGCGAGAGCACGTTCGCGGCGAGCGTCCCGCCGACGCCGCCGACGTCGGACTCGTCGCGCCCGATCGCCGCCTCCACCCGGTCGGCCATCTCCGCCGAGAAGCCGTACGCTGCCGAGGGGATGCCGCTCCCGATCGCCTTGCCGACCGTGAGCAGGTCCGGCTCGAGCCCGTGCGCGCGGGTGTAGCCGCCGGGACCTGCGCAGAGCGTGTGCGTCTCGTCGATGATCAGGAGCGTCTCGGTCTCGCGCGTCAGCTCGCGCAGCGCGTCGTGGAAGCCGGGCTGCGGAGGCACGATGCCGATGTTCGTGAGCGCCGGCTCCGCGAGGACGCAGGCCACGTCGCGGCGACCGAGCTCCCGCCGGAGCGCCTCGGCGTCGTTCCACTCGACGACGTGAGTCGTCTCGTCCAGCGGCACCGGCGGGCCGAGGTTCCCCTCCCGCTCCACGACCCTGTCTCCTTCCAGGGCGGCGAAGGTCTCGTCGACGGTACCGTGGTAGCACCAGTTGAAGACGAGCACCTTCGGTCGGCCCGTGACGTGGCGCGCGAGCCGGATCGCAAAGCGGTTCGCATCGGTGGCGGTGAGCGCGAACTGCCAGCGAGGCAACCCGAAGCGGCGCCCCAGCTCCTCTCCCACCCAGAGCGCCTCCTCGCTCGGAAGCATGAGGGTGATGCCGCGCGCGGCCTGCTCGGCGACGGCGCGGACGACGGGCTCGGGCGAGTGCCCGGTCATGGCCCCGGTGTCGCCGAGGCAGAAGTCGACGTATTCGATGCCGTCGACGTCGCGGAAGCGCGCGCCCCAGGCCACGTCCGCAAAGACGGGGTACGCGCCCGGCCACCTGACCATCCAGTGCATTGGAACGCCAGCGAGGAGCGACCCCGACGCACGCCGCGCGAGCTCGCCCGAACGAGGATGGTCGCGCTCGAAGCGCTCGAGCTCACGACCGAGCAGACGCTCCGCACGCTCGTTGATCCCCTCCATGCGGCGGCTATTGGATCATGCCCCGACTAGACTCGGCGCGATGAAGCGCGTCCACCTTGACGAGATCGAGTCGCTTCCGGCGCTCGGCGGCGAGCTGCAGTGGAAGCCCGTGCGCCACACGCTCGGCGTGGATGCCTTCGGCATCAACGCCTACAGGGCGGACAATGTGGGCGACCTCGTCGTCGAGGACCACGCCGATCCCCATCAGGAGCTGTACGCCGTCGTGTCCGGCTCAGCCAGGTTCAACGTCGAGGGCGAGGAGTTCGACGCGCCCGCCGGGACGCTCGTGCTCCTCGCGCCGGGCGAGCACCGCGTCGCCCACGCAACCGCGCCCGGGACGACCGTGCTGGCGGTCGGGGCCGAGGCGGCGCGCTTCGAGCCGTCAGCGTGGGAGTACAGCTTTCGCGCTGCGGGGCTCATCGGCCTCGGCCGGCTCGACCAGGCGCGGCAAGCACTCGCGGAGGGTAAGGAGCGCTACCCCGAGATCGGCTTCCACTTCCAATCGGCGCGCCTCGCAGCGGCGGAGGGCGACGCCGGCGCCGCGCGGGAGCACCTGCGCCGGGCCGAGGAGGCCGACCCGAGCGCGCTCGAGCGGGCGCGCGGTGATCCGTTGCTCGCCGAGCTCGTCTAGGACGCGGCGTAGAGCGCCCAGCGGCCCGGGACGCCTCTGAGCTCGCTTTCGCCACGGCTCTCGAAGACGATGCCCGACCCGGACGTGAGGTCCCGCACCGTCGCCGAGGTCAGGACCTCCCCTGCCGACGCAAGCGCAGCGATCCGCGCGGCCACGTGCACGGCGAGTCCGCCGATGTCCTCGCCGCGTAGCTCGACCTCACCGGTGTGGATCCCCGCCCTGATCTCGAGACCGAGCGCGACGACGGCGTCAGCGATCGCCTGCGCGCAGCGCACGGCGCGCGCAGGGCCGTCGAAGACCGCGAGGAAGCCGTCGCCGGTTGTCGCGATCTCGCGGCCACGGTAGCGCTGCAGGTAGCGGCGGACCGTCTCGTCGTGGCGATCCAGAAGGCCCCTCCAGGCCTCGTCTCCGAGCTCGGCGAGCAGCTCGGTCGAGGCGACCACGTCGGTGAAGAGCACCGTCAGGAGCACGCGGTCGGGCACTGCGGCCGGAGGGACGCCGGTGACGAACTCCTCGACCTGGTCGAGGATCGGATCCGGGTCGGCCCAGATGAGGTGATCCTCTCCCGGAAGCTCCACGAAGCGGGCGCCGGGGATCTGCTCCGCCATCCAGCGAGCGCCGCGAATGTCGGTGCGCCGGTCGCCCGTGCGGTGCACGATCAGCGTCGGCACATGGATCGTCGGCAGGACGGCGCGCACGTCGGCGTCGCTGTTCATGCTCGTGAGCGCCGCCGCGCCGGCCGGGCTCGCGCTCGAGCGTAGGTAGCGCGCCCACCACTCGCGGAACTCCTCGTCGTTCATCACCCCCGGGGCGAGCTCCGGCAAGTGCACGATGCCGCCCCAGCCCTCCCTGACGGCACGCACGTGACGTTCCCGCTCCTCGGGGGTCGGCGCCCACGGGTAATCCTCGTGCCACCGCCGCGTGGCGAACGTCCCGTAGAGAACGAGCCCTTCCACGCGCTCCGGGTACGCGGCGGCGAAGAGCAGAGACATGGGCCCGCCCTCGGAGTGGCCGAAGAGCACCGCGCGGCGGCAGCTCGCGGCGTCCATGACGGCGCGAACGTCGTCCATCCGCTCCTCCAGCGTCGGGAGCCGGTCGACTGGCACCCGGTCAGAGAGCCCTGTGCCCCGCTTGTCGAAGTTGAGGACGCGGCAGAAGGATCCGAGCCGCTCGAGGGCCCTCGCGACACGCGCATGCTCCCAGATGAGCTCCAGGTTGGTCACCCAGCCGTGGACGAGGACGAGGTCACGCGGGCCCTCACCGAACACCTCGTAGGCGATCCGCAGCCCGTCGCTCTCCGCGTATCGAATCTGCCGCGGCATGCCCCGGCGTCAGAGCAGGCCGCGCAGCCAGCCGCCGTCGACCGCGAACGCGCCGCCGGTGATGTAGCTCGCGCGCTCGGACGCCAGGAATGCCGCGAGCGCCGCGAACTCCCGCGGCTCCGCCAGACGGCCGAGGGGGATCGATGCCTCCAGCCGCGCCTGGATCTCCTCCGGCTGGACGCCCTCCCGCTCGGCGTTCGCGCGGTTCAGCTCGGTCACGCGCTCAGTCGCGGTGTAGCCGGGGAGGATCGTGTTCACGGTGATCCCGTTAGCGGCGACCTCGCGGGAGAGCGTCTTGGCGAAGCCGGTCACCGCCGCGCGCAGGCTGTTCGAGAGGATGAGGTTGTCGACCGGCTGCTTCACCGCGACCGACGTGACGGCGAGGATGCGCCCCCAGCCGCACTCCTTCATGCCGGGGAGCGCCGCCGTCGTCAGCTCCACCGTGCTCCTGAGGAGGAGCGCCGTGGCGCGATCCCACGCCTCGAGCGTGAGCGTGTCGTGCGTGCCTGCGGGCGGGCCGCCGGTGTTGGTCACGAGCACGTCGAGGCGGCCGAACCGCTCCATAGTCGCTTCGACGACCCGCGTCGGCTCGCCCGGCACGCCGAGGTCGGCCGGGACCGCGAACGCGCCGAGCGCATTGGCGGCCGCGTCGAGGCGCGCGGCGTCCCGCGAGCAGACCGCGAGCGACGCGCCCTCGGCTGCCAGCTCGTCCGCGATCGCCCGGCCCAGCCCCCTGCTCGCGCCGCAGACGAGCGCGACCTTCCCGTCGAGGCCGAGGTTCACGTGTGCCGCAGGTACGCGTCCGACCCGTCCAGCCAGTCCTGGCGCGGCGGGCAGAAGATGTCGACGTCGAGCGTGTCCTCGAGCGCCTCCGCCTTGTGCGGCAGCCAGGAGGGGAGGTGCAGCACCTCGCCGGCCCGGACGTCGACGACCTCGCTCTCGTCGTCGCCCAGCCAGAAGCGCAGGGTCCCCTCGAGGATGTACGTGAGCTGCTCGTTCTCGTGCGAGTGCAGCGGGACGATGCAGCCCTCGTCGAGGTAGACGTGGGCGATCATCATCCGCTCCGTGCTGACGAGCCGCCGGTGCAGGTCCGGCTTGAGCTCCTCCTTCGGCATGTCCTCCCAGCGGTAGTGCGTCGTCCCCAGGGCGCTCACCTTCTCTCCCTTCGTCGGTCGTCAGTCCTCCGATCGTCTCACGATCCGGAATCGCTGGGACTTCGCCACGGAGCTGTAGCCATCGTCGAGGAGGTAACGCACCTCGTACGTCCCTGGACGAAGCGGTCCGCTCCCGAGAGTCGTCTCCCCCTCGATCGCTGTCTTCGTGTACACGTAGACGAGGTAGGCGCCGTTGCCGCAGTAGCCGGCGTTGCACCCGGGCGTCGCGTAGGGCGTCTTCTCGCCGGGCTCCACGCGGTAGACGGCGACCCAGTCCCAGCGCATGCCGGGCGCGTTCGACCACGAGACCCGGATCGGCTCCCTACGCTCATAAACCCGTTTCACCGTTCGCACCTTCGTCCGCTCGCCCGGTCGGTAGAGCCAGAGCGGGGCGCGCGAGACCACCCCGCCGACCTCGTCGAGCAGCCGAGCCTCGTAGCGGCCGCGCTCCAACCCCGCGGTCGAGAAGGTCAGGGTGCCGTCCTCCGCGAGCGTGGGCTGCGCGGACACCGACCCCCCGCCGGCACGGGCGAGCGCCACCTGCTCGCCGCCGTGGAAGACCACCGACAGCATGTCTCCGATCGTGAGCCGGCGCCGCTCCGGGGCGGCGAAGGCAGGCGGCTCGCCCGGCCCGACGACGAAGGTCGAGGCGACGCCTCGATGGTCGGTGGGATACGGGTGGATCGAAATGTCCACGTCCGGCCCGCCGCGCTCGCCGACGACGTCGCTCTCGACCGCCCGCGCCAGGCCGGAATGCAGAACCCAGTCGATGCGGTCGTGCACCTCGCGCCGAACGGACTCGGGGCCGCCCGGGGTCCACGTGAAGCCGGGCCGGGCGACCGGATCGGGATGCACATCGCGGTAGGAGTCCCGGAAGCCGGCGTCCGCGTACGCGTGGCTCACGGGCCAGTCGAACGCGTACGGCACGTCGGGGCGCACGGCGGCGACGGCCGGCGTCCAGTCGAGATGGGAGGGTGAGTTGAAGTCGCCGGTGAGGAAGACCGGGATTCCCTCGGCGACGACCCCGGGCAGGACGTCGAGGTGCTCCTGGATCGCCGGCAGCCGCACGGAGCGCTCGAGCTCGTCGAGCTGATCCGGCGTGGCGCCGTTCCGCACCCGGTAGGGACCGTAGGGAGTCGCGGGTAGATGCGCGTTCGCGATCGCGACGACGCGTCCGGGCCCGAGCTCGACGTACACGTACACCCCATCTCCGCCGGGCGGGTCGATCAGTCGGTAGCGGGAGATCACCTGGGTGCGCTCGCTGGCGAACCAGCCGAGGGCGCGGGCAATCCGGCGGGTGGAGTGCTCCGCTTCCTCGAGACCGACGACGTCGGCGCCGGAGGCCCGGATCGCCTCCAGAACCTTGGCGAACGCCGCCGAGCACCCGCGCCGCTTCGTGCACCAGTCGCCCGTCCGCAGGTCGAGCTCGTCGCCGCCGTAGAAGATGTTGAGGGTCATCACGCGCAGCCGGACTGCGCCCGCGTCCGTCTTGGCTGGCGCAGCTGCCGCGCTGGCGCCGGCGAAGACGACTCCGACGAGGAGCAACCGCAGAGCTCGCTGCATAGGCAGGAGACCGTAAGCCGCCTCCCGGACCGTGTCAACGCAGGCGTACACTTTCGGCATGGGAGTCGCCTACAGCTCCCCGGACTCCGCGCTGACGCGGATCACCGCCGTCTACCGCTGCCGCTGCGGCGCGGCGATTTCCGAGGTCGGGCGCCACGCGGGCGAGCTGCCCAGGGGTTGGGAGCCTCTTCCCAAGGGCGGCTGCATGTGCGCGCACTGCGCGGAGCTGATGCGTGCCGGCAAGCTCCCCGGTGCTTCCAGCTCCTCCTGAAGTCAGCCCTGCGCGACGATCTCCCCGGCCGCGCCCTCCAGGCGCGAGAGCCGCGGGACGACGTCGAGGACGCTCTCGCGCGCGCACCAGGCGATGTCCTCGCCGAGCACGGCGTGCTCGGGATTCTCGGACGCGCCCAGTCCCTCCAGCGGGCCGGCGAACGAGCGCGCGATGCGCACGGCGGCCTCCGCGGCGTCGGAGCGACGGCCGCCGAGGAGCTCGGCGATCCGCCCGGCGCAGTAGGCGTCGTCGATCGTGAAGCGACCCTGAACGCCCGCGCAGACGACCTCGACGTCCTCTCCCCCACGCGCGGCCGCCCCCACGGCCTCGAGGTTCAGGAGGCTGCCGACGAGGACGGTCTCCGCGCTCGCCGCGGCGGCGAGCACCGCTCTCGTCCCGTTCGTCGTCGTCAGGATCAGCGTCTCGCCGAGCGGCTCCGTGAACTCGCGAGGCGAGTTCCCGAGGTCGAAGCCCGTGATTGCCACTGCGTTCCGTTCTCCCGCGAGAACTCCCTCGCCGAGGCGCGCGCGTAGCTCGTGGGCGTCCTCGACTTCGCCGCAGCAGAACACCCTGCGATAGCCGGAGGCGAGCGCCTGGGCGATCGTCGAGGTCGCCCGGAGCACGTCGACGACGATCGCCGTGGGCGCACGCTCGGCCTCCGCCGGCGTGAAGGCAACGTGCACGCGCATCGGCTCGCGACCTTACTCCAAGACGCCACGGATACGATGGCTCGACATGGCCGTTCCCGAGCAGACGCAGACCCGTACGTGCTACCGGCACCCGGGACGGGAGACCGCCGTGAGCTGCTCGAGCTGCGGGCGGCCGATCTGCACCGACTGCATGGTGTACGCGGCGGTCGGGATCAAGTGCCCCGAGTGCGCGGGCCAGCCGACCGGCGCCCGCGCGACGACTCAACGCGTCGGCCGTGCCGCGAGGACCGGGACGGGCGCGCTCGTGACGAAGACGCTCATCGGCGTCAACGTCGTCGTCTACCTGATCTCGATCGCGCAGGGAGCAGGCGGGCTCACGCCCGCACCGTCGTTCATCGCGCGATGGGGGCTGCAGGGCTTCGCCGTCGCGGAGGGCGAGTGGTACCGGCTGATCACGAGCGCCTTCCTGCACGCGAGCCTCATCCACCTCGCCTTCAACATGCTCATGCTCTGGTGGTTCGGGCAGGCGCTGGAGGCCGCGCTCGGACGGGCCCGGTTCCTCGGCGTCTACCTCGTCTCGGCGCTCGCGGGCGCCGCCGGGGCGCTTCTTCTGAGCGGTGAGTTCGTCCTCACCGTGGGAGCGTCGGGAGCCGTCTTCGGGATCCTCGGCGCCGGGCTCGTGCTCGAGCGAAGGCAGATCTACGTCTTCGGCGGCGGCGCGCTCTTCGTCGTCATCCTCAACATCGCGTTCACCTTCGCCGTCTCGAACATCTCCATCGGCGGGCACCTCGGCGGCCTCGTCGGCGGAATCCTCGCGATGCTCGCGCTCTCGGTCGCCGGAAGGCACCCCGTCTACGGGCGGCTCGACGTCGTGTCGTTGCTCGCCCTCCTGGCGATCGCGGCCGGGAGCGTTCTGCTCGCGTACCTGCGCGTTCGCGGCTACTCCTGAGCCGGGAACTTTCGCTCACATTCAGTCGTCTTACCGGGCGTGAGACTTCCACTCGTTCTCGCGCTCGCCGCGGCGCTCGCACTGCCCGCGTGCGGCGCCGGCCAGGCGACCGCGCCCGCCGGACCGACGGCGAGCCCCGAGCCCGAGGCCGCCCTCCCGAACGTCGCCCGCGTCGTCTGCGAATCGGGTCTCGCGCCAACGGTCGAGACGCCGGCCGTGAAGCCGCAGCGCGACGGAGTCCACATCGAGTTCGTCAACGGAACCGGCAAGGATCTCGGCTTCTCGATCGAGGATCCGAGCGAGGGCGGCCTGGGCGCCGGCGCGCCGCCCGGAACGTCCACGCAGATCGTCGATCTCCACCCCGGCACGGTCACGATCGCCTGCTACGACGACGCTGCCGAGGACGGGAGCGAGGTTCCCCGCTCGCCACTAGAGATCGTCGACCAGGACGGGGTCTGGATCTCGACCAGGCTGACCTGCTCTTCCGACACCGGCTTCTCGCAGACGGTCGACTACATGCAGGGCGCACGGGGCGAGGCCGACCCGCTCGAGGCGGCGCAGAAAGCCCTCGAGCACTACACGAAGCCGGAGGACGTCGTCGAGGCGGCCGGATACCCGGATACCGAAGTGCGGATCTATCGTTTCGTCCGGGCCGGGGACGTGCTGGCGACCGTCAGCCTGTGGGACGACGGCGCAGACGGCTGGCTGCCGGACACCGTGACCGGCTGCGGCGAGCTCGAAGGCTGAGCGACCCCGACTCCCGCGACGGGACCTGTCGAACTATCCGCCCACCTGGACGGCCGTGACCCCCTTCTCGGCCAGAACGGCCTGCGCCGCGGCCAGGCGCGCGAGCGGGACCCTGTACGGCGAGCAGGAGACGTAGGCGAGGCCGAGCTCGTGGCAGAACGCGACGGAGCGAGCGTCGCCGCCGTGCTCGCCGCAGATGCCGAGCTTGATCTCCGGATCGACGCCGCGCGCCCGCTCGACCGCGATGCGCATGAGATCTCCCACACCGCTCACGTCCAATGTCTCGAACGGGTTCGTCTCGAGGATGCGGTCCTCGAGGTAGCGCGCGAGGAACTTCCCCTCGGCGTCGTCACGGGAGAAGCCGAGCGTCGTCTGCGTCAGGTCGTTCGTCCCGAAGCTGAAGAAGTCGGCCTCGGCGGCGATCTCGTCGGCGCGGACGCACGCGCGCGGGAGCTCGATCATCGTCCCGACGTGGTAGTTGAGCTGCCGTGAGGCCTGCTCGAGCTCGGCCGAGGCGGTGTCGAGGGTGAGACGCCGGAGCCGCCGCAGCTCCTCCGCGAAGCCGACGAGCGGGTGCATGATCTCGACGAGCGGGGCCTCGCCCGTGCGGTCGGCGACGGCCAGGGCCGCCCTGACGATCGCGCGCACCTGCATCTCGTAGATCTCCGGGAAGAGGAGCCCGAGCCGGCAGCCGCGCGTCCCCAGCATCGGGTTCGCCTCGCGCAGCGCGCGGATGCGGCGCGCCATCTCGGCCGACTCCGCCTCTTCGAGCGGCGGGAGAAACTCGTGCAAGGGCGGGTCGAGCAGCCGGATCGTGACCGGCAGCCCCACCATGGCCGCGAAGATCCCCTCGAAGTCGGCCTGCTGGAACGGGAGCAGCCGGTCGAGCTCCGCCCGTCGCTCCTCCTCCGAGGAGGCCATGATCATCGCCCGCACGTGCGGCAGGCGCTCCTCGGCCATGAACATGTGCTCCGTGCGGCAGAGGCCGATCCCCTCGGCACCGAACTCCCGTGCCTTCGCCGCGTCCTCCGGAGTGTCCGCGTTCGCCCGGACGCGCAGGCGGCGGATGCCGTCCGCCCAGCCGAGCAGCGTCTCGAAGTTCTCGTCGATGCGCGGCGGCACCAGCGGGACCTCGTCGACGATGACGTCGCCGGTTCCGCCGTCGATCGTCAGCACGTCCCCTTCCGCCAGCTCGTGCTCTCCGAGGCGGATGCGCCGGGCGTCGAGGTCGATCGAGAGCGCCTCGCACCCGGAGACGCACGGCTTTCCCATCCCCCGCGCGACGACCGCGGCGTGTGAGGTCATCCCGCCGTGCGCGGTGAGGACGCCGCCCGCCTCGATGATGCCGTGGATGTCGTCGGGTGTCGTCTCCGTGCGGACGAGGATGACCGCTTCCCCCGCGCTGCCTTGCTCCTGTGCGCGGTCGGCGTCGAGGACGACCTTCCCGGTCGCGGCCCCCGGCGAGGCGTTCAGCCCCCTAGCGACCACCTCATACTCGGCGTCGGGGTCGATCATCGGGTGGAGGAGCTGGTCGAGCTGCCCCGGGTCGACGCGCACGACCGCCTCCTCCTGCGTGACCAGCCCTTCCGCGACCATGTCAACGGCGATCCGGAGCGCGGCCGCGGCCGTCCGCTTCCCGGTGCGGGTCTGGAGCAGATAGAGCGTTCCCTCCTCGACGGTGAACTCGATGTCCTGCATCTCACGGTAGTGCTCCTCGAGGCGGGCCATCGTCGCCGCGAGCTGCTCGAAGGCCTCCGGGAAGCGCTCCCGCATGACCGCGATCGGCTCCGGCGTGCGGATCCCGGCAACGACGTCCTCCCCCTGGGCGTTGACGAGGAACTCGCCCCAGAGCGCCGGCTCGCCTGTGGACGGGTCGCGGGTGAAGGCGACTCCGGTGACGGAGTCGTCGCCTTTGTTGCCGAAGACCATCTGGACGACGTTGACCGCCGTGCCGAGGTCGTCGGGGATGCCGTTCGCGCGCCGGTATACCTGCGCCCGCGGCGTGTCCCACGAGTCGAAGACGGCCCTGATGGAGCGCTCGAGCTGGTCGCGCGCGTCCAGCGGGAAGTCCGGGTAGAGAGCCTTGAAGCGCCCCACGAGCTCGCGCAGGTCCTCCGCGCCGAGTTCGACGTCCTGGGTGACGCCGCGCTCGGCCTTGCGAGAGGCGAGCTCCTGCTCGAAGAGCTGCCCCTCGACGCCGCCGACCACCTCTCCGAACATCTGGACGAGCCGCCGGTAGGCGTCGAACGCGAAGCGCTCGTTCCCGGTCGCGCGCGCGAGCCCTTCGACCGCTTCGTCGTTCAGGCCGAGGTTGAGGATCGTGTCCATCATCCCGGGCATCGAGATCGCCGCGCCCGAGCGGACGGAGACGAGCAGGGGGTCGACCGGGTCGCCGAAGCGCTTCCCGGTCGCCTCCTCGAGGCGCGCGACGGCGCCGTCGACCTCCGCGTCGAGCCCCTCCGGAACTCGGCCGCCGAGCCGCATGTACTCGCGGCACGCCTCGGTCGTAACCGTGAACCCGGCAGGCACGGGGAGCCCGATCGCCGTCATCTCGGCGAGCCCGACGCCCTTGCCGCCGAGCAGCTCGCGGCCGAGCCCGCCCCCCTCGGAGAAGTCGTAGACGTACTGCGTGCCCATCCCTGAACGTGAATTCTCCCATTCGGGGCATTCCCATGTCACGGGGAGGATCCCCCGCCAGGGGAATAGCGCCCTTCGCGGCTCTCGACCATGGTCAGTGGACGGGTTAGGCAGACGCGGGGCGCCGCAGCCTACGTCTCGGCCCGAGAGAGAGGCGGTCGTGGCACCACGGGCCGCCTCTTCCTTTTGTCTATGGCGATTTCTCGGACGCGAGCTCGCGGCGATGGGCGAACCACTCGATCAGCCTGATCCCCACCCAGACGGGGGTGAAGAGGACGTAGAAGACGAAGAGGCCGGCGACGAGCAGGAGCATCCAGAACGGCCACCAGTACCAGGCGATCGGCGGCTTCGGGGTCCTCACGTCATCGCTCCCGCGCGCAGGCGTCGTTCCTCGACGAGGCGGACGATGCGGCGCGCAGTCTCCTCGATCGCGAGGTTCGAGACCTCGATCACCGGGCAGCCGAGCCGCTTGTGGACGGACTCCGCGTACTCGAGCTCCTCGTAGATCTCCGCCAGGTCGGCGTAGCGTCCCCCGCCGCCCATGCCGCGGACGCGCTCCCCGCGGATTTCCGCGAGTGCCTCGGCGTCGATGGTGAGACCGACGACCCGGGCGGGGTCGACCTTCCAGAGCTCCGGCGGCGGCTCGATGCCCTTCACGATCGGCACGTTGGCCGTCTTGTACCCCAGATAGGCCAGATACATCGACAGCGGCGTCTTCGAGCTCCGCGAGACGCCGACGAGGACGATGTCGGCCTGGGGCAGCTCGTGCGCGGCCGCGCCGTCGTCGTAGCGCACCGCGAACTCGATCGCGGCGATCCGCTTGAAGTAGCTCGAGTCGAGCACGGTGCGGGCGCCCGCCCGGCGGGTGGCCGGTGCGCCCGAGACGCGGGCGACGGCCTCGATCGGGTGCCCGAGCAGGTCACAGTAGTGGAGCCGGTAGCGCTTGCAGAGCATCCGCATCACCTCGCGCATCTCCGGCTCGACGAGCGTGAAGATCACGACGGCCCGGCGCCCTCGCGCCCGCTGGGCGGCGAGGTGCACGTCCTCGACGGCGGCGATGCGCGGGTGACGCACGACCTCGAACTCCTGGCCGGGAAACTGTGCCTCGACCGCGTCGACGACCCGCGCCGCGGTCTCGCCGGTCGAGTCCGAGATCACGTGCAGTTCGACGGGATCGGCCATGGCTCAGCGGGGGATCTGCGAGAGGTCGCCGAGCGCACCCACCGCGTCCCGCACGTCGAGAAGGAGGCGCAGCCGGTTGGCGCGGACGCGCTCGTCTTCCGCCATCACCAGCACGTCGTCGAAGAAGCGGTCGACCGGCGGTCCCAGCTCGGCGGCCGCGGCGATCGCCGCCCGGAAGTCGCGTTCGGCGATCGCTGCCTCGATGCGCGGCGAGGCCCGGCCGAGCGCCTCGATCAGCGCCACCTCCGCCTCGTCGGTCGCGAGGGCGGGGTCGAGCGCGCCCGCGGCGCCGTCGGCGCGCCCGGCGAGCCGGTTCGAGCGGTCGAAGGCCACGTAGGCCCGCCCGAACTCCGCCGAGGACGCCTCGGCCGCCAGGGTGCGGGCGAGGTCGGCCACAGCGCCCAGTTCGCCTACGCCGCCTGCCCGTGCCGCGCGCACGAACTCGACGGGCACGTCGAGGATGCCCTCGAGGCGCTCGAACACGAAGTCGGGGACGTCGGCCGGATCGTCGGCGAGCTCGGCTTCCTGCTGCACGAGAAGCCCGAGATCGCGCTGCACCAGAGCGGCCACGTCGATCTCCAGCCCGCCCTCGACCGCGATCCGGCAGAGGCCGATCGCCGCGCGGCGGAGGCCGTGGGGATCGCGCGAGCCGGTCGGCCGCTGCCCGAGGGCGAAAGCGACGGCGAGGTTGTCCACCTTCTCGGCCGCGGCCAGCACGCGGCCCGGCTCGGTGTGCGGCAACGGCCCGTCTGCGGAATCGGGGAGGTATTGCTCGTCGATCGCCGCGCACACTGCCTCGGGGAAGCCCGCAAGGCGCGCGTATTCCGCGCCGATGTGGCCCTCGAGGTCGGGGAACTCGCGCACGAGCTCGGCGGCCTGGTCGGCCTTGGCGAGGCGCGCCGCCTCGCGCGAGGCCTCGCCTCCGCCCAGCTCGCCCACGAGCTCCTGCAGTCGCGCGGCCTTGTCCGCAAAGCTGCCGGCGCCGGCCACGAAGGTGATTGCTCCGAGCTGCTCGGCCAGTGCCTCGATGCCCTTCCGGACGTCGCGCTCGAAGCTGAAGTGCGCGTCCTCGAGCCTTCCCTCCAGGACGCGCTCGTTGCCGGCGACGACCACCTCGGGATCGCCGCCGTTGGCGACGAAGGCAAAGCGGGCACCCTCGAGCGGGAGGTAGCGCTGGTGCGACTGCATGGCGGTCTCGACCACCCGTGGCGGCAGGTCCAGGAAGCGCTCGTCGAAGCGTCCCTGGAGGACGATGGGGCTCTCCACGAGGAAAACGACCTCCTCGAGCACCCCGGCGGGGTCGCGCCAGCCGCCGATCGCGTCCAGGCCCTCGAGGATCTGACGCCGCCGTTCCTCCTGATCCGGCTCGACTCCCGCGGCGCGCAGCACCTCTGCGTACTCGTCGGCGCGCGGCAGCTCGACCTCGCCCCCGGTGAAGCGGTGTCCGTAGGTCAGGTGCCCCGACTGAAGTGCGGCGACCTCGACGTGGATCGTGTGGCGGTCGAGCTTCGCGCAGAGCCACCGCACCGGCCTCGAGAAGCGCAGGCCGTCCTTCTCCCAGATCATCGACTTGCCGAAGGCCAGGCCGTGGACGATCGCGGCGAGCGTCTCGGGAAGGACCTCCGAGATCGGCCGCCCCGGCACGACGACCCCGAGGAAGCCGTCGCGCACCTCCAGCTCCTCCTCGGAGACGCCCTGCTTGCGGGCGAAGCCGGCCGCCGCCTGCTCGCGCAGGTGCTCCGGCGGCCCTTGCACCCAACGGTCCGGCTCGCGCTCGGCGACCTCGGGCACGAACAGGGCGAGCCGTCGTGGCCCGACGTGGACGGCCCCCTCCCCCAGGTCCGGCAGCCAGAGCTCGCGGAGCTGCGCCTCGGCCTCCCTGCACGCCGAGGCCGGCAGCTCCTCGCAGCCGATCTCAAACAGCAGGCTGGGCAAGGGACTCCACGTAGAGCTCTGCGACGCTGCGGGCGAGGTTGCGGACCCGGCCGATGTAGGCGGCGCGCTCGGTCGCGGAGATCGCGCCGCGCGCGTCGAGGAGGTTGAAGGCGTGCGAGCACTTGAGCACCTGGTCGTACGCGGGAAGCGGGAGCACGAGCTCGATCAGCCGGCGGCACTCCTCCTCGTGCTCTTCGAACCGCCGCACGAGCACGTCCACCGGCGCCGCCTCGAAGTTGTAGACGGACCACTGGCGCTCGTTCTCCCGGTAGACGTCCCCCCAGGTGATGCCCGGCGCCCACTCGAGCTCGAACGCGCTGCGCTTGTCCTGCAGGAACATGGCGAGCCGCTCGAGTCCGTAGGTGATCTCCGCCGGGATCAGGTCGAGCTCGAGGCCGCCGAGCTGCTGGAAGTAGGTGAACTGGGTCACCTCCATCCCGTCGACCCAGACCTCCCAGCCCAGGCCCCAGGCGCCGAGCGTCGGGCCCTCCCAGTCGTCCTCGACGAGCCGGACGTCGTGTCTTCGCAGGTCGATGCCGACCGCCTCGAGGGACGCGAAGTAGCGGTCGAGCACGTCGGCGGGCGCCGGCTTCAGGATCACCTGGTACTGGTAGTAGTGCTGGAAGCGGAAGGGGTTCTCGCCGTAGCGGCCGTCGGTGGGCCTGATCGACGGCTCGACGTACGCGGCCTTCCACGGCTCCGGGCCGAGGCAACGTAGGAAGGTGGCCGGGTTGAACGTGCCCGCGCCGACTTCCGTATGGTACGGCTGGACGAGCACGCACCCGTCGTCTGCCCAGTAGCGCTCCAGTAGGGCGATCATCTCCTGGAAGTTGGGCGCGCTCATCGAAGCGAACATGCTACGGGAGCCTGGTCGGTCCTTCTCCGGCCGGCCAGAGGCCGGCCCACGACGTTGTCACACACTCGGCACGGTCCGCGCGCCACCTGCGCGATCTTTGGCGTTATGCTCGGAAGCGGGTGGTGGGCCGGGGTGCCCCAAGCCAGGGAGGCTCGCATCGGTCGCCGAGCCTGAGCTCGCCGGCGATCAGGCCGACAGCGTTCGCAGCCGGAAGCCTCCGTGCTCCTCGTAGGAGGCCTCGATGACCCGCAGGCACTGACGGAGAACGTCCTCCTCGAAGCCGAGCTCGCGGGCTCCGGCAAGAGGTTGCTCGAGGAGCCCCCGGATTCCGAGAAATCCCTCCCCCGACACCGGCAGCGCGGCGGCGGAGCAGTCGTGGCACACGGCTCCTCCCGCGCGGGCCGAGAAGGCAACGAGCGGCTTCGACTCCCCGCACGAAGCGCAGCTCGCCAGGTGCGGGAGGTAGCCGGCGAGCCACAGGAGCTTCAGCTGGAACGAGAGGGCGAGCGGCTCGAGCGCCGGCTGCGCCGGCAGACTCGCGTCCACGTCGTCGAGGAGGTCCAGGAAGCGCGTCAGCGCGTGGAACGCCGGCGGCTGGGCCTCCTCCTCGACGAAGAGCTTGAGGACCGCCTCCAGCCCGATGTGTCCGACCGCGAGCCGGTACGGGTCCGTTCGGGAGCGGTCGTGTGAGCGGACGAGCTGGGCGCCGCGCACCGTGCACAGGTCGCCGCGTCCCTCGTGGAGGAGGAGCTCGACGTGCGACAGCGGCTCCAGCCGGGCGCCGAAGCGCGAACGCGTCTTCCGCACTCCCTTGGCGATCGCGCCGACCCTTCCCCGGGCCAACGTGTAGAGGTGGAGGACGCAGTCCGCCTCGGAGAAGCGGATCGAGCGAAGCACGACCGCCTCGGTCGTGAGCGTGCGCGACGACATCCCGGCCACTCTAGTCGCTCCCTCGGGGGAATCGGAATCAGGGCGAGGACGTTTGCCCTGGTAATGGAAAGGATTCAGCTGTACTCGACCGCCTGGTGCGGCTACTGCGACCGCGCCAGAGCTCTCCTTCGCGAGCGCAACCTCCAGTTCGAGGAGATCCCGCTGGACGACGACCCGGCCTTCCGCGCTCGGCTGCTCGACCTCACCGGCCGCTGGACGGTCCCCCAGATCCTCGTGGACGGCCGGTCGATCGGCGGCTTTGCGGAGCTTCGTGAGCTCGATCGCCGCGGCCTTCTGCGCGAGCTGGCGGCGTAGCGGTCCCTGCTTCAGGTCCGCTCCACCTGGCACAGCGGGCAGTACCAGGTGCCGCGTCCGGCGACCCGCGTCTTGGCGATCGGGGCCCCGCAGCGCTCGCACGGCTCTCCTTCACGCCCGTAGACGCGGAACTCCTCCTGCATCCGTCCGCGCACCCCGTCGACGCCGCGGTAGTCGCGGAGCGTCGCGCCCTGCCGGCGGATTCCGAGCCTCAGCGCCTTGCGGATGCCGTCCCTCAGTGAGGCCACCTGGTCCGCGTCCAGCTCGCCGGCGGGGGCGAGGGGATGAACGCGCGCGTACCAGAGGGCCTCGTCGGCGTAGATGTTTCCGATTCCGGCAGCGGCCCGCTGGTCGAGCAGCGCCGCCTTGACCGGTGCCCGGCGCCCCGCGAGCGAACGGCCGAGGGCGGCGGCGGTGAAAGAGCGGCTGAGTGGCTCCACACCGAGTCGGCGGGCCGCGAAGTAGCCCTCGAGTTCGCCCGCCTCGAGCAGTTCCCAGGTCCCGAACCGCCGGACGTCTCGGTAGGCGACGTCCGAGCCGTCGTCTAATCTGACGACAGCCCGCACGTAAGGGTCGTCCTCGAACCCGCTCGGCGCCGGATGGAGGACGTTCCCGGTCATCCGCAGGTGAACGAGGAGATGCCGACCGCTTTCGAAGACGACAACCAAATACTTGCCCCGTCGGCGCACGTCGGCGACACGTTCCCCCTCCAGGGCTGCCGCAGTCGCCTCGGGCGGTTCCGGTCTGGTCAGCCTTGGATCGCGGACCTCGACCCGCTCGAGCGTCCGTCCCGTCAGCCCCGGCGCGAGCAGGGAGCGAATCGTCTCGACCTCGGGTAGCTCGGGCATTGAGCTCAGGCGTCCCGGCCGCTCACGACACGACGTCAAGGACGATCGGCCTCGGCTTGGGCTCCCCGTCCCCGATTCGATAGCACGCCTCGACCTCAGCGGCTGCAAGGTCGGCCGAGTCGTCGTCGCGCGCGTGAACCTCCGCCAGCGCCTGACCGGCTTCCATCCGGTCCCCGCGTTTCGCCACGCACACGACACCGACGGCGTGGTCGATCGTGTGCTCCTTGTGGATCCGTCCCGCGCCCAGTCGGAGCGCCACCAGGCCGATCCCGGTCGTCGCGATCCTCTCGACGAAGCCGGTCGCGGCCGCCGTCACCGTGCGAACGACTGCTGCGCGCGGAAGCGAGTCGCGCGCAGGCTCGCCCCCCTGCGCCCGCACCCAGCGGTCGTAGAGCTCGCGTGCGGCCCCGCTGGAGACCGCCTCCTCCGCACGCCGGCGGCCCTCGCCGTGATCGACGCCAAGGTCGGACAGCGCCAGCAGGTACGAGGCGGCACCGAGCACGAGCTCGGTGAGGTCCGGTGGGCCCGCTCCCTCCAGCGTGTCGAGCGCCTCCTGGATCTCGAGGGCGTTGCCCACGGCGCGGCCCAGGGGCTGATCCATGTCGGTCAGCTCGCACACGACCTCGCGACCGTCCAGGCGGCCGAGCTCGACCATGGTCCGAGCCAGGTCCCGCGCTTCGTCGAGCGTCTTCATGAACGCCCCGTCGCCCACCTTCACGTCGAGCACGATCGCGTCGGCGCCGCCGGCGATCTTCTTCGACATGATCGACGAGGCGATCAGCGGAATGATGTCGACCGTCGCGGTCACGTCCCGCAGGGCATAGAGCTTCTTGTCCGCAGGCACGAGGTCGGCGGTCTGGCCGATGATCGCGAGCCCGATCTCCTGCACCTGGCGGATGAACTCGTCGCTGCTGAGCTCGATGCGAAAGCCGGGAATCGACTCGAGCTTGTCAAGCGTTCCGCCCGTGTGGCCGAGACCGCGTCCGCTCATCTTGGCGAAGGGGACGCCGCAGGCAGCGACGATCGGGCCGATCACGATCGACGCCTTGTCGCCGACTCCGCCGGTCGAGTGCTTGTCGACGACCTTGCGTCCCAGCGGCGAGAGGTCGATCACCTCCCCACTCCGCACCATGGCGTCGGTGAGCGCGTGGGTCTCCGCCGCCGTCAGGCCCCGGAAGTACGCGGCCATGCAGAACGCGGCCATCTGGTAGTCCGGTATCTCGTCCCGCGCATACGCGAGCGTCAGCGCTGTGAGCTCCTCGCGGGAAAGCTCCTCGCCGTCCCGCTTGCGGCGGATCAGCTCGGCGGGATGGATCACGGCTGCACGACGGGGGCGCCCGGGATTCCTCGACTCGGCGCCTTCCCGCCGAGCCAGGCGTTCACGGTCGCGCCCACGTCTGCGAACTC
>DATIBF010000065.1:0-3160 GCA_035457655.1 Gaiellaceae bacterium
TGGGCCCAGTGCCACGAGGCAACAGCGGCGAGCGCCGTGGCACCGACGCCTCCGGAGGCGACGATCTCACGATACGCCCGGAGCCGCTCGAGCTGATCGCCGTGCGGCTCGGCGCCGAAGAGGGGAGCGAAGAGCTCGACCGCCTCGAGGCTTCGGGCGAGATCAGGGAGCTCTGCCGGGAGTTCCTTTGCGGCACGGCCGGCGAGCGCGGCCGCCTCGTCGGGGGCTCCCAGAAACAACAGCGTACGGGCTAGGTGGAGGGCCGCGTGGCCGCGCGCGGAAGGCTCGAGCGCGAGCTCGTACGCGCCGCGCAGATGCTCGACCGAATCAGGCAGGAAGGTCCTCGCCTCGAACCGTCCGAGCTCGAGCAAGAGCTCCCGGCACGCCTCAGGTCGCGGAGGCTCGTCGAGCGCACGGCGCAGCAATGAGATCGCCGCATCGAGGTCACTCTTCGCGACTGCCGCATCGGCCGCGGCGCGCAGCACGTCCACCACCCAGTCCTCGCCACGAGCCGGTATGAGGAGCAGGTGCGCGGCGATCTGCTCCTTCGGAGCGCCGAGTCCGACCAGGAGCGCGGCCGCGCGTTCGTGCTGCAGCTCGCGCTCTCCGGGCGCGAGGTCGTGGTAGACGGCCGCCTGTACGAGCGGGTGCACGAAGCCGAGCGGCGGTTCAGGTCGAAGGATCTCCGCCTGCACGAGCTCCCGCGTCGCGGCGGCGACCGCCGGCGGCTCAAGCTCGGCGAACTCGGCCACGACGGTGACCTCAGCCCCGTCGCCCAGGACGGAGATCGCCCGCGCGACCTGCGCGGCGTCCGCCGATAGCCGGGCAAGCCGGAGCAGCACAGCTCTCAAGACCGCTCTCGGCCCGAGCTCGGCGACGATGTGGACGTGGGCCTCGTCGGGGGGCACTCGATCTCCGACGAGCGCTTTGAGGAGCTCGTTGAGCAGAAGAGGATTACCGTCGGTCGAGGAATGACAGGCTGCGGTGAAGGCGGTCTCGACGCCCTCGCCCAACCGGTCGCGCACGATCTCTGTCACCGCTGCCGCCGTGAGGGGCCCGGGGATGAGCACCTGTGCGTGTGGCTCGCTGATCAGCTCCTCGAGGATCGCCTGATCGGCCTCAGGCTCCGAAGACCGCAGGCTCGCGACGAGCGCGATCGGAAGGTCTTCCAGTCGCCGCGCCAGAAAGGCGAGAAACCGCAACGAGGCGCTGTCGCACCAGTGAAGATCGTCCACCGCCAGCAACAGCGCCCGCTCGGAGCACAGGTTGACCGTCAGCCAGAAGAGCCCGTGCAGGACGGCGAACGTGCCCTCGGGGGGAGGCTCGTCCGCGCCCCGCCCGTCGTTCTGCCCGAACGCCGGCGCCGCCTCTCTCGCCGCGCCCGAGAGCAACCGTGAGCGCTCACTCTCGTCGACGAGCTGCGACTCGAAGAGCTGCCGCACGATCCCAAACGGGAAGTCTCGCTCCAGCTCACCACCGCGGGCCGAGCGTACGGACAGCCCGCGCTCCTCGGCTAGCACCCGCGCCTCGATGAGGAGCCGGGACTTGCCGATTCCGGCCGGGCCTTGGACGAGTACCAAGCCGGCTCTTCCGTCCGCGGCCGCCCCGATCACAGCCGCGAGCGTGTCGAGTTCCCGCTCGCGCTCGAGCAGGCGTCCGGTGCGCGCCCCAGGTCTCGTTCGACCCTCGCGTACGCTCACCCCGCAATCCTAGGTCTTCGCAGGATTCCCGACGGGCGCGGATGACCTAGGGGTGCCAGGCTCGAAGTTTGGGGTCGAGGTCTAGGGACGTCCTCGATGTGCGCGGTTGCGTCGTGTCCCATCCTGGCTGCATGAGCACCGCGACCGTCGTGACCGTAACCCGATCTCGGCGAGCGGCCGTCGTCGTACCGGAAAGGAACGCCAGATGACGACAATCCTCGATGACACGCTGGTCAGCGATCTCGCCGAACAGGTCTCCGGATCTGTGCTCGGCCAACAGAACGCGGGCTACGACGCGGCGCGCGCTGTGCAAAACGGCCTCATCGGCCCACGACCAGGCCGAGGACGCTGTCCGCGCGGCCGACGGTCCGAACTCGACCGGCTCGCGGACGTCAAGCGCCGCTACGACCTGCACAACGTCTTCCACCTCAACCACAACATCGCGATACGAGAGGGGTAGGCGGGCGTCGATGTACAGCCCGACGCAGGGTCGCAGAGGTGAGGCGCAGGGCAGCGGTGCGTCGCCGACATGGAGCGCACCGCTCGGGCCAGCACCGGCGCAGCTCTATCCTGCTCGGCCGGACGGACCGGCCGCCGCAGGCGACTACCCGATGGAGCGCCCACTCGACCCCGCCCAGCTCGGAGACCACCTCGACCGGCTCTACCGGGCCGCCTGGGCACTCTGCGGCTCGCGCGAGGACGCCGAGGACCTCGTCCAGGAAACCTACGCGCGCGTGCTCGCCCGCCCGCGCCTGCTCCGCCGAGAGGACGACCTCGGCTACCTCCTGCGCGCGCTTCGCAACACGTTCCTGAACCAGAAGCGGAGCGAGCGCCGCCGGCTGCGACCCGGACCGCTGCCCGACCAGCTCGACCTCGTCCCCGACCCGCAGGCGCGCGAGCCGCAGGCTGCGCTCGAGACCGGCGAGCTCTACGCCGCGGTCGCCGCGCTCCCCGACGATTTCCGCGACGTCCTCGTCGCCGTGGACATCACAGGCCTCTCCTACAGAGAAACGGCAGGCGCCCTGCGCATCCGTGAGGGGACGGTGATGAGCCGCCTGTACCGCGCCCGTCAACTCGTCGTGCGCCACCTCGAAGCCGGCTCGGCGTGATTCGCTCGCTACGCCCCGGTCCTCGGGCCTTCAGCCGCCTGCGTTAGCCGTTCCGACGAGCACCTTCTCGCCCGACGACGCCTGATCGCCGTCGGCCCGCTCGCGCGTCACGCTCAGCGTCGGGAAGTCCTTCGGCGACACGCCCGCCCACAGCGTGACCTTTCGGCTCTCGTTGAACGTTCCGATGGGCACGAGCACGCCCTCGGAGTTGCGGAGCCAAGCCTCGTAGAAGCGCCCGCCTTCGAGCCGGGGAAGACCCGCGGCGTCCAGCTCGATTCGCCAGCCCGAGGATGTCTTGGTGAGCGTCGCCTCGCCGCTGGCGCCGGGCGCCAGGTCGGTCGGTGCCAGGGC
>DATIBF010000066.1:0-4392 GCA_035457655.1 Gaiellaceae bacterium
GATCGTCGCCACGGCGCTCACCACCGGCGACACGATGAGCCACACCATTCGCAGCACCGCCGTCGCCACCCTCGGCCAGACGGATGAGCTCGTCTCCGCCAAGGGCACCGAGGTCAGCCTGGGAACGGGCCTCGGCTCGGCCACCGGCGTCGAGTACTTCGACGAGTCAGTCGTCACGGAGATCGACGCGGCGCTGGCCGGAAAGGGCCTCGTCGACGGCGTCACGCCCGCCGTGATCGAGCAGGTCGCCGTCCAGGCGCCGGAGCAGCGGCAGAACGAGCCGCGTGTCACCCTCTTCGCCGCCGATCCCGAGCGGATGGACGGCTTCGGGACGATCGAGGGCCGTGCGGGCGAGGTGACGCTCGCCGAGCTCGCGCGGAGCGAAGCCTTCCTGAACAGGGAGGCCGCCGACGAGCTCCAGGTCGGCGTCGGCGACCGCGTGCTGATCTTCGCGGGCGGGCCCGGTCTGCGGGTGACGGTGAAGGACATCGTCACCTACGAGGGTGCCGGCACAAGCGACTCGGCGCTCTTCCTGCCGCTGGCCGAGGCGCAGCAGCTCCTCGGCCGGCCCGGCCGCATCCGCCACGTCCTCGTCTCGAACCGGGGCGACGAGTGGTCGGGGGCCGGCGTGACCGACGAGGTCGTCGCGGCCCTCGAGCCCGTCGTCGCGCCCTACGGCCTCGACGTCGACCCGTCCAAGCAGGACGCAATCGAGGCCGCCGACGTCCAGGGCACCTCGTTCATGGCCTTCTTCACGACCTTCGGCTCCTTCTCGATCGCCGCCGGCATCCTCCTGATCTTCCTCGTCTTCGTGATGCTCGCGACGGAGCGCCGCGGAGAGCTCGGCATCGCCAGGGCGATCGGGACGCGTCGCGGCCACCTCGTCCAGACCTTCACGTTCGAAGGGGCGGCCTACGACCTGGTCGCCGCGCTCGTGGGAGCGTTCTTCGGCGCCCTCGTCGCCTTCCTCATGGTTGTGGCGATGGCGCAGGCCTTCGACGCGGCGAGCGGCGGAGGCTTCGAGATCCAGTTCTCGGTCACCCCGCGCAGCCTCGCGATCGCCTACGCGCTCGGTGTCCTGCTGACGCTGGCCGTCGTCGCCGTCTCCGCCTGGCGCGTCTCCACCATGACCATCTCGGCCGCGATCAGGAACCTGCCCGAGCCCAAGGCGCCGCGCCGGCGCCGACGGCTCGTACTCGCGGGCGTCGTCCTCACGCTTGGCGCTCTCATGACGCTTTCAGGGGTGACGGGCGACTCGGCCACCCCGACGATGATGGGCGTCTCGCTCCTCCTCATCGGCCTCGTGCCGGTGCTGCAGGCCTTCGGCGTCTCCGAGCGGATCGCGTTCACGTCCTGCGGTCTGACGATCGCCGTCCTCCTCATGCTGCCCTGGTGGATGTGGGAGGAGGTCTTCGGGCCGCTCGCGATGAACTTCTCGACCTGGATCGCCGCCGGGCTCATGATCGTCATCGGCGCGGTCTGGGTGATCATCTTCAACGCCGACATCCTGCTCGGGCTCGCCATGCGCCTCTTCGGGCGCATTCGCAGCCTGGCGCCCATCCTCAAGATCTCGATGGCCTATCCGCTGGCGAACCGGTTCCGGACGGGGACGACCCTGGCGATGTTCACGCTCGTCGTCTTCACGCTCGTGACCGGCGTCGCCTCGAACGGCTCCTTCGTCAAGGCGCTCGCGAACGAGGAGACATTCGGCGGCGGCTTCGACGTCCGGGCGAGCTCCGGCAGCTCGACGCCGATCGTCGACGTCCAGCAGGCCGTGGCCTCGGCGCCGGACCTGCCGGCCGGCGACATCACCGTCGCCGCGTCCCAGTCCTTCCTCCCGATCGAGGCGACCCAGAAGGGAACGGGACGCGAGCTCGAGTCCTACGTGGTGCGCGGCCTGGATCGCCCCTTCCTCACCCACACGACCTTCGACCTCGGCAAGATCGCTCAGGGCTACTCCTCCGCCGAGGAGGTCTGGGAGGCGATCGCAACGCAACCGAACCTCGCGGTTGTGGACAGCCTCATCGTCCCGCGGCGGGACAACTGGAACTTCGCCCCGCCCGGCGAGTTCCGCCTGAGCGGCTTCTACTTCGACGAGGGCACGTTCGACCCGATTCCCGTCGAGGTGCAGGACACGCAGACGGGCCGGACCGTCGAGCTGACGGTGATCGGGATCCTCTCGGAGACGGCTCCACTGGAGATGGCGGGGATCTCGACCTCCCAGAAGACTCTCGACGGAGCCTTCCCGGGCCGCACCTACCCGACCATCTTCTACTTCGACCTCGAGCCCGGAGTCGACGCCGCAGCCGCCGCCAACCGCCTCGAGTCCGCGTTTCTCGGCTACGGCCTCGAGGCCGAGTCGATCCGCGAGGTGATGGAGGACGCCACCGGCGCATCCGTCACGTTCAACCGGCTGATCCAGGGGTTCATGGGGCTCGGCCTCCTGGTCGGCGTCGCGGCGCTCGGCGTCATCAGCGCCCGCTCGGTCGTCGAGCGGCGCCAGCAGATCGGCGTCATGCGCGCGCTCGGCTTCCGTCGCCGGATGGTCGAGGCGTCCTTCCTCCTCGAGTCCTCGTTCATCGCGCTGACCTCGATCGTCGTCGGCACGGCGCTCGGGCTCCTGCTCGCCTGGAACATCATCGCCGACACGCGGAACCAGCCGAGCTGGGCGAACCTCACGCTCCACGTCCCCTGGCTCAACCTGCTCGTCATCTTCGTCCTCGTCTACGTCGTGGCCATGATCGCCACGATCGCGCCGGCACGCCGCGCGGCGCGGGTGCAGCCCGCCGAGGCCCTCCGGTACGAGTGAGAGCCTGCGGGAAACCCGTAACGAGACGGCGGACGCCCCGCAGGAGACACGCGGTCGCGCCCTGATGCCGCCAAATGCTCTTCACGCCAAGCTCCACCCAGCGAACACGGAAGCACGGAAGGGAGACGGAACAATGACCATGCGCAAGCTGCTCGAGTACGGGGGACTCCTTGCGGGGATCGTCCTCATCGCCTTCGGCATCGGAGCCCTCTGGCTGAGCTTCGACGCCCGCAGCACCGTCCAGGACGAGCTGGCCCGGGAGCAGATCGTCGGCGGCGACGACATGTCGCCGGCGGGCATCCAGCCCGGGATCGACGAGGCCGGCCTGGCCGTGTCCGCCCCCGACTGCGACGTCGCCGGCGAGGAGATCGACACCGGGGACGAGGCGCGCTGCTTCTCGCAGTACATGCGGATCCACGCCCTCGAGTCCTCGGGCGGCCTGACGTACGCGCAGATGGGCCGCTTCCTCGCGGCCGACGACCCGGAGAACCCGGCCGGAACGAGCGACGAGGCGGCGGCGCTCACCGACGAGGAGGGCAATCCGGTCTCGAACCAGGCGCGGAACACCTGGGTGACAGAGACCGCGCTCTCGACCGCTCTGAACCTCTCCTACATGGCCGAGCAGCTCGCGCTCTTCGGCATCGTCGTCGGCATCGCGCTCATCCTTGCCGGCATCGGCTTCCTGGTGCTCGCGCTCGGCGGCGCTCTTCGCCACTCCGAGACCGCCGCAGCGATGGACACCAAGAAGGCGGCTACGGCGACGTAGCCGCAACCCTCGCCACCTCCCCCGGCGAGAGCGCCGGGCCGCCGGATCCCCCGACCGGCGGCCCGGCGCACGTCTGGCGGTAGCCTGGGGATGTGAATGCCGAGCCCGAGACTCCCCGGCATGTCCTCTTCGGGGAGGAGGTGGGCGGGGAGCCGCCGCTGCTCGAGCTCCTCGCCGACGCGCAACGGAACCTGCGGGAGCTTGCCGGCCAGTTCGGCCCCGAGCTGCCGGCGGAGCAGCAGCTCGAGCTGCTCGACGAGGCGCTCGACGAGCTGGACGCGGCCCTCGAGCGGGTGCGCGACGCACGGACGAAGCTCGCCCGCATCGAGCTGCGCCTGGCGGCCTCCTACGAGACCGCGGTCGCCCGCGTCCGGCAGGCCGAGCGGGACGACTAGGAGCGCGTTGCCGCCCAGTCGGCGGGAACGTCGACCCCGCCCTCCTCGCTGACGCGGGCGCCGAAGCGGAGGAGCGCCGGGTGCGGCGAGATCTTCCCCGCGGCGAGCGACTCGCCCTGACGGAACGTGGTCGCGCGCTCCAGCAGGCTCTGCGGCACGAAGGAGAAGACGTCGCCGACGTAGCCGAGGTCGGCGGTCGAGTTCATCCGCATGAGGAGCAGGTTGTCGCACTGGCTGAGCACGTTCTCGTGCACCTTCTGGGGCCGCTGCGTGGAGACGAGGAGGTAGAGGCCGAACTTCCGGCCCTCCCCGGCGATACGGACGGCGTGCTCCGTGGCGAGCGCCGTCAGCGGGTCCTCGGGCGCCGCCGGGCAGACGTTGTGGGCCTCGTCGACGACGATCAGCACGGGAGCGCGGTCGGC
>DATIBF010000067.1:0-12763 GCA_035457655.1 Gaiellaceae bacterium
AAGCCCGATCGACGGCTCGTCGAGGATGTAGAGGACGCCGACGAGCTGCGAGCCGATCTGGGTGGCGAGCCGCAGGCGCTGCGCCTCGCCGCCGGAGAGCGTCGACGCGGCGCGGTCGAGCTGGAGGTAGCCGACGCCGACATTGTCGAGGAACGTCAGCCGCTCGCGGATCTCCTTGATGATCCTCGCGCCGATCAGCTGCTCGGTCTCGGTCAGCTCGAGGCCGTCGAGGAACTCGATCGCGCGCGTGACGGAGAGCTGGGTCAGCTCGTGGATATTCTTGCCGCCGACCGTGACGGCGAGCACTTCCGGCTTGAGCCTCGCCCCGCCGCACGCGGGGCAGGGGCGGAAGCTCATGTACTCCTCGATCCGCTCGCGCTGCTGCGAGGAGTCGGTCTCCTTGTACCGCTTCTCGAGACTGGGGACGATGCCCTCGAAGGCCAGCATGTACGCCCGCCGCCGCCCCATGCGGTTCCGGTAGGTGACGTAGATCTTGTCGCCGTTCGTCCCGAAGAGGAAGAGGTTCTGCTGCTCCTCGGTCAAGTCCTGCCACGGCCTGTCGACGTCGATCTCGTAGCGCTCCGCGATCGCCTGGATGATCGACTCGTAGTAGCTGGAGCTTCCCACCGACCAGGGCACGAGCGCTCCTTCGGCGATGGAGAGGCTCGGGTCGGGGACGAGCAGGTCGGGGTCGATCTCCTGCTGTGCGCCGAGGCCGGTGCAGCGCGGGCACGCGCCGTGCGGGGAGTTGAAGGAGAAGACTCGCGGCTGCAGCTCGGGGAGGCCGACGCCATGCTCCGGGCAGGCGAAGCGCTCCGAGAAGGTCAGCGCCTCGCCGTCGACGACGTCGATTGTCACGAGCCGGTCGGCGAGGTCGAGCGCCGTCTCGATCGAGTCGGTGAGGCGGTGGCGGAGGTCGTCCTTCATCACGAGCCGGTCGACGACGACCTCGATCGTGTGCTTCAGCTTCTTGTCGAGCTCGATCTCCTCGTCGAGGTCCCTCTGCTCTCCGTCCACCTTCACGCGCGTGAAGCCCTCGCCGCGCAGCTGCTCGAGGAGATCCTTGTACTCGCCCTTCCGGTCGCGGACGACGGGCGCGTTGACCGTGAACTTCGTCCGCTCCGGAAGGCGCAGCACCTGGTCGACGATCGCCTCGACGGACTGCCCGGCGATCGGCCGCCCGCAGATGGGGCAGTGCGGCCGCCCCGCGCGCGCGTACAGGAGGCGGAGGTAGTCGTAGATCTCCGTCACGGTGCCCACGGTCGAGCGCGGGTTCCGCGAGGTCGTCTTCTGGTCGATCGAGATCGCCGGCGAGAGCCCGTCGATGGAGTCCACGTCGGGCTTCTCCATCATCTGCAGGAACTGGCGCGCGTAGGCGGAGAGCGACTCCACGTAGCGCCGCTGCCCTTCGGCGTAGATCGTGTCGAAGGCGAGCGAGGACTTCCCGGACCCGGAGAGCCCGGTCACGCAGATGAGCGCGTTCCGCGGCAGCCGGACGGTGATGTCCTTGAGGTTGTGCTCGCGGGCGCCGTGGACGACGAGCTCGTCTTGGGCCATCAGGTGAGTCTAGCCCTGCGCCCGGATAGAACAGACGTTCGACTCGCGGCGGGAACAAATGCCCGACTGCACCCGTCTCAGCGGCGTGAGGCGAATCGGTGTCAGCCTGGTCGTCGCCGCGCTCGCCCTCGCCGGTTGCGGGGAATCGACCGGGACGGGCCCCGCGACCGAGGCCGGCAGCCCGACCGCCGAGACCGGCGATCGGACCCGTCGCCGTCTACGCGGCGGTCGTCCGGCAGCTCGTGACGAAGGACCACACGTTCGAGGACGAAGAGACACCCTTCGAGCGCGTTTTCATCGACGTTCACGTCGACGCGACGGGCGACCCGAACGCTCCAGGCGCCCACACGCGCATGGGAACCAGGCTCTCCGCCGAGGAGCAGGCGGCGATCCTGCGCGAGCTCGTCGATCTTCCGCGGGTGGAGTTCGTCGAGGACCCGGACTCCGTCGTCGTCAACGAGGGCGATTGTGCCCAGGTCATCAAGGGAAACGGCGCGCTGGTCACCCTCGGGCCGATCTCGGGGGACGCCGAGCGGGTGACGGTCCCCAACGACATGTTCCCCGGGTGCCTGGGCGGCGTGTGGCTCACGTACGTGCTCGAGCGCACGGAGGGCGGCTGGCGCGTCACGGGCACCGAAGGGCCGATCGTCATCTCGTAGCGCGGCTAGGCGACGAGCTTCCTGAGCCGGCGGGCGTCGGGAACGTATGGAACCTCGACGTCGCCCGCGACGAGCGTGCCGTAGCCGAAGAGGCGGCCGAGGACGCCCTGCTCGAGCTCGAGCGCCGGGGCGTGAGCCAAAGCGACGGACGCGGAACGCCGCCGCGCCACTCCGTAGACGACGGTCAGCCGCTCCGAGGTCAGCAGAAGGCGCGTGCGGTCCCAGCGCAGGACGGCCCGGAAGGCGAGCAGCGCGGCCACGACGAGAAGCGCGGCGCCGGTAACGCCCGCGATCCAGTACTCCTGACCGACGACGACGAGCACGGCGCCGGCGCCTGCGAGCGCGAGCGGCCTCAGCAGCGGGCGGACGAGCGCGACGCCGTGCGGGCGCGCGTCGAGGCGCACCTCCTCAACGTGCTCCACATCCGGCATGCGTCGCCCTTCGCCGTGTACCGCCTAGGCCCTGCGCCAGCGGCCGAAGATGAGGCCGCCGAGCGTGAAGCCGAGGCCGAACGTCCCGACCGCGAACGCGCCCACGGCCAGCGTCTTGCGCCAGGCCGAGAGACGTTGCCAGCGGCCGAGGACCTCCTGCTCCTCGGCGGAAAGCGGCTCGCCACGCCGCTTCTTGCGCTCTGCCGCACCGGCCCGGAGGCCGAGGTACATGTCGTCGAAGATCTCCGCAGGTTCGTCGACCATGCCCTCACTATAGTCTCCCGGCCCGATGCCGCCCCTGCGACTCCTGCACGTCTCCGACCTCCATGCGGGGACGCGCGAGGAGCCCGAGGTGGAGGCGGACCTGCGGGCCCTCGTCCAGGAGACCGGGCCCGAGCTCGTGGTCGCGACCGGCGACCTCACCCACCGAAACCGGTCTGCCGAGCACGAACGCGCGGCGGCGCTCCTGCGCTCCCTCGAGCGGCCCCTGGTCGTCATTCCGGGAAACCACGACATCCCTCCGTGGTCGCCGGCGCGGTTCACGAAGACGTTTGCCGCGTTCCAGCTCCAGTGGCCGGAGCTCGAGCCCGTCTACCGGTCGGAGAGCGTCGTCGTGTGCGGGCTCAACTCGGTGACGCCCTGGAAGCACCAGGGCGGGACGCTGCGGCCCAGCCAGCTCGAGCACGCGGCACGCGTCCTCGCGGACGCGCCGCCGGACGCTCTGCGCGTCGTCGCGCTTCACCATCACCTCATCGGTGCGCCGTGGCGGAGCTATAAGCGACCGGTCGCGCGCCGCGGCCCGGTGCTCGGAGCCCTGGTCGACGCCCGCGCCGAGCTTATCCTCTCCGGCCACGTCCACCAGAGCGCCGCCGGCGAGCGGCGCGAGTTCGAGGTCATGGCGGGCCCGGTGCACGGGACAACCGTCGTTACCGCCCCCGGTCTCGGGCAGCCGCGCCCGAGCAGGCGGGGCGAGGCGCGCGGGCTCCACCTCGTGGAGGCGGAGGAGCGACGACTGCGCGTGCTCACGTACGCCTGGTCGGCGGAGGGGTGGGCGCTGATCGCCGACCGCCGCTTCCCGCGCGGGGCCGAGCCGCTCAGCGCGATCGGCTGAGCGGCTCGGCAGCTCGGATTCCGCTTACGGAGCGGTGATCACGGGGCACGCCGTCGCCCCGCTCGTCGTGCAGACGATCCGCCCCTGGATCCTGGGTGCGAGCGGCGAGTTCGCGGTGATCCAGTCGGCCACCGCCTGATCCATGATCTCGAGCGAGTGGGCACGGCTCGCCACGTTCGGGTAGCCGTCGCCTCCCGCCGCCATGAAGTCGTTGATGGCGAGATGGTGCATCGACGCCGTGGTGAGGTCCACCGCGGTTCCCGTGCACGTGCCGTCGGCGGCCTGCTCCACGACCGACGTTACCCGGCTCCCAACGGGCGCCGAGATGTCGTACGTGAAGCAGAGCCCGGAAACCTGCGGGAAGCGGCCGTTCGCGGCAGGCATCGAGGAGACGCCGTTCTCGAGGAACGCCTTCAACTCGGCGCCGTTCACCTCGAGGGTCGACACGAGGTTCCCGAACGGCAGCACGCCGAGTACCTGCCCCCGTGTGATCGGGAAGGGCGGCGGCGTGTACGCCGGGCAGAAGTCGTCCGGACTGTCCGTCGTCGGACAAGTCAGATCGGCTCGGAGGCCGCCCGAGTTGGTGATCGCGAAGTCGGAGCCCGGGGCGAGCTCGCGCATCGCGTCCGTCACGATGTTCCCGACGAGGGACTCGCAGAGTCGCCCGTCGACGCGGCCGCATGAGTCCGAACGCGGCACGAACCGGTCCGACTCACCGATCTGGGTCGCCAGGATCGGCCGCAGCTCCGTGTTTAGCTCGTTGATCCGGGCCTGGATAGCCGGGTCGGGCGTGACGCCGATGTTCCACGGACGGTGGAAGTCGGACGTGGCGTAGACGACCTCGTGCGACCGCAGGTCGACGAAGATCCGGACGCGGAGGAAGCGCACGCCGCGGCTCAGGTTCTCGACCGCGAGCACGCCGTTCGGCCGATTGGAGACCACCTGGAAGTTCGTGTGGTCGCCGATGACGACGTCGACGTTCTTCACCCCGTCGGCCAGGTCGACGAGCGGCCCGGTCGGATCCGTGAGCGTCCCGGCCGTCGCGCCGAGGTGGCCGATGGCCACGATTGCCGACACCTGCTGCCGCTGCTCGGCGAGCCTCAGAGCCTCGGCGTTCACCGCCTCGAGCGGGTCGGTCACGTGAAACGGGTCGAGCGAGCCCGGTTTCGTCAGCTCGGGGATGTCGGGGTTGGAGAAGCCCACGATCCCGTAGCGGAGGCCGGGCGCGATCTGCACGACCCTCGACTTCGACCACTCGGCAGGCGTGTTCCCGTCGTCGTCGACGATGTTCGCCGACACGTAGTCGAAGTCGGCGAGCGGGATGAGCTCCTCCCTCAGGTACTGAGACCCGCGGTCGAAGTTGTGGTTGCCGAGCCCGTCGAAGTCGAAGCCCATGAGGTTCATGAACTCGATCGTGGGCTTGTCGCCGAAGAACGCCGAGATCGGCGGCGTGGCCCCGACTGCGTCACCGGCGGTCAGCGTCGCGATCTCGCCCGGCGCCTCGGCGCGGTAGAAGTCGAACCACGGCTTCAGGAACGCCGACCCGCCGATCGGGAAGGTCGGGTTGGCGGCGCCCGCGCTCGAGACGTTGTCGGCCGCCTCGGCGAGCGGCACGAGCTGGCCGTGGTAGTCGGAGATGTCGAGGATCTGGAGCTCGTAGATCTGGCTTCCGCCCTTGATGATGTTCAGGAGCACCTTCCCGCGCGCGTTCTGCGGCTCGGGAATGTCCATGAGGTAGGCGATCGTGGGGGCGAGGTCGATCGCCCTGACGCCCGGGACGTCCTGGCCGGAGGGCCTGATGTCGGGCCCGGCGGCGATGAACGTCGCGTGCATGTTGACGTTCCGCTGGATGTTGACGAGGTCGGGCAGGTAGCCGTGCTGACCGAAGAACTGCGACGGGGCGACGAGCTGTCCCGGCGTCTGCGCGTCGGTCTGGTAGGGCGGCCGGAAGACGACGACCACGTCGCCGCTGCGGTTGGGATGCAGCGCATCGGTGCCGTCGACGTTCCGCAGCTCGTCCTTCTTGAACACCCTGGCGACAACCTGCTGCTGCCCGGGGAGGTTCGGGTCGTCGAGGTTTTGGAAGGCCGCGACGATCTGGTTCCGGACCGCCTCGTAGTTCGCGGCCGGCACCTGCGGCGTGTTCCCGGTCGCGGGATCGCGGCCGGCGAGGTTGATGTAGATCTGCGACGTCCCGCCCGCGTGGCACTCCTTGGCGAGCGTGTCGCCCGGGGTCGTCGTCCCGGGGTCGTTCGCAGCTTTGCGGCAGTTCCCGGACTGCTCGCGCTCCTGCAGGCCGAGGTCGACGAGCACCTTGCTCACGTTGACCGCGTACCACTGCGGAGCGAAGCCGTGATCGGAGGAGACGAACACGTTGTGCTTGCGCGCCATCAGGTCGCGCGCAAGATCGAGCGTCCCGTCGGCCTCCTCGTACGCAGCCCGGATGTAGCCCTCGCGCTCGGCGATGCGGCCGTCGGGGACGTCGTCGTTCGTCACGTCGTCGTAGAACGGGTTCGGGTTGCCGTCGATGTCGGTCGGCGTGACGAGCCCCATGAACTGGTGGCTGAACTCGTCGGTGACCGGGCTGCCGACCAGCAGGAGATCGGGCTTCACGCCAAGACCGGACGGCGCCGGGCCGAGGATGTACTCGAGGTAGGCCCAGTGAGCGTCCTTCCACCTGAGGCCCTGCTCGACGTACGTGTCCTCGTCGACGATCCCCGCCTCGAGCGGGGCGAAGTCGGCCGCGGTCGAGGTCGGGAAGTCGCGATTCAGCGTCTCCTCGAAGGCCGTGGAGCCGGCGGGACCGAGCGCGTTGTACGTCGCGTTCGCCCGCTGCACCGACGTGAAGTAGAGGCGGAACTTGGACAGGTCGGCGTTGAGGTCGATGGCCTTCACGTAGAACCCGGCCGTGCGGCCTGCGAACGTGCCGCTGGCGAGCGTCACCTTGGCGTCGGCCCATTCGCCCTGCGCGATGTTCGCGACGGCCTCGGCGCCGTTCTTGCCGTCCGCGGCGTTGACGATCAGCGCCCGGTCGTAGTTCGTGGCGCCGTCGTTCGTGGAGTCGTGGACGTAGACGTCCCAGACCCCGTTCCCCGGGATCTGTGCATTGTTGTGCGTGAACGACGCCTGCTTCGCCGGGCTGAAGGAGGCCGGGACGTTCGTCCATCCGACAGCGTCGGCCAGGTCGATGCGCTGGTACTGCACGCCGAAGGCGTTCGCGCCGGCGGGCTGCCCGGGAAGGTCGTAGTTGAGCATGATCCCGCGCACGCCGATGAAGGTGCGGAAGTCGACCACGGGGCCCTGGAGCGCCGGGACGAGCCCGCGCGAGCCCACCCACTCCATCGAGACGACGGTCTTGCCGCTCCGCTCGGCCGACTGAGCGATGTGGTCGGCCTGCAGGATGCCGGGCGTGGCGAAGCTCGTCGAGTTGTTGAAGTTCCCCTCGCCGGTCCGGTGGAAAGTGTTGTTGGTCGAGCCGTGCTCACCGGGCCACGTGCCGGTCGAGAGCGTGTACCAGCCGACGCCGGTGTTCGGCGGGAAGCCCTGGAGCAGACCGTTCTCCCCCTTGATCCCCTGCGCCATTAGCAGGCGCATCGTCGGCATGGCGCCTTGCCGCGCGTACTTGTCGACCAAGTCCGGCCGCATGCCGTCGGCCGCGAAGTAGATGACCGGCATGCCGCTCGGCTCGCCGGGCCTGGTCGGTGCCGCCCCTGCCGTCCCGATCGATCCCGAGCCGGCCACGAGCAACATGAACGAAAGAGTGAGGGCAGCAAGCAAGGCTGGCCTCAACCGCATTGGGCGTGTCATCTGACTCCTCTCCCCGGGGTAGGACCGCAGGGAAGTTACTCCGTTCGGGCGCCGATGACAACCGGACGGAGGACGCTCCACCGGCCCGAAACCCGGTCTCTACCCTGCTGAGAACGGCGGCCCGGCTAGGCCGGCTCGGCGGCCGCCTGGAGCTCCCGCCTCAGCTCCTTGATCTCGTCCCGGAGCTTCGCGGCGTACTCGAAGCGGAGCTCCTCGGCGGCGGCGAACATCTCCTCCTCGAGCGTGACGACGAGCTTCTCCAGCTCCTCGCTCGACATGCCCTCGACCTGGCGCTGGCCGCGCCGGCGCCGGCCCGGCACATGGGGCGCCGATTCGAGGGAGAGGAACTCAGCGATGTCGGAGACGCCCTTCACGATCGACTCCGGCGTGATCCCATGCTCCTCGTTGTAGCGCAGCTGGATCTCGCGCCTGCGGGTCGTCTCGTCGATCGCCCCCTTGATCGCCTCCGTCAGCTTGTCCGCGTACATGACGACTTTGCCGTTCACGTTCCTCGCCGCGCGGCCGATCGTCTGGATCAGCGCCGTCTGGCCCCGGAGGAAGCCCTCCTTGTCCGCGTCGAGGACGGCCACGAGCGACACCTCGGGCAGGTCGAGACCCTCCCGCAGAAGGTTGACCCCGACGAGGACGTCGAACTCGCCCAGGCGGAGCTCGCGAATGATCTTGATGCGGTCGAGCGTGTCCACTTCCGAATGCAGGTAGCGCGTGCGCACGCCCGACTCGAGTAGGTAGTCGGTCAGGTCCTCCGCCATCTTCTTCGTCAGCGTCGTGACGAGGACGCGCTCGCCCGCCTCCTCCCGACGGCGGATCTCGTTCAGGAGGTTGTCGATCTGGTTCTTCGTCGGCCGTAGCTCGACCTCCGGGTCGACGACCCCGGTCGGGCGGATGATCTGCTCGGCGACGTTCGTGGAGTTCCTGAGCTCGAACGGCCCCGGCGTCGCCGAGACGAAGAGGAGCTGCGGTGCGCGCTCCAGAAACTCGTCGAAGCGGAGCGGCCGGTTGTCGAGCGCGGACGGGAGTCGAAAGCCGTGCTCCACGAGGGTCTCCTTGCGCGAGCGGTCGCCCTCGTACATGCCGCCGATCTGCGGCACCGTCTGGTGGGACTCGTCGATGAGGACGAGGAAGTCGTCGCCGAAGAAGTCGAGCAGGGTGTGCGGCGGCGTCCCCGGGGCGCGTCCGTCGAGGATCCGCGAGTAGTTCTCGATCCCGTTGCAATAGCCGAGCTCCTGCAGCATCTCCAGGTCGTACTCGGTGCGCTGACGGATCCGGTGCGCCTCGAGCAGCTTCCCCTGCGACTCGAAGGCCTTCACCTGCTCCTCCAGCTCGTGCTTGATCTCGCCCACGGCCCGCTCGATCGTGTCCCGCGACGTCACGTACTGGGTCGCCGGGAAGATGGCGAGGTGCTCGAGCCGGGCGTAGATCTCGCCCGAGAGCGGGTCGAAGTGCGTGATCTGCTCCACCTCGTCGCCGAAGAAGGAGATGCGGTAGGCCGACTCCATGTGCGCCGGCTGCACCTCGACGACGTCGCCCCGCACGCGGAAGCGCCCTCTGCCCAGGAACGAGTCGTTCCGCGCGTACTGGATGTCGACGAGCTTCCGCAGCATCACGTCCCTGTCGATCTCCTGGCCGACGCCGAGGGCGACGGTCTTCTCGCCGTACTCCTCCGGCGAGCCGATCCCGTAGATGCACGAGACGGACGCGACGATGAGGACGTCCTTCCGGGCCAGGAGCGCCGCCGTCGCCGCGTGCCGGAGTCGGTCGATGTCGTCGTTGATCGACGCGTCCTTCTCGATGTAGAGGTCGGCCTGCGGGACGTACGCCTCGGGCTGGTAGTAGTCGTAGTAGGAGACGAAGTACTCGACCGCGTTTCCGGGCAGGAACTCGCGGAACTCGTTGCAGAGCTGGGCGGCGAGCGTCTTGTTGTGCGCGATCACGAGCGTCGGCTTCTGCACCTGCTCGACGATCCACGCCATCGCCGCCGTCTTCCCGGTGCCGGTCGCACCGAGCAGCGTCTGGTAGCGGTCGCCGCGGCGAATGGACTCGGACAGCGCGGCGATCGCCTTGGGCTGGTCGCCCGTCGGGCTGTAGGCCTCGGAGACGCGGAAGGGGGACATAGCGGCCATCGTAGCCACGCGCCGGCTGCCGTCTGGACTACGATCCCGCAGCGTGCCGCGAAAGGCCCTGACCATTCGGAGGGGCGCTCGGAAGGCCCGCCAGCGGGCTCGGCGGGCCTGCGGCCTCGCCACGCAGCGGGCCCGCATGTTCCCGTCGTTCCTCGTCATCGGCGCCCAGCGCGCCGGCACGACGTCGCTCTTCTACTACCTCTGCTCGCACCCCGACGTCGCCCGGCCGGCGACGAAGGAGATCCACTTCTTCGACGACAACTACTGGCGCGGGGCCGACTGGTACCGGTCGTTCTTCGCGCTGGCCCTCGGCGCCAAGCGCGTCACGGGAGAGGCCACGCCGTACTACCTCTTCCATCCGGCCGTGCCGGATCGGGTGGCGGCGACGATCCCCGACGTCAGGCTCGTCGCGCTCCTGCGGAACCCGGTCGACCGTGCGTACTCGCACTACCACAAGATGAAGCGGATGGGCATCGAGCGGCTCTCGTTCAGGAAGGCCCTCGCCGCCGAGGAGCGCCGGCTCGCCGGCGAGGAGGAGCGGCTGCTCGCCGATCCCCGCTACCGAAGCGGACATCACCGCCGCCACGCCTATGTCGGGCGGGGCCTCTACGCCGACCAGCTCGAGCGCTGGCTGGCGGCGTTCCCGCAGGACCAGCTGCTCGTCCTGCTCTCCGAGGACTTCTTCGCGCGACCGGCCGAGGTCTACGCGGAGACGCTCGACTTCCTTGGCCTGCCCCCGTGGGCGCCGGAAGCTGTCGAGGACCGCAATCCCGCGTCGTACAGGCCGCTCCCTCCCGGGCTGCGCGCCGTCCTCGAGGAGCGCTTCGCGGTGCCGAACGCGCGCCTGGCCCGCCTGCTCGGCAGAGACGTGTGGGCGCCGCCCGAGACGCCTCAGTCGTCGAGCGTGAGCTCGTCCGCGTAGGCGCGCGCGTAGAGCTCCCGCGCGTCGAGGACGTTGTCGACGAACTCCCTCGTCTCGGGGAAGGGGATTTCCTCCCGGCCCTCCGCGATCCACTCGTCGACGTTCGCCTGGCCCGCGTTGTAGGCGGCCAGCGCGAGGCGCTCGTCCTCGTACTTCCGCAGCAGGCGGCGCAGGTAGAAGGAGCCGTAGCGCACGTTGATCTCGGGGTCGTAGAGGTCGTCGACCTCGAAGCGGCTGCCGCCGGTGAGCTGCGCGATGCCCTCGGCGGTGTCCGGCAGGAGCTGCATGAGCCCGATCGCGCCGGACGACGAGCGGGCGTCCGCGTCGAACTTGCTCTCGCGGTAGATGACCGCCGCGAGCAGGGCCGCGTCGAGGTCGTACTGTTCGGCGTGGCCGCGAACGATGTGCTCGTACTCGAGCGGATAGCGTAGGCGGACGTACCAGGACGGCTCCGTCTGCTCGACGTAGAGGAAGACGCCGGCGAGGGCGGCCACCAACACAACGGCGCTGATTGCGAGTCTCATCGGTGTTCGTCTGCCAGGGTGGCCATGACGCCGGACACGAAGTCGTCGAGCTCCGCCAGCGAGCCGTCGTTGACGTAGACGAAGTCGGCCCGCGTCACCTTCTCCGCCTCCGGGACCAGGCGCCGCTCGCGCTCGCGAAGCGGGCCGATCTTGCGCGCGACGCGCACCTCCGGAGACGCCGTGACCACGACGACCTTGTCGAACCGCGTCTCGCCGCCGACCTCGTACAGGAGCGGCACCTCGGTGACGCAGACCGCAGGCGGGTCGGGTCGCGCCGCCAGCTCCTCGCGCCAGCCGAGGTAGCGGGCGACGACGCGCGGATGCAGGAGCTGCTCGAGCCAGGCGAGGGCGGGCCGGTCGGCGAAGACGATCCTCCCGACCCTCGCCCGGTCGATCTCCCCGTCCTCGCCGAGCACGCCGTCGCCGAAGCGCTCGAGGACGGCCGCCTTCACCTCGGGGTCGTCTCTGAGCAGCCCGTGGACGATCTCGTCACTCGAGATGACGGCGGCGCCGTGCCGGGCGAACGCGCGCAGGGCCGTGGACTTCCCGGCGCCGATCCCGCCCGTGATCGCGACCGCGACCGGGGGCTTACCGCGAGTCGTCGTCAGGATCGACGGAGGCGTCGCCTTCTGCGGCCGCCTCGTCGCTGATCGGCTGCTCCGCCTCGGGGACGGAGACGTCGGGCTCGACCTCTTCGGGCTCGGCCTCAACGGGCTCGGCCTCTTCGAGCTCGGCCTCGACCTCGATCGTCTCCTCGACGAGGCCGGCCTCGCCGGCCACGTCCTCCACGAAGACTTCCTCGGAGAGCCCGAGGTCGGGCGCGTCCTCGCCGATGCCCGGTCGGGTCGACTCGCCCTCCTCGACGCGCTTCAGCGACAGCGAGAGGCGGCGGCGCTCGGCGTCCATCTCGATGATCTTCGCGCGGAGCGTCTCGCCCTGCTGGACGACCTCGCGCGGGTTCTCGACATGGTGCGTGGCAAGCTCCGAGATGTGCACGAGCCCCTCGACGCCCGGAATGACCTCGACGAACGCGCCGAAGGTCACGACCTTCGTGACCCGCCCCTCGACGACGTCGCCCTGCTGGTAGGTGTCGATCACCTGCTGCCACGGGTCGGACTGCGTCTGCTTGAGCCCGAGGGAGATCCGCTGGCGCTCGCGGTCGATGTCGAGCACCTTCACGCGCACCTCCTGCCCGATCTCGAGCAGCTCCGACGGGTGGTTGACGTGGCTCCAGGAGAGCTCGGAGATGTGGATGAGCCCGTCGATTCCCTCGAGGTCGACGAAGGCGCCGAAATCGACGATGTTCGAGATCGTGCCCTCGACGACGTCCCCGGGCGAGAGCCGGTCGAGGATCGCCTGGCGCATCTCCCGGCGCTCCTCCTCCAGCACGGCGCGGCGCGAGAGGACGACGTTGTTGCGGCTGCGGTTGAGCTCGATCACCTTGCAGCGGAGCGTCTGGCCCATGAACTCGTCCAGGTCCTGGACTCGCCGGATGTCGACGAGGGAGGCGGGCAGGAATCCGCGCACGCCGAGGTCGAGGATGAGCCCGCCCTTCACGACCTCGATGACGATTCCCTCCACCGGCTCGCCGCTCTCCGCGGCGCCCTCGAT
>DATIBF010000068.1:0-4299 GCA_035457655.1 Gaiellaceae bacterium
AGCCGCCGTGGCCGAGTGCGACGTTCTGCTCGCGCTCGGCCTGCTCGGGGCTCGGCGCGGCGACGGCCACCTGCTCGTCCACCACCTTGTCCACCGAGCTCGCGTACAGGAGGTAGCCCATCACGCTCCCCGCCGTGACGAGCACCGTCCCCAGCACCGGGAGGGCGAGCGGACGCCAGCGGACCGCGACGGCCAGAGCCGCAAGGCCGGCGATGCCGAGCCAGACGGCCGTGAGGAGCATGGAGAGGCGGAAGTCGTTCGTGAGCAGGCCCCCGGCAACCCAGATCCCGGCGAGCACGATCGCCGCGACGAGCGGCACGAGCGCGAGCCGGAGCCAGAGGGCGATACGGGGCGAGGTCCGCATGACCGCTTCTGTCTCGGCACGAGCGCCGCCGTTACGGAGTGCGAGCCGTGGGTTATCGTTGACCGCCGTGCGTCCGCCGATCATCTCTTGCAACCAGCTCGTGGAGCTCGTCACCGACTACGTCGAGGACCGGCTGCCCGTTCCCGAGCGGCTTCAGTTCGAGGAGCACCTTGCGGTATGCGGACCGTGCCGCTCGTACTTCGACCAGATGCGCGACACGATCCGGCTGACGGGAGAGCTGCGCGAGGAGTCGATCGACCCGGCGATACGGGATGCGGCCGTCGAGGCCTTCCGCGACTGGAAGGGAGCGTAGCCTGCTCGCCTACAAGTTCCTGCATCCCGGGCACCGGGGCCTCTACAGCGGCTACACCTGGCCGGTGGGGGAGTGGGTCGACGTCGAGGAGCCGCTCGTCCCCTCGCGCCGCGGGATTCACGCGTGCCGCGAGCGGGACCTGCCGCACTGGCTCGACGAGGAGCTCTGGATCGCCGAGCTCGACGGCACGGTCCTCGAGGAGGAGCGCATGCTCGTCGCCAGCCGGGGGCGTCTCGTCAGCCAGGTGACGGAGTGGGACGGCGCCGCGATGCGCGAGCTCGCGCAGGCCTGCGTCGAGCACGGGAGCGCGTACCCGGAGGGAGGCGGCGCAGAGGGGTGGGCCGCGCACCCCGCCGGCGCCGTCTCGGCGATCTACATGGTCGCGGACGCCGCAGGGCTGGCCGCGGTGGCGGCGGGCGGCGAGTACGACGAAGGCTTCGACGCGGAGCGCGCCTGGCAGGCGGAGTGGATCGCGAACCGGTTCACCCTCGAGCCCCTCGACTAGTCGCTCTAGCCCGCGTGCTTCCAGGTGCGGAAGACACCGAGGAGCCGCTCCAACGCCTCCGGCGGGACGTGCTCGCGCCGCAGCTCGCCGATCAGGGTGATCGTGCGGCGCATCTGCTCGAGGTAGGTAGTGCAGCCTTCGCACTCGGCCAGGTGGCTCTCGAGGCGCACGCGCTCCGAGGGAGGGAGGCGGCCCTCGATGTAGTCGCTCGCAACGGCGACCAGCTCGCTGCAGGTGAAATCAGCTGTCTCGTCCATGGCCACCACCGGCCACTTCCGTGAGGTAGGCCTCGAGCGCGAGGCGCACTTTGGTCCGCGCACGGTGCAGAAGCACCCGTTGATTGGTCTCCGAGATCGCGAGGGCGTTACACGTCTCCTCCGAGTTCCACCCCTCGACGTCGCGCAGGGTGACCACTGCCCTCTGACCCGGCGGCAGCGCCTCGATCACCGCCGCGATGACGCCGCGGGCCTCGGAGGCGAGCAGCCGCTCCTCCGGCTCCCCCCAGGGGCCCGGGAACCACTGCCAGTGGCCCTCCCACGGCTCCCCCGTACGAACGAACCTGGAAGGGTCGAGCAACGGCCCTTCCTCCGTCTCCGACTCGAGATCGGCGAACGGCACCGTCCGCCCCTCGCGGACGGCGCGGGTCTTAGCGACGTTCGTGAGGATCCGGAAGATCCAGGTCCGAAGCGACGATCTCCCCTCGAAGCGGTCGATGCCCTTGAGCACGCCGAGCCATGTCTCCTGGACGACCTCCTCGGCGACCGCGCGCGTCCGCACGAAAGTCAGCGCGAGCCGCAAGAGTCCGGCACCGTAGCTCTCGACGAGCTCCACGAAGGCGGCCTCCTCGCGTCGGCGTAGCGCCTCGACGAGCGCGAGCTCATCGGGGGAAGGGGCGGGCGCGAGCCTCGCCTCCTGGTGTTCGCCGGCCGTGCGCATCCGTCCGCGGAGCGTAACGAACCGGCGTCCGACCGGGACTGCCTACCATGGCCGAGCTCGACCTCACCGGACTGTTGATCGTGGTCGCGGTCGCCTTCCTGGCACCGCTGCTGCTCGGCCTGGCGCCCAGCCTTCGCCTTCCGTCCGTCGTTCTGGAGCTCGTCGCCGGGATCGTCATCGGGCCGTCCGTGCTCGGCTGGGTCGAGGTGGACGAGCCGATCCGCGTGCTCGCGCTCATCGGGCTCGCCTTCCTCCTCTTCCTCGCCGGCCTGGAGATCGAGTTCGACAGGCTCCGAGGGCGCCGGCTCATGCTCGTCCTCGTCGGCTTCGCCGCCTCGTTCGGGATCGCGGTGGTCGTCGGCTTCGGACTGCAGGCGGTCGGGCGCGTCGACGACGGGCTCTTCGTGGCGATCGTCCTCGTCGCCACCTCGCTCGGGGTCGTCGTGCCCGTGCTGAAGGACTCGGGGAAGCTCGGCTCCGACCTCGGCCAGCTGGTCGTCGCGGCTGCGTCCGTGGCGGACTTCGGCGCCGTCATCCTGCTCTCGCTCTTCTTCTCTCGCGAGTCCGCCAGCCTGGGCTCCCAGCTGGTGCTCCTCGGTGGCTTCGCGCTCGCGACGCTGGTTGCGCTCGCTGTCCTCATGGGCCTCGGGCGCTCGATGGTCTTCACACCGGTGCTCGAGCGGCTCCAGGACACGACCGCGCAGATCCGCGTGCGCGGTGCCTTCCTGCTCCTCGTCGGGTTCAGCGCGCTCGCCGTGGGCCTCGGGCTCGAGGTCATCCTCGGCGCCTTCCTGGCCGGCGCCGTACTCACCCTCTGCGACCGCGACCGTCGTATGACCCACCCCGACTTCCGCAGGAAGCTCGAGGCGGCCGGCTACGGCATGTTCATCCCCGTCTTCTTCGTGACGAGCGGCGTGCTCTTCGATCTCGACGCACTCTTCGCGAGCGGCTCGACGGTCGCCCTCGTTCCGCTGTTCCTGGCCGCGATCCTCCTCGTCCGCGGCCTTCCCGCCCTGGTCTACCGGAGCGCGCTCGGCCGGGTCGAGACCGTCGTCGCCGGGCTGCTTCAGGCGACGACCCTGCCCTTCATCGTCGCCGCCGTGATGATCGGCACCGACCTCGGCGCGCTCGACGAGGCGACCGGCGCCGCCCTCATCGCCGCCGGCCTCCTCTCCGTCCTCGTCTTCCCGCTCCTTGCGCTCACCCTCCTGCGGCGCACGGAGACCGCTGTAACGGTCGCCGGTCCGCAGAGACTCAAGCCCACGACCAACTGACCAGGAGGACCGCATGACCGCGACCGCACCTACAGCGACGACCGAAGGGATGCGTGGCCTGAAGGGCAAGAACGTCCTCGTCACCGGAGGAACCTCCGGCATCGGCCAGGCGATCGCCGTCCGCTTCGCCGAGTACGGCGCCAACGTCGCCATCAACTACCTGCGCACTGCCGACGAGGCCTCCGAGACGGAGGAGAAGGTGCACGCCTGCGTCGCCAACGTCCGCCAGCTGGGCGTCCGCGACGTCCTCGTCCAGGGCGACGTCTCCAAGGAGGACGAGGTCGTGCGCATGTTCGAGGACGCCGTCGACCAGCTCGGCAGCCTGGACGTCCTCGTGAACAACGCCGGCATCCAGATCTCGCGCGCGTCCGACGAGCTCTCGGCCGAGGACTTCGACAAGGTGATCGCCGTCAACCTCCGCGGCTCCTTCCTCAGCGCGCGTGAGGCGATCAAGCGCTTCCTCGCGCAGGAGACGCCCGGCGTGATCATCAACGTCTCGAGCGTCCATCAGCTGATCCCGAAGCCGAGCTACCTCGGCTACTCGGCCAGCAAGGGCGGCATGCAGAACCTGACCCGTTCCCTGGCGCTCGAGTACGCAGGCCGCGGGATCCGCGTGAACTCGATCGGCCCAGGCGCGACCGTCACGCCGATCAACCGCGCGTGGATCGACGATCCCGTCAAGCGCGAGATGGTCGAGGCACACATCCCCATGGCCCGGGCGGGGACCGCCGACGAGATGGCGGGCGTCACCTGCTTCCTCGCGAGCGACGACGCGGCCTACATCACCGGCCAGACGATCTTCGTCGACGGCGGCCTCACGCTGTTCGCCGACTTCCGCGAGCCGTGGTCGTCGGAGTAGACCCCAGGCCCGAGCAGCGCTGGTGGCCGTCGCCCTTCGGCGTCGACG
>DATIBF010000069.1:0-4422 GCA_035457655.1 Gaiellaceae bacterium
GCCAAGTCGTGCTGCTTCGGAGCCGGATTGCGCCGGCCGCCCTCCGCTACTGGATTCCTTCTCGGAGGCGGCCGGTGCGATTACTCGTCGTCCCGTCCGCGTGGACGGTCATCGTTCCGATGATCTGCGGCGTGCCGGCGACGCTCGTCGTAGGGTCCGGCTGGCGTGCAAGCGATCGGTTCAGCTCGCGCTGCCTAATCGCCATCCCCGTCGCCGTCGCCATCGTCCCAAAGGAACCCGCCCGAAGAGCCGCCGCTCCACCTCGAAAGGAGGATGGGCAGACCGAAAACTAAGAGCGCCAGTCCCATCCACACGAGCCCTGTCACGAAGTAGTCGAGCAGAGTCATGTAGCCGATGCTACGTCCTGCTCGGGCGCGGCGGAAGCGGGCGTAGGCGGAGCCCATGCGAGGTCACGAACAGATGTTCTCACGGCTCGGCCGCCTCTCAAACCGCTCCCTGCGCGCGGGCGTACATTCGACAGTTGATTCGCGAGGCTGAAGGAGGCGCGAGATGAGACGAGGAGCAGCTCTCCTGGCCCTGCTCACAATCGGAGTGCTCGGAACGGCCGGGAGTGCGTCGGCTGACCGCCCGGACCCTGTCCCTGGGACTCCGAATTGTCACGGGCTAGTCATCGCCGCTGGCGCCGAGGGGACCGGACTCGGCAATTTGGCGCGGCAAACTGGAGTCAGCGTGATCGCGGTGCACGACCTCCTGTTCGCGCCCTGTCTCCAGTAGGCACACGACACAGGTCTGCCGCCGCCGTCTAGCAGACGCTTTCGGGCCGGGCAGGGGTGCAGCCGAACGGGGTTTGCTAACCGGCTCGGCCCTAGCAGTCCGCACACGACCGCCCCACGACGCGCGGACCGCGAGTCATGTAGGCAGCGCCAGTCCGCGAACGCTGCGACCCGCCACCACCAGGGCAGCCAGTCCCGGGTAGCGTTCGATGCTGTTGACCCGGACCAGCCGGTGAACGACGATGGCAAGTTCTGAGAAGTACGCATTCGATAGCTCCGCAGCTCTTGTCGAATCGATGCTCGGCCGGAAGCTGATCCCCGGCGGGGAGGTGGCGCTCATCAGCGCCGCCCGCGAGTGGCTAAGCGAAAACGCCTGCCCGAGGGCACCGGGCGTGCGTGGCCGCTACTTGGTGCCCATCGAGCTCGCGCGCCGGTTCCAGGTGGAGTGTTGGCCGCAGATCAAGCACCTGGCCCGCCGCTGACACCTATTCCGAGGCACGCACGCGACGCGCATTCCCGGCATCCCCCGGCGCACCTGACCCGCTCAACCATGCGGGTTTCGCTCAACCACCCGGCTGAGTATGGGCCGTGAAGGATTCGAACCTTCGACCTTGGGATTAAGAGTCCCCTGCTCTACCAGCTGAGCTAACGGCCCCAGGGGTGGCAAGTGTAGCGGCGCCGAGCTCCTGTCCCTCGCCGTTCCCGGGGCCTCAGGCAGGGCGTTCGAGGCGGCGCTGCGCGTACCAGGCGAGCGTTCGGCCCGCGCCGAGGGGGCGCGCGAGGAGGCCGAGGCCGCCGATCATGAGCTTCAGGGTCATGGGGTTCGGCTACTTTCGCCGGCGGCGCGAAATTCCTTTCTCCGCCTGGCCTCATTTGTACGATGAGTCTCGATGAGTGACGTCGCCATCGTCGGCGCCGGTTACGTCGGCGTCCCGCTCGCCCAGGTCTTCGCCGAGGCCGGCGTGAGCGCTGTGCTCGTCGACGTCGACGCCGAGCGGATCGCCGCCCTCGGCCGCGGCGAGAGCTACGTCGAGGACGTGCCCTCGGAGCAGCTGCGGCCGCTGGTCGAGTCGGGAGTGATCCGGGCGACCACCAACTACAACGCGCTCAGGGACGCGGACGCCATCCTCATCGCGCTGCCCACGCCGCTCTCGGCCAACCGCGAGCCCGACCTTTCGATCGTGACCGGCGCGGTCGAGGAGATCGCCAAGCGCCTGCGCCCGGGTCACCTCGTCGTCCTCGAGTCGACCACCTACCCGGGGACGACCAGGGAGGAGCTGCTGCCCCGCCTCGAGGCGACCGGCCTTCGAGTCGGGACCGACTTCCACCTCGCGTTCTCACCCGAACGCGTCGATCCGGGCCGCACCGACTGGACGACGAAGACGACGCCCAAGATCGTCGGAGGCGTCACCGAGAGCTGCAGGGACGCGGCCTGCGCGCTCTACGAGCGCGCGATGGACAAGGTGATCGCCGTGTCCTCCCCGGAGGCGGCCGAGCTGACGAAGCTCCTCGAGAACATCTTCCGCTCGGTCAACATCGCGCTGGTGAACGAGCTCGCGCAGCTCTGCGACCGGATGGGCGTGGACGTCTGGGAGGTCGTGGACGCCGCGGCCACCAAGCCGTTCGGATTCATGAGCTTCAAGCCGGGCCCCGGCCTCGGCGGCCACTGCCTGCCCGTCGACCCCTTCTACCTCTCCTGGAAGGCGCGCGAGTACGACTTCTACACCGAGTTCATCGAGCTCGCGGGGAAGATCAACGAGAACATGCCCTACTTCTGCCTGGACAAGATCACGAGGGCGCTCAACTCGGTCGAGAAGTCGGTGAAGGGCAGCACGGTGCACCTCGTCGGCGTCTCCTACAAGGCCGACGTGGGCGACCTGCGCGAGTCGCCGGCTCTGAAGCTCGTCGAGCTCCTGCGCGACGAGGGGGCCGAGGTCTCCTACCACGACCCGCACATCCCGGCGCTCCCGGACTACGGGCTCGAGTCCTCCTCGCTCGACGGCGCGGTCGAGAGCGCCGACTGCGTCGCCATCGTCACGGCGCACTCCGGGATCGACTACGACGACCTCGCCAACCGCGCCCGCCTCGTGGTCGACTTCCGGAACGCCACGGGCGCGAACGGCAGCCTCAACGGCCGCGTATGGAAGCTGTAGTCGCGGTCGCCGGGCTCGGGCTCTGGGGCTCGAACCTCGCGAGGAACTTCCACGAGCTGGCAACCCTCGCCTGGGTCTGCGATACGGACGACGGCCGCCTGGCCGCAGCCGCGGCGCGCTATCCGGCCGCGCGCGCGACGGCGAGCTTCGACGACCTGCTCGCGGACGACTCGGTCGAGGCGGTCGTCGTGGCCACCCCCGTCCCCACTCACGCGGAGCTGGCTCGGCGCGCTTTAGCCGCCGGGAAGCACGTCTTCGTCGAGAAGCCGCTGGCGCTCGGCGCCGACGAGGCCGAGGAGCTCGTCGCGCTCGCCGAGGAGCGCGGGCTGGCGCTCATGCCCGGCCACCTGCTCCTCTACCACCCCGGCGTCGTCAAGCTGAAGGAGATCGTCGACTCCGGCGAGCTCGGCGAGGTCCTCTACGTCTACGGAAACCGTCAGAACCTCGGCACGATCCGGCCCGACGAGAACGCTCTCTGGAGCCTGGGGGCTCACGATCTCTCGGTGATCCTCTTCCTCCTCGGCGAGGAGCCGAGCGAGCTCTGGGCACGCGGCGACTCCTTCCTGAAGCCGGGGGTCGAGGACGTCGTTTTCTGCTACCTGCGCTTTCCGTCCGGCAAGACAGCGCACATGCACCTCTCCTGGCTCGACCCGCACAAGATCCGGCGCATGACAGTGGTCGGCAAGAAGCGTATGGCCGTCTTCGACGACATGGAGCTCGACCGTAAGGTCACGGTCTACGACAGCGCCGCCGAGCGGCCGCTCGGAACCTTCGGCGAGTGGAGCACGCGGGTGGGAGACGTGCACAGCCCGCGCGTCGACAACGCCGAGCCGCTGCGCCTGGAGTGCTCGCACTTCCTCGCGCTCGCCCGCGGTGAGGGCGACCTGCGGGCGCCGGCCAGGACGGGGCTCGCGGTCGTCCGCAGCCTCGAGCAGCTCCAAGCCTCGCTCGAGCGAGAGCGCGTTTGACCGCGCGGATCGCCGAGACCGCCGTCGTCTACCCGGGCACCGAGCTCGGCGAAGGCGTCGTGATCGGCGACCACGCCGTCGTGGGCAAGGCGCCGACCTTCGGGCCGCGTTCCACCGCGAGCGCCGAGCCGCTGCCGCCGCTCGTCGTCGGAGACGGCACCGCGATCCTCGCGGGCGCCGTCGTCTTCGCCGGAACCCGGCTGGGAAGCGGGGTCATCGTCGGAGATCACGCGTGCGTCCGCGAGCGCTGCGAGCTCGGCGACGAGGTGGTCGTAGGCGTGGGCTCGTTCGTCGAGAACGACACCACCGTGGGCGCCCGGACGAAGATCCAGGCGAACGCCTACGTCACCGCCTACTCGATCCTCGAGGAGGACGTCTTCATCGCGCCCTGCGTCGTCACGACGAACGACAACCTGATGGGCCGGACCGAGGAGCGCCACGTCCTCCGGCGCGGCCCGACGATCCGCCGCGGCGCACGCGTGGGCGGCGGTGCGGTGCTCCTCCCGGGAGTCGAGATCGGCGAGGAGGCCTTCGTCGGCGCCGGCGCCGTCGTCCTCGAGGACGTGC
>DATIBF010000070.1:0-2409 GCA_035457655.1 Gaiellaceae bacterium
CGGCTCCGGCTCCGGGCTCGGGGCAGGGGCCGGTGCGGGGGCCGTGGCCTCCTGCTCGGGCTGGTCCTGGGAGGACTGGCGGGCGGCGGCCTGGCGGCGCTCGATCGCGGCCGCCTGACGACGGGCCTCGGCGGCCAGGCGGGCCTGGCGCCGGCGCTCCTCCGCCTCGAGCACGGCGATCTCCTCGCGCACCGAGTTGTAGAGCGCTTGGCGCTTCGCCAGCCCGGCCTCGATCTCGGTGCGCCGCGCCGCGCGCTGGGCCACGATCTCCTTCTGTCGGGCCAGGGCGCTCCGGAGCGCCTTCCGCTGCCTCTCGACCTCGGCCTTCGAGCTGCGGACGTCGTCGAGGATGCGGGCATCCTCCGCCGCCACCCGGTTCGCCGTGTCCAGGCCGTCGAGGAGGTCGTCGAAGCTCGTCGCGCCGAGGAGGACCTCGACGACGTCGACCTCGCCGTCCTGGTAGAGCGAGATCAGGCGCTCCTCGACGGTGGTCTGAGCGCTGCGCAGGCTCGCGCGCGCCACGTCGAGCCGGTTCTGGTTCGCGTCGAGCTCGACCTGAAGCTGCTTCAGGCGGACGTTGGCGCCGTTCCACTCGTCGACGGCGAGCTCGAGCTCCATGTCGAGCTCCCGGATCTGCGCGAGGACCTGTTCGGCCTGGGCCCGTTTCTCGTCGATCCGGTCAGGGTCTGCCGAGACCGCCCCGGCGAGGGCGAGCGTCGCGACCAGGGCGAGGGCGAGCGTCGTGAGGCGTGCGGCGGCCGGCATGAGGCTCTCCGTCGCGCGGCTACGCGCGAGCGCGGACCCTAACAGAGGGTTCGCCGGGGAATCCGGTTCCCCTCCGGCCGCGTAGACGCGGATAGGGGCACGACAGCCAGTCGGTCAAACCAAGGGGGAGCGATGAGAAGGAAGGCAAGGACCCGGCGGCTCGCGCTGCTGGCAGTGGTGGGCGCGCTCGCGCTGGCGCAGGCGGCGCAGGCGCAGACGCCCGAGGTGCTCGACCCCGAGCTCGCCGTGCGCGTGGCGGCGAGCGGCCTCAGCCAGCCCACGGGCATGGCGTTCATCGGGGAGAACGACATCCTCGTCAACCAGAAGGCGAACGGGCAGGTCCGCCGCGTCACGAACGGCGTTCTCCAGCCGGATCCCGTGCTGGACCTGGCCGTGAACTTCCAGTCCGAGCGCGGGCTGCTCGGCATGGCCCTCGACAAGAGGTTCCGCGTCAACGGCTGGGTGTACCTCTACTGGACGCAGAGCTCGACAGGCGTGGACACGAACGTGAATGATGAGGTCCCGCTGCTCGGGAACCGCGTGGACCGCTTCGTCTGGAACGGCTCGACGCTGACGTTCGACCGGAACGTGATCATGCTGCGGGCCGCGCAGCCCGCCGTGCCCGCGACGCCGGGGCCGGCCCAGAACGCGGCGGGGAACCACGACGGCGGCGTGCTCCGCGTGAGCCCGGACGACGGGAAGCTCTACATCTTCATCGGCGACGTGGGCCGGCGCGGCTGGACGAACAACCTCCGCTGTGGGCCGGCGACCTTCTACGACTGCCCGCCGAGCTCGCCGCTCACGGACGACATCTTCGGCGGGCCGATGCCGGACGACGCGCACCTCACCGGAGTCGTCCTCCGGCTCAACCCGGACGGGACGGCGCCGCGCTGGAACCCGTTCTTCCGCTACGGCGCCGAGGTCGGCGGCGAGGTCGGGGAGAACATCCAGAAGATCTACGCCTATGGCTTCCGCAACGGCTACGGGATGGCGTTCGACCCCGTCGGCCACCGGCTCTGGGAGGCCGCGAACGGCGACGACACCTTCAGCGAGCTCGAGCTCGTCGAGGCCGGCATGAACTCCGGCTGGATCCAGATCATGGGCCCGGTGTCGCGGGTCGCGCAGTTCAAGACGATCGAGACGACGATGGGCCCGACGACGGATCCGTTCGCGCCGAACGGGTATTTCGGGCTCCAGCAGAACCGCTGGCTGCCGACCAACATCGCCGACACGCCGGCGGAGGCGCTCTCGCGCCTGCAGCTGTTCCCCGGCGCGCACTACTCCGACCCCGAGCTCTCCTGGGTCTACGAGGTCGGCCCCGCGGCCATCGGCTTCCTCGACGGCAAGGGCCTCGGCAACGAGTACAAGAACGACCTGTTCATGGGCGGCTCCCGGAACTTCCTCGAGGGCGGCCACCTCTTCCGCTTCGACCTGACGGGGAACCGGAAGGGCATCGACGTCAGCGACCCGAGGCTCGAGGACCTCGTCGCCGACAACCTCCACAAGTGGAACATCGTCGAGAGCGAGAGCCTGCTCTTCGGCCGGAACTTCGGGATCGTCACCGAGATCCTCACCGGCCCGAACGGCAACCTCTTCCTGCTGTCGAACCAGGCAGGCGCGATCTACGAGATCTACCGGCCCTAG
>DATIBF010000071.1:0-34524 GCA_035457655.1 Gaiellaceae bacterium
CTTGTAGGCGGCGAGCAGGGCGTCCTCGAGCGCGCGGACGAGCGTCTCGTCCTCGATGCCCTTCTCCTTCTCGATCTGCCTGACCGCTTCCAGGATCTCCCGGCTCATGGTTCCTTCCTATCCCTCGTCGATGAGATTGCCGCGTGCGATCGCCTCGTACGGGATCTCCACCCGCTCGCCGGCGGTGGCAAGCGTGACCTCGCGCTCGTCGGCCGAGACGACCTCGCCGCGGAAGCGCTTCCGGCCGGCGATCTCGGTGCTGGTGCGAATCGCCGCCCGCCTGCCGACGACCCCGGCGAAGTGACGGGGCGTCCGGAGCGGACGCTCGAGCCCCGGCGAGGAGACGTCGAGCGTGTAGTGGTCGAGATAGCTACGGAGCACGTCCGTGACCTGCTCGCAGAGGGCGTGATCCACCCCCTCGGGGTGGTCGATGTACACGGTCAGCCGTTCGGGGCCGCTGAGCTCGGCCGCCAGGACCTCGACTTCCGGCAACCGCTCCTCGACCGTCGCTGCAACCTCGCGCTGGATCTCTCGCTCCTTCTCGTAGACCTGCATTCCGTTCCTTCTCGCAAAAAATGGGCGCCGCGCGCCCATTTCTCCGAACCTGGGGAAATGTCCCGGTCAGGATAGCACCGGCCAGCCGGTCCTCGCCGGGTTCGTGGCGTTTGCTGCGAGGCTCGGTGTGGCCGAGCGCGGCGAGGAGGCCGTCAGTCCGTGAACGTCCCGCCTGTCCCGTGTCGAGGCGCTCAGGTTGGGCTCCGTTAATTCTACGCGTCGAGGACGATCGTGACCGGGCCGTCATTGGCGAGCTCCACGACCATGCGGGCCCCGAAGCGACCTCGCGCGACATCGAGGCCTTGGCTTTCGAGCGCCTCGCAGAAGCCCTCGTAGAGCCGCTCGGCCTGCTCTGGTGGGGCCGCCCGGGTGAAGCTCGGCCGGTTGCCCTTTGCCGTGTCCGCGATCAGCGTGAATTGGCTGACGACGAGGGCGCCGCCGTGGACGTCAACCACATTCCGATCGAACCTGCCCTCTTCGTTCTCAAAGATCCGCAGGCGCGCGACCTTGCCTGCCAGGCGACCCGCCACCGCTTCGTCGTCGTCCGCGGCGACACCGAGGAGCACGCAGAGGCCCAGGTCCACCTCCCCCACGATCTCACCGTCGGCGACCACCTGCGCTCCGCTCACCCGCTGCACCACCGCCCGCACGCTCCGATCTTCGCACGGCGGCAGCCCGCTTGTGTTCCACGCGCATGCGCCACCCGGACACGTTCTCGGGCCGGGTCACGGGCCGGGAGCGGCGAGAGGATCTTGTGCTCGTGGAACACAAGCGCCGGGTCGGGGTGCCGCGGCATCCGCCCGCCGCCCCGTCGACCGAGCCTAGCCCTGGAGCTTGGCCAGCGCCTGCCGGTAGTCCCGGCTCTGCGGGCGGAAGAAGCTCGCCAGGCGGTAGTGCCCGACCGCCTCGGCGGGGCGGCCCTGCTTCTCCAGGCAGCGGCCGAGCGCGAAGTGCGCGTAGTGGTCGACCGGCTGGAGCTCGAGGATCGTGCGGAACTCCTCCTCCGCCTCAGCGAAGCGGCGGATGCGGTAGTAGGCGATCCCGAGGGCCTCGCGGATCGAGGCCTTGCCGGGCTCGCGCCTCTTCGCCTTCTCCAGGGCCACGGCCGCCTGCGCGGCGTGGCCCGCCGCGAGGTGGTCGCGCCCTTGCTGGTAGAGGTCGTAAGTCTCGCTCATGCCTGCCTCCCACGATACGGGACGCGGCCCGATCTGCCGAGTGTGGCTAAATCGACAGCGAGCGAAGACTGACTGCCCCGCGGGCGCGGCTGGCGAACCCGAGGCGGGCGCGCAGGCCCCGGCGAAGGTGCCGCAGGTCGCGCCGCGCGCGCCGAAGCGCCTCGCCGGCGCGTTCCGGCGGTCCGAAGCGCGCGACCGTCACGTCGCGAACGAACGGCGTCGCGTCGATCGAGTAGAAGCGCTGCAGGATCGCGCCGATCTCCTGCATGGTCGCGCCCGGCGGCAGCTCGACGCCCTGGTCGGCGAGGAAGCCGACGACGTCGCGGCGGCAGGCCCCCGCAAGCGCGCGTGGGTCGCGCGTGGCGAACCGCGCGCTGCGGCGGATCGCCTTCAGCGCCAGCACGGCTGCGATCGCGCCCCCGATCACGAGCGCCAGGAGGGCGAGGATCCCGGGGCCGCGGTCGCGGACGACGGTGAACGATCCGCCCGGCCCGCCGACGATGCCGGAGCCCTCGGCGAGACCCTGCCGGTTCGCCGCCTCGCGCACCCTGTTCGCCACCGGGGGCGAGAGGAACTCGAGCCTGTCGTCGAAGTTGATCCCGGCAGCGTCGCCGTTGTTGAACGCCGGCGAGGAGACGGCATACGTGGCGTCGAGCGCTCCGCGTCCTGGCGTCGGATCGAAGGGGATCCAGCCGAACTCGGGAAACCATACCTCCACCCAGGCGTGCGCGTTCGTGTCCTTGACGACCCACTCCCGGTCGTCCCTCGAGTAGTCACCGCTCGTGAAGCCGACGGCGACGCGCGCCGGGACGCCCAGCAGCCGGAGCATCAGCGCCATGGCGCCCGCGTAATGCTGGCAGTAGCCGCGCTTCGTCTCGTTGACGAAATCGACGAGCGCCGGAATACCGCCGATCGGCGCGGGCGGCTGCTCGTCGTAGACGAAGCCGCCTGCCTCGCGAAACCACGTCTCGAGCAGGGCTGCCGCCTCGTACGGAGACTGCGCCTCGCTCGTGACGCTGAGCGCGGCCTGGTAGACGGACTCGAGCACCGTGATCTCGAACTCGCCGGACGAGGCGAAGTAGGCGTCCATGAGCGCGTCCCGGCCCTCGACGCCCCACTCGGGGACCGGATCGAAGACGACCTCGAGATACCTGTCGGCCTCCACCGGGTAGTTGCCCCGGAAGCCGTTCAGCTCGCTCGGGTTGGGCCGCGGGACGTAGCTCCAGACCGTGTAGCGCTGGTCGCGGCGGATCCCGTCGGACACGACGACCTTGTCCCCGTTCGCGTCGGCGACTGGGGCCTCGGTACCAGGCTCCCAGCGGACCGGCTGGGCCGAGGCCAGGAGGCGCGTGTCGCGCAGCGCCTCGATCTTGAACTCCTGGCGGACCCAGTTCTCCTCGTTCGCGGCCGCCTCCGGCAAGAGCGGGCCCGTGGCGTCGATCTGGTCCCGCTCGGAGGCCTCGCCGAGCTCGAGGTTCTCCTCCCAGATCAACCCCGTGTAGTCGTCGAGCGTCGTCGCCCGCCAGTAGAGCGATCGCCTCAGCCCGGGCACCTTGACGCGGAGCACGGTCGTCGGCTTCTCGGGGAACTCGATCCCGTCGTAGTTGGCGTCCCAGACATAGCTGACCGACACCGGCTCGGTCGGCCGATCGTATGGATCCCAGGTCTCCCAGGAGAGGAAGGCCGGCTTCGCGACAGCGTCTGTCGTCGAGGCGATCCCGGCGAGCACGATCAGGAGCAGGCCCACCCCCACGGCCTGGGCGACGCCCCGCGGCCGGTCCTCGCGCCGGAGCACGAAGAGGATCGCGAGCACGCCCGCCAGTGCGAGAGCCCCCGCCCGCAACGGGTTGTCTCCCGGCGTGAGGGTCGCCGGCCACGCGACGGCGACGACGAGGGCGAGAGCGGCGCCCACCGGCCGCCGGGCCATGACGAGTATGCCGATCAGCGCCGTGAAGGCGAAGATCGCAAGGAGCACGACGGTGTGCATGGCAGGGAAGTCGAGACGGTCGAAGGGAAGCTGTGTCTCGTAGAAGTCGAGGAAGCCGCGCCGGATCCCGTCGAGGACCGGACCGAAGAAATCGCGCGAGGGGTCTCCTGGCCTGGCGTCCGCCAGGGCGACGTCCGAGGAGACCGAGGCGGCGACCAAGGCCGAGCCCGCCAGCGCGAGGGCGACGACGAGCCACGAGCGGCGGAGCGCGACCGCTCCGATCGGCAGGAGCGCGACCAGGACCATGGGCAGCCAGTCCTCCCAGGCGATCGACCGCGTCTCGAGCCGCGCCCAGGAGACGGTCACCGCCGCGGCGCCCAGCCCGACCAGGAGCCAGCGCCTAGCCAACGGCCTGGAGCTCCCCTGCGGAGAGGCACGCCGCGAGGTCGTCCCCGCGGCGCACGACGAGGACGGGGACGCCCGCGCGCTGGAGCCTGAGCAGATGCGCGGCCGTGCCCGGCTCGACGACGCGGGAGACATCGCCCGCGAAGCTCGCGCCGTCGACGTACACGAGGCTCGCCGCGTGGTTCCCGAGCGCGCGGTGCGCCAACCGGTCGACGAGGCGCGGCGAGAGCGCCGACGTCACGACCGTGAGCTCGACGGCGCGGGCCGCCGGCCCTGCTTCGTCGGCGAGGATGTTCGCCACGGGCGAGTGCCCGTCCGGGGCGACGGCGGCGAGGATCTCGAGCGCGCGATGCCAGTCGCCGTCGAAGGAGTGGACGCGCTGGTAGAGCGGCCTGGAGGCGTTGACGATCAGCGCCGCCCGCCGCCCGCGGGCCGCGTGGGACTTGACGATCGACCCGGCGGCGCGGACGGCGAGCTCGAAGTTCGAATCCGGGGCCGTGCCGACCACCGTGCTCGCGTCGGCGTCGAGGAGCACGGCCGTCTCGTCGCGCGGCGAGTCCTCCAGCTCCTTCACCATCAGCTGTCCCCGCCTGGCCGTCGTCGGCCAGTGAACCCGGCGAAGCGACTCTCCCTGCTGGTAGTCGCGGACGCTGTGGAGGTCGAAGCCCGTCGGCCGGCGTAGCAGGAGCCGACGCCCCTCGGGTGTGCGCGCGCCGGACTCGGAGAAGAGCCTGTCGACGTCGACGAGTCGTGGATAGACGAGGATCGACGCGCCGGCCGGCAGCTCGATGGTGACCCGCTCGAGGCCGAAAGGATCCTCGACCACGACCTCGGCCTCCTCGATGGCGTAGCGACCGCGTGGGACGTGCCTGAGCACGTAGCGGCCGCGGATCCGTCCGCGGCGACGGACGAGCGGCGTCTCCCGCTCGCCGAGGCGGGCGATCTTCTCACGGACGACGAGCGTTCCCGACGGCACGATCTCGTCCGTGCCGAGCTCGAGCTGGACCGGGACGTCGTCCCCGGCCAGCCGCTCGCCGCGGCCGAAGGTGCGGCGGATGGTCATCGGCCGAACGAGGAAGCGGACCCAGAGCGCAGCAGCGAGAACGGCCAGCACGAGCCCGATCGCGATCGGGTAGAGCACCTCCGAGCCGAACGCCCAGGCGGCCAGGTAGATCCCACCCCCGAGGGCGAGGATCCAGCGGCCCCTATCGGTGAGCATCAGACCGGGACGGGCGTGCGCTCGATGATGTCCCGGACCAGCTCCTCGCCGTCGAGGCCGCTCGCCCGCGCCTCGGGCGAGAGGATGAGGCGGTGCGCGAGCACCGTCGGCGCCACCGTCTTCACGTCGTCGGGCTCGACGAAGTCACGTCCGGCCACGAGGGCACGCGCCTTGGCGACCCGGAGGAGCGCCAGGCCCGCCCGCGGGCTCGCGCCCAGGAAGAGCCGCGCGTCCGAGCGGCTGTGCCTGAGGACGGCCACGACGTAGCGGTTGAGGCTCTCCTCCACGTAGACCCTCTTCGCGCTCTCGATCGCGCCGAGCACCTCCTGCGCGCTGGCGACGCACTCAAGCGAGTCGAGCGGCGTCTCGGCCGCGTTCTCAGAGAGCATGCGCGCCTCCTCGGCGAGCGGCGGGTAGCCGATGGCGATCCGCATCGTGAAGCGGTCGAGCTCGGCCTCCGGGAGCGGGTACGTGCCCTCGTACTCGATCGGGTTCTGAGTCGCCATGACCATGAACGGTGGCGGCAGCTGGTACGAGACCCCGTCGATCGTTACTTGGCGCTCCTGCATGCACTCGAGCAGCGCCGCCTGCGTCTTCGGCGAGGCGCGGTTGATCTCGTCGACGAGCAGGATGTTGGCGAACACCGGCCCCGGCCGGAACTCGAACTCGTTCGACCGCTGGTTGAACACGTTGACGCCGGTGACGTCGGACGGCAGCAGGTCGGGCGTGAACTGGAGGCGCGAGAACGAGCAGTCAACCGACCGGGCGAGCGCCTTGGCCAGGGTCGTCTTCCCCACTCCGGGAAAGTCCTCGATGATCAGGTGGCCCTCCGAGAGCAGGCAGAGGACGGCGAAGTCGAGCGTCTCGTCCGGAGCGTGGATGACGCGGCGGAGGTTGGCTCCGATCTTCTCGGCGAGCGCCGCTCCGGCGGACGCCGCCACGTCCTGCTTGGCCTCGATGGCTGGCTCGTCCATCTACACCCCTCTCACGAGAGCCTCGATCTGGTCGAGGATAGCCACAGCACAATCCTCCTTGCTTCGCCTGCTCACCACGGTCTCGCCCGCCGGCGTGATGAGGACCACCTCGTTCCAGTCGGACTCGAATCCGATGTCAGAACGAGATACGTCGTTGTAGACGAAGAGGTTCCCTCCCTTGTTTGTCAATTTCGTCCGCGCCCGCGCAAGGCCGGCCTCGCCCTCGTCGGCGGCAAAGCCGACCAGGATCTGGCCGTTCCGGCGCCGGCGTCCTAGCTCGGCGAGCACGTCCTCGGTCGGCTCGAGGTCGACGGTCCACGTGTCGGAGCCCTTCGCGCGCTTTCCGGCGGCCTGCTGCACGGGCCTGTAGTCGGCCACCGCGGCGGCCATGACGACCACGTCGGCGCCGTCGCGCGCGAGCACCTCGCGGGCGAGGTCGGCGGCGGCAGGCGCCTCTACGACCTCGACTCCGTCCGGCGCCGGGACGGAGAGGTTCGACGCTACGAGGGTGACGTCCGCCCCGCGCCGGCGCGCCTCCCGCGCGACCGCGACGCCCATCTTCCCGGACGAGCGGTTGCCCACGAAACGGACCGAGTCGAGCGGCTCACGCGTTCCACCCGCGCTCACGACCACCCGCCTCCCGCGCAGCGGCCCGTCCGCCCCGAGGAGCTCGAGGCAGCGGGCGAAGATCGCGTCCGGCTCGGACATGCGCCCGACGCCGTGCTCGCCCTCGGCCAGCTCGCCCTCCTCGGGGCCGATCACGTGGACGCCTCGCCCGACCACGAGGCGTACGTTCTCCGTCGTCGCGGGGTGCTCCCACATGCGGACGTTCATGGCCGGTGCGACGAGCACGGGCCCGCGCACCGCCAGGGCAGCCTGCGTGAGCACGTTGTCGGCGAGCCCGTGCGCCAGCTTGGCGAGCGTGTTCGCCGAGAGCGGCGCGATCACGAGCAGATCGGCGTCCGCCAGGTGGGGGTACAGGTCACGAGCCGCCTCCCGGCGCGCGAGCGCCTCGAAGGTGTGCGCGGCCACGAAGCGCTCGGCATCGGGGGTGAGGATCGGCGTGACGTCGTGGCCGTCCCGCACGAGCAGGCGCACGAGCTCGCACGCCTTGTAGGCGGCGATCCCGCCGGTTACGCCGATGAGAACCCGAGCCACGCCGGCCCTCGCAGCCCGAGGGCTAGGCGTACGTGACGTCGATCTTGCCCTCGGCGACCTCTTCGAGGGCCATGGTCAGGTAGTTCTTCGACCTGGACTCGACGAGCGGCGGCGCGAAGTCGTCGAAGGTGCCCTCGCCGAGCTGGTGGTGGTAGTTGTTGATCTGCCTCGCCCGCTTGGCCGCGGCGATGACGAGCGCGTAGCGCGACCCGCCGGCGCTGGCGAGCAGATCGTCGATTCGTGGATGCATCATGGCGCTCGAAGCTTACCTGCAGAGCTCGGCTCTTCGGCAGCGACCGCCCGGTCGACGATGGCGCCCAGCTCGGCCACGGCCCGACCGACGTCGTCGTTCGTGACGACGTGGTCGAAGTCCCCTGCCTCCTCGGCCTGGCGCCGTGCGAGCTCGAGGCGCTCGCCGATCTCGCCCGCGCTCTCCGTGGCCCGCTCGCGCAGCCTCCGCTCGAGCTCGGCGAAGCTCGGAGGCTCCACGAAGATCGTGACGGCGTCGGTGATCGTCGCCTGGACGTCCTTCGCCCCGTGCGTCTCGAGCTCGAGGACGACGCTGCGGCCGGACGAGAGGATCCGGTCGACCTCGGCGCGGAGCGTGCCGTAGCGGTGGCCGGAGACGTAGTCGACGTGCTCGAGGAACTCGCCGGCATCGAGGCGGCGCTGGAACTCCGTGCCCGAGAGGAAGTGGTAGTCACGGCCGTCCTCCTCCCCCGGTCTGAGCGGTCGGGTCGTCGCCGACACCGCAACCTCGAGGTCGGGGCGGCCCGCGACGAGCTTCCGGATCAGCGTGCCCTTGCCGGCGCCGGACGGCCCGGTGACGACGAAGAGCCGTGGCCGCACGTCAGCGGCGCAGCAGTGCGACCAGCTCGGCGCGTTGGCGGTCCGAGAGGCCGCCCACGGTCTTCGACTGGCTGATCCTGCACTGGTTCAGGAAGCGGGCAGCCTTCACGCGCCCGAACTTCGGGACGGCCATGAGGATGTCGAAGACCTTCGCGGTCTCCACGTAGACCGGCGGGTTCCGGAGGATGGACTCGATCTGGACGGTGCCCGCCTTGAGGTCCTTCTTGAGCTTCGCCCGCTTGACGCGGATCTCGTTCGCCCGGCGAAGAGCCTCCATTCGCTGATCCAGGGAGCGGAGGGGAGCCTGGACCTGCGTCTTGGTGCCTTGCATGGCGCGGCATTCTAACAGCGCCCCTCAGAGCTTCAACCCGACCCGCCCGCCTCCGTTCGACCCGCGTCGGCAGGCCTGGCAACAGAAGCGTGCGCCGCTCCACGTGCGGCGAGCGGGTCGTCGAAGCCGTGGCGGGACGCCTCCGCGGCGAGCTCTTCGCGGACCCGGTCGGGGGCGCCGGGATCGGCGAACAGCACGGTGCCGAGCGCGACCGCGGACGCTCCCACGGCGATGAGCTCGAGCGCGTGCGCACCGGTCTCGACGCCGCCCATGCCGACGATCGGAAGGCCGGTCGTCGCGTGGGCGGCGTGCACAGCCGCGAGCGCGATCGGACGAAGGGCGGGGCCCGAGAGCCCGCCGGTGGCCGTCCCGAGGATCGGAGTGAGGCTCGCCGGCGCGAGAGCCAGTCCTCGGATGGTGTTCACGAGCGAGAGCCCGTCGGCGCCGGCGGCCGCCGCCGCCTCCGCCACCGCGGGCAGGTCCGGAAGCCCGGGCGCGAGCTTGGCGTAGAGCGGCTTGCCGGTGGCGGCCCGGGCGGCGGTGACGATCGCGGTGGCCTCCTCCTCGGGCGCGGCGACGTTAGGGCAGGAGAGATTGAGCTCGAGGACGGCGGCGCCGGTGTCGTCGAGGCGGGCGCAGAGGTCGGCGAACTCCGACGCGGCGAAGCCGCCGACCGACACCCAGACGGGCGGACCGAGCTCGAGCAGGCGCGGGAGCGCCTCGCTCAGGAAGCGGTCGATCCCCGGGTTGGCGAGGCCGATCGAGTTGAGCATCCCCACCTCGGTCTCCGCGATCCGCACCGGCGCGTTCCCCTCGCGCGGAACCGGCGTGACCGTCTTCGTCACGAACGCGTCGAGCGTGCGGGCCACGTCCGGGGCGCTGAGCGCGTCGAGGCAGCCGGAGGCGTTCAGGATCATGCGGCCGCCCCCTGCAGACGTGTCTCGGTGCCAGGCACTCGGACGCGGCCGCCGAGGACGGGGCCCTCCACGCAGAGCCGAGCTAGCCGGCCGTCGATCTCCACGGCGCATCCGTAGCAGGCGCCGTAGCCGCACGCCATCGGCGCCTCCCAGGCGAGCTGGGCGTCAGGGGCGAGTCCGCGAACGGCCTCCAGCATCGGCTCCGGGCCGCAGGCGAGGACGTCGTGGCCGGGCTCGAGGCGCTCCGTCACGTACGTCGGCTCGAGCACCACCTCGGCGTTGGGAACGAGCGCCGCCGCCTCCGCATGGCGGGCCGTGCGGAAGCCGAGCAGGGCCGGCGGGGCGCCGAGACGCTCCGAGAGGTACGGGAACGGCGCGAGGCCGATGCCGCCGCCCACGAGGAGCGGGCGGTCGACGTCGAGATCGAAGCCGTTCCCCAGCGGGCCGAGCACGTCCACCTCCTCCCCGGTCTCGAGCTCAGCGAGGGCCCGCGTCCCCGGCCCGATCGGGTCGACGAGGAAGCCGAGCTCGCGGCTGGACGCGAGGCAGAGGCTCATCGGGCGCGGGAGCAGCAGCCTCCGTGGGCGAAGCATGAAGAACTGGCCGGGGACGCCCGGCTCCAGGCCGCCGCGGCGAACGCGTACGAGCGCGTACGGGCCCACCCAATCCACCCCCGTGACCCTGAGTCGTCTAGGCGGACTCGGCGACACGTTCCTGGAGCGAGAGGGTGTTCCCGCGCGTCGCCCGGGCGATCGCCTCGACGGCCGCGGCGGCGCCCGAGACCGTGGTGACGCAGGGGACGCGGGCGAGCAGGGCCGCCTCGCGGATGAGGTACCCGTCGGAGCGGGCGCCGCGCCCGTCGGGCGTGTTGACGACGAGGTCGACCGTACGGCGCCGGACGAGGTCGACGACGGTCGGGCCCTCGCCGGGCTCGGAGACCTTGCGGACGCGGGTCACCGCCAGCCCCGAAGCCGCGAGCGCCGACGCGGTGCCCCCGGTGGCGCAGAGCGCGAACCCGAGCGCGGCCAGCTTGCCCGCGAGCGTGACCGCGGCGGGCTTGTCGCCCTCCCGCACGGAGAGGAACGCGGTCCCGGAGCTCGGCAACGGGCGGCCGGCGGCGCGCTCGGCCTTGGCGAAAGCGGTCGGGAAGTCCGCGGCGCTCGCCATCACCTCGCCGGTCGAGCGCATCTCGGGCCCGAGAACCGTGTCCGCTCCGGGAAAGCGCGCGAACGGAAAGACGGACGCCTTCACCGACACGTGGCCCGGGGACTCGCGGCCCGGCGTTCGCACCTCCCCGAGGCGAGCGCCCGCGGCCACGCGGCAGGCCGCCTCGACGAGGTTCACGTCGAGCGCCTTGGAGACGAAGGGGACGGTCCTGGAGGCACGAGGGTTCGCCTCGAGCACGTGGAGGCGGCCGTCGTGAAGCGCGAGCTGGACGTTGATGAGGCCCACCGTCCCGAGCGCTGGGGCGAGCCGGGCCACCGTGTCGACGCACTCGGTGAGCGTCCTTTCGGAAAGGCCCACCGGCGGAAGCACGCACGAGGAGTCCCCGGAGTGGACGCCGGCCTCCTCGACGTGCTCCATGAGCGCCGCCACCCACGTTTCCCGCCCGTCGCAGAGCGCGTCGACGTCGAGCTCGACCGCCCCCTCCAGGAACCGGTCGACGAGCACTCTGCCCGCTCCGTCTGCCGCGCCCGCCACGTCCTCCGGCTCGTAGCAGACGCGCATGCGTCTGCCGCCGAGCACGTAGGAGGGCCTGACGAGCACGGGATAGCCGATCTCCTCGGCGGCGGCCACGGCGCCGGCCGCGTCGTCCGCCGTCCGCCACGCCGGGACCTCGATCCCCAGACGGCCGCAGAGCCCTGCGAAGCGCTCGCGGTCCTCGGCGAGGTCGACGGCTTCGTAGGGCGTCCCGACGATCTTCACGCCCTCTCGCTCCAGCGCCCGGGCGAGCCTGAGCGGGGTCTGGCCGCCGAACTGGATCACGACGCCGTCGGGCCGCTCTCGCGCGCAGATCTCGAGCACATCCTCGACGCACAACGGCTCGAAGTAGAGGCGGTCGGAGGTGTCGTAGTCGGTCGAGACAGTCTCGGGGTTGCAGTTGACCATGACCGTCTCGTAGCCGAGCGCGCGGAACGTCCGCGCGGCATGCACGCAGCAGTAGTCGAACTCGAGGCCCTGGCCGATCCGGTTTGGCCCGGAACCGAGGATGACGACGCGCGGCTTCGCGTCGTCGGGCCGCGCCTCGTCCTCCTCGCCCCAGGTCGAGTAGAGGTAGTTCGAGCTCGCCTCCACCTCGGCCGCGCACGAGTCGACGCGCCGGAACGAGGGCCGCACGCCGCAGGAGCGGCGGGCCCGGCGCACCATTTCCTCGCTTTCGCCCCAGGCGGCGGCGACGTCGGCGTCCGCCCAGCCGAGCCGCTTCAGCCGGAGCCAGTCCTCGGCGACGAGGTCGGCGCTCCGGCGCGTCGAGTCGAGCGCCCGGATGGCGCGCTCCAGCTGCTCGCGGAACCATGGGTGCAGGCCGTCGGGCAGGTCGGCGAGCGTCGCCCATGGCGTCCGCGCCTCGCCGTCCAGCTCGCGCGAGCGCATCGCCTTCAGGAACGCCTCCGTGAACGTGCGCCCGATGCCCATCGCCTCGCCGACCGACTTCATTTGCGTCCCCAGCTCCTCGTCGGCGCCGGGGAACTTCTCGAAGGCGAAGCGAGGGAACTTGACGACGACGTAGTCGAGCGTCGGCTCGAAGCTCGCGGGCGTCGTCCGCGTCAGGTCGTTGGGAATCTCGTCGAGCGTGTAGCCGACCGCGAGCTTCGCGGCGACCTTGGCGATCGGGTAGCCGGTCGCCTTGCTCGCGAGCGCGGACGAGCGGGAGACGCGCGGGTTCATCTCGATCACGCGCAGCTCCCCGCTCTCTCGTTCACGCGCGAACTGGATGTTGGAGCCGCCGGTCTCGACGCCGACGGCCCGGATCACGCTCGCGGCGGCGTCGCGGAGCTCCTGGAAAGCCTCGTCGGAGAGCGTCATCTGCGGCGCGACGGTGACGGAGTCGCCCGTGTGGACTCCCATCGGGTCGAGGTTCTCGATCGAGCAGACGACCACGACGTTGTCGCGCGCGTCGCGCATCACCTCCAGCTCGAACTCGTCCCAGCCCACGAGCGACTCCTCGACGAGCACCTGCCGCACCGGGCTCTCGTCGAGCGCGCGCTCGAGCCTGAGCCCGAGCTCGTCCGGCGTGCGGGCGATGCCGCCGCCGTGGCCGCCGAGCGTGAATGCGGGGCGCAGGATGACCGGGAACGAGAGCGCAGCAGGTAGCTCGTCGGGCGAAGTGACGACGAGCGATTCCGGCACGCGGAGCCCGACGCCCTCCATCGTCTCGCGGAAGAGCCCGCGGTCCTCGGCGCGGCGGATGGCGTCGTAGCCGGCGCCGATCAGCTCGATGCCGAACTCGGCGAGCACCCCGTCCTCGGCGAGCCTCCGGGCGAGGTTGAGGGCGGTCTGGCCGCCGAGCGTCGGGAGCAGCGCGTCGGGCCGCTCTCGCTCGAGGACGCCCGTCAGTCCCTCTGGATCGAGCGGCTCGAGATAGGTGCGGTCCGCAAAGCCGGGGTCGGTCATGATCGTCGCCGGGTTCGAGTTGACGACGATCGTCCGGAAGCCCTCCGCGCGCAGGACCTTCAGCGCCTGACTTCCCGAGTAGTCGAACTCGCAGGCCTGCCCGATGACGATCGGCCCGGCGCCGATCACGCAGATGGACGCGAGGTCAGGCCGCCGCGGCATAGCCGAGCTCCTCGACCCAGGCCTCGATCTCCGGCCACGCGTCGTGCGGGCCCGGGCCCGCCTCGGGGTGGAACTGGAGCGAGCGCGCCCGCTCGCCCGGGAAGGCAAGCCCCTCGACGGTGCCGTCGTAGAGGGAGACGTGCGTGACCGCCGGGCCGTCGCCGCGCACAGCGAAGCCGTGGTTCTGGCTCGTGACGAGGACGCGGCTCGACGCGAGCTCGAGCACCGGGTGGTTCGCGCCACGGTGGCCGAACGGGAGCTTGAACGTCTCGAGGCCGGCCGCCTGCGCGAGGAGCTGGTGGCCGAGGCAGATGCCGAGGATCGGCACACGGCCGAGCAGCTCCCTCACGACCGCCGCCTCGCCCGCCAGCGCCGCGGGGTCTCCCGGGCCGTTGGAGAGCAGGACGCCCGCCGGCTGCTCGGCGAGGATCGTCGCGGCGTCCGTGTCGTGCGGATACACGGTCGCCCGGGCGCCGCAGGCGCCGAGGCGATCGATGATCGAGCGCTTGCAGCCGTAGTCGAGGACGGCGACGCGCGTCGCGCCGCCCCCGACGCGGTACGGCTCGCGGGTGGAGACGCGGGCGACGAGCGCGCGGCCGGCCATGGGCGCCTGTGCCCGGACGTCCTCAAGCACCTGATCGACCGACGCGGCGCCCGCGACCGCCGCCGCGCGCATCGCTCCCCGCTCCCGCAGGCGCACGACGAGGGCGCGCGTATCGACGTCCTCCAGCGCGACGATCCCCTGGCCGTGGAGCCACCGCGTCCAGTCTTCCCCGGTCGCCTGACGCATCAGCACGGCCCGCGCGTGTGGCTGCGCCGACTCCGACCGCTGCGGCGAGACGCCGTAGTTCCCGATCATGGGCGCCGTGAAGGCGACGAGCTGCTCGGAGAAGCTCGGGTCCGTGACCACCTCCTGGTAGCCGGTCATCGCGGTCGTGAACACGGCCTCGCCATGGGCTACCCCGAGCGCGCCGACCGACCGTCCGCGCAAGACCGACCCATCCTCGAGGACGAGGAAGCCGCTCAACTCGCGTGTACCACCTTCCCGGCGGCGACGGTTTGCACGACCCGGCCGTGGAGCTTGGAGCCGAGCAGCCACGAGTTCGCGGACTTCGACCTGAACGAGCCCTCGTCCACGTGCCAGACGGCCTCGAGGTCGAGGAGCACCAGGTTCGCCTGGGTGCCGACCGCGATCGAGGGCGGCTCGAGGCCGTAGATCCGGGCGGGCCCCGCGCTCATGCGCTCGAGGAGTGTGGCCAGCGGCACGACGCCCGGCTCGACGAGCTGTGTGTGGAGGGCGGAGAACGAAGTCTCGAGCCCGGTGACGCCGAACGGCGCTTCCTCGAACGGCACCTCCTTCTCCTCGCGGGCGTGCGGCGCGTGGTCGGTGGCGATCGCCTCGATCGTGCCGTCGAGCAGCGCCTCGACGAGCGCGGCCCGGTCCTCCTCCGCGCGGAGCGGCGGGTTCATCTTCACGTTCGGGTCGAGCGAGCGCACCGCCTCGTCCGTGAGGCAGAGATGGTGCGGCGTGACCTCCGCGGTCGCCTGGACGCCGGCGGCGCGGGCGCGCCTGAGCTCGTCCACGGACTCGCGGGCCGAGAGGTGGAGCAGGTGGAGCGGCCGTGCCTCGTAGCCCGCGAGCGCGAGGTCGCGCGCGACCATCACACTCTCGGCGACGGACGGGTAGCCGCCGAACCCTAGTTCCGCCGAGACCAGCCCCTCGTGGACGTGGCCCCCGCGCGAGAGCGTCGGCTCCTCGCAATGGACGGCGACCGGCCTGCCGGCGGCGGCGCTGTACTGGAGGGCGCGCCGGACGAGGCCGGGGGCGACGACCGGGCGTCCGTCGTCGGTGAAGCCGGCGGCCCCGCGCTCGGAGAGCTCCACCATCTCCGTCAGCTCCGCTCCGTCCTGGGCCTTCGTGATCGCGGCGAGGAACCCGACGGGAACCTCCGCCTCCCGCTCCGCCTGCTCCGTCAGCGCGCCGAGCACGGACGCCGAGTCGACGACGGGCTCCGTGTTCGGCATGGCGAGGATGGCGCAGTAGCCGCCTGCGGCAGCGGCGCGCGTCCCCGAGGCGAGGTCTTCCTCGTCTTCGCGCCCGGGCGTGCGCAGGTGGACGTGCGGGTCGACGAACGCCGGGGCCAGCACCTTCCCGTTCCCGGGCGCCGAGGCGGCCTCGAGCGCGGCGATGACGCCGTGCTCGATGCGCACCGTCAGCGTCTCGTCGATGCCGCGCGTCGGATCGACGACGCGGACGTTCTCGAAGACGAGCGAATCCTGGCGCCCGTTCTTCCCGAACAGCATCTCCATCAGGCCACCTCCTCGATCTCGGCGACCTTGACCTCGACGGGGCCCTGCGTGAGCAGGTCGTAGAGGACGGCCATGCGGACGACGAGGCCGCTTCGCACCTGGCGCTCGACGAGGGAGTCGGGCGAGTCGGCGACGGCCGCGTCGATCTCGACGCCGCGGTTCATCGGACCCGGGTGCATGACGCGCTGGCCGGGGCGCAGCCGCTCCGGGGTGACGCCCCAGCGCGCGGTGTACTCTCGCAGGCTCGGAACGTAGTTGGCGCCTTCGAGCATCCGTTCCCGCTGCATGCGCAGGACGTAGACGACGTCCGCGTCCTTGATGTCGGCGATGTCGTGCGAGACCTCGCAGCCCATCGACTCGATCCCGCGCGGGATCAGCGGCGGCGGGCCGACGACCGTCACGCGGGCGCCCATGAGGACGAGCGCCTGGACGTTCGAGCGCGCGACGCGCGAATGGAGCACGTCGCCGACGATGGCGACGTGGAGCCCGTCGATCCCCCCGAGGTCCTCCTCCAGCGTGTAGAGGTCGAGAAGAGCCTGCGTCGGGTGCTGGTGCTTGCCGTCGCCGGCGTTGACCACGTGCGCAGGCGTGAAACGGGCCGCGAGGTGCGGGGCGCCGATGTGTGCGTGGCGGATGACGACGACATCGGGGTCGTAGGCGCCGATCGTGAGGAGCGTGTCCTTCAGCGACTCCCCCTTCTCAACCGCCGAGCCGGACGACTTGATCGACATGACGTCCGCCGAGAGCCGCTTCGCTGCGAGCTCGAAGCTCGACGAGGTCCTCGTCGAGGCCTCGAAGAAGAGGTTGACGACGGTGCGGCCCCGGAGCGTCGGCAGCTTCTTCACGTCCCGCTCGAGCGAGCGGGCGAACGTGCGCGAGAGCGCCAGGAGGCGCTCGACGTCCTCGCGCGCCAGGTCGGCGATCGAGATCAGGTGCCGGCGGGCCGAGCTCTTCGGGGGCAGGAGCTCGGAGCGCAGCAGTGGTCGGACGTCAGCCATCGGCTACCTCACTTCTCGGGAGTCGGGACGAGCAGGACGCGGTCGACCTCGTCGACCTCGAGGAGCTGCACCTGGATGCGCTCCCCGTGAGCGGTTGGGAGGTTCTTGCCCACGTAGTCCGGGCGGATCGGGAGTTCGCGGTGCCCTCGGTCGACGAGCACGGCGAGCTGGACGCGCTCGGGGCGCCCGTAGTCGAAGAGGGCGTCGATCGCGGCGCGGATCGTGCGGCCGGTGTAGAGGACGTCGTCGCACAGCACGCACGTCATCCCCTCGAGGGGAAAGTCGAGGCGGGTGGCCCTGACGACCGGCTGGGGGTGGAGCGGCCCGCTCCCCCCGCGCGCGTGGACGTCGTCCCGGTGAAAGGTGATGTCGAGCGTGCCGAGGGCGATCTCCCGGCCCGTCAGCTCCTCGATCTGGCGCCGGAGGCGCTGGGCGAAGGGCACCCCTCGCGTATGGATCCCGACGAGCGCCGTCCGCTCGAGGCTCGGGTTGCGCTCGACGATCTCGTGGGCGATGCGGACGATCGTCCGGCGGAGAGCCTCTCCGTCGAGCACGGTCCGTTCCACCTGCGCGGGCGCAGCCACCAGCCACTCCTTTCCGGCCTCTCTGGACCGAGTTAAAGGTGTGCGAGAGAGGCTAGCCGGTCGGCCGGACGGCGTCCAACTGAGCGAGCAGCCGCCGGTGGAGCTCCTGCGCGGCGTGACCCGGCGCCACGCCCAGCTCCTCGCGGAGGAGCACCCGGAGCCGGTCGTAGACGCGCAGAGCCTCGGCGACGTTTCCTCTCGCCTCGAGGGCTTCCATGAGCAGCCGGTACCCGCTCTCACGGAACGGCGCGGCCTCGACGAGGGAACGGCCGGCGCGCTCGGCGGCAGCGAGCTCGGTGCCCCCCATGCTCAGGCCGATCGTCCCGACGCACTCGAGCGCGCGAAGTCGGACGTCGTCGAGCCATCTGCGCCGCTCGTCGATCCACGGCGCCTCGTACCCCGGGAGGAATCCGCGGTTTGCCGCATAGAGAGCCGTTCGCGCAGGCGCCCAGGCCCCTTCCCAGCGGCCGAGCGCCACCGCGGACTCCGCGCGGTGCACGCCCACTCCCGCGGCCTCCACGTCGATCCACGCGTCGTCGGGAAGAGCCAGCCGGAGCTCGGCCTTCCCCTCGAGCGATCCGGCGCCGAGGATCCGACGCAGCTTGGAGAGGAGCGCGGCGAGCGACGCCTCCGCCGCATCCGGTGCCCCTTCCGGCCAGAGAGCGTCCGCCAGTTCGCCCCGGGTCGAGCGGCTGGAGCGGCTTGCCGCGAGGTAGGCGAAGAGGAGCCGGCCCTGGCGTCCCGGGAGCTCCCGCTCGATCCGCCGGCCTCCGATCTGGACGACCAGTCGTCCGCAGAGCTGGACCCGCGTGCCTGTGCCGGTCGCCAACGTTTTCCCAAGGTAACGCCAACACCGCGCGGCCACAATGCTCGGAACCCGAGAAGGAGGAAGACCGTGAACCTCGTGGTGAACTGCGAATGCGGCGAGACCGTCCGGGCCGAGGACGACGGGGAGCTCGTCGCCCAGGTGGAGGCTCACGTCGAGCGGAACCACCCGGATATGGTCGGGAAGCTCTCCCGTGATGACATTCTCGGGATGGCCGAGGAGGAGTAGGGCATGCGGCTCTTCGTGAATCTCGCGACCGGTCCGGAGAACCCGACGCGCGCAGCGCTCGCGTTCCTCGTCGCCCGCGCGGCGGCGGAGGAGGGCCACGAGGTCCGCCTCTTCCTCGCCGGCGACGCCGTACAGCTGGTGCGTCCCGAGACGGCCGAGGCTGCCAAGGGCATCGGAACGGGGTGCGTCGCGGAGCACTGGGAAGCGCTGACCGAAGCCGGCGTGCCCGTGGCGCTTTCGGGCATGTCCAGCAAGACCCGAGGCATCAACGGCGCGAGCCGGCCGGGCGTCGAGCTCGCGCAGCCCGCCAGGCTCGTCGAGCTGGCGGAGTGGGCGGAGACGACCCTCGTCTACTGAGGCGAGCGCGTCTCCGCCGAGACGACGGCCCACTCGAGCGGCGACTCGACCGGGTCAGGGAGCTCGCGCTCGGCGCGTGCGAGGCCGGCTGCGAACGCCTCGTCGTCGAGAAGCTGCAGCGTCGAGATGTAGCGGCCGCGAATGCGCTCGAGCGCCTCCTCCTTGCTCAGGCTGCCACGCTGCGTGACCGTCCGAACGCGCGCGGGGCGGAATCCCGCGGCGGTCAGCTCCCCGACGAGCGTCTCGGGCGTCGGGAAGCGCGCGCGGTCGAGGTCGGCCACCTCGGGGAAGACCGAGATCAGCCAGAACCACTCGAAGTGGCCGGGCGTGAACGTCGCCACGACCGCTCGCCCGCCGGGCTGGAGGACGCGCGCGAGCTCGGGGAACGCGAGCCTGCGGTCGACGAGGTGGACGACGAGGCGGAGGACAGCTCGCTCGAACCAGCCATCCCTGAAGGGCAGCGCCTCCGCGCGGCCGACCTTCAGGCCGACGCGACGGCCGACGGCGGAGCGAGCGCGGGCGAGCATCTCCGGCGAAGGGTCGACACCCCACACCTTCGCGCCCCGTTCGGCCAGCGCAAGCGCTAGCCGGCCGGTGCCGCAGCCGACGTCGAGCACCCGTCGGCCCCGGAGGTCGCCCTCGTCCACGAGCGCGTCGACGAGCTCCCACCAGTTCTCGTCCGCCGGCCGCAGCCGATCGTAGTCCCCCGCGAGCGGCCCGAAGTCCGGGGAGGCGCCGCCGGCGCCGCTAGCGCCCGCCAATGAGCTCGTCGGGATCCGTCATCGACTCGATAGCGTGCTGTGCCGCCTCGAGCGACGTCTCCGGGACCAGCACCTTCTGCGGCGCATCATCGAGCGCCGCCGGATGCTGCTCGACCGCCGGGTGAAGCTCCGACGGGATCCCCGCCGAGTGCAGGATCGCCTGGATCTCCTCCGCCTCCGTGAGGTCGCCCGCCACCGTCACCTGCACCATGCTGGCCATCGGCCCCTGCCTCCTCCCGCGCGGGTCGCGCTCCTGCCTTGACGAGACGGGGGGCGCCCCGCTCCTGGAACGGAACGTCGATGATATCGAAGTCCCTCGGCACGACCGTGTTCGGATAGAGCGCCCGCGCCTCGCGGGCGATCTCCGGGCCGAAGTAGCGGTTCGAGAGGTGCGTGAGCGCGAGCAGCCGGACCCCCGCGGCCTTCGCCAGCGCGGCTGCCCCTGCGCCCGTCGAGTGGAGCGTCTCGTCCGCCCGCTCCCGCTCCTCCTCGGCGAAGGTCGCCTCGTGGACGAGGACGTCCGCATCCTGCGCGGCTTCGAGGACGCCCGCGGCAGGCGCAGTGTCGCCGGCGAGGACGATCCTCCGCCCCGGCCGAGGCGGGCCCAGCACCTGCTCGGGTCGCACGACCCCCCCGTCGGGGAGATCGACCGCCTCACCGGCCTGGAGCTGTCCGAACAGGGGGCCCTCGGGGACGCCCAGCGCGCGGGCCGCGACGACGTCGAAGCGCCCCGGCCGAGGCAGCTCGGCCAGCGCGTACCCGTTGGCCGCGACCCCGTGGGAGACCGAGAAGACGAGAATCCGGTAGTCGCCGCGGTCGAGGACGTCGCCGTCGCTGAGCTCTGCGAGCTCGACGCGGTACGTGAGTCGCCCGAAGATCCGCTGGAGGCCGCCGAAGAGCTCCCTGAGCCCCGACGGCCCGTAAACGGTGAGCGGCAGCTCACGGCCCCGGAGCGCGAACGTCTTCAGCATCCCCGGGAGGCCGAGATAGTGGTCGGCGTGGTAGTGCGTGAGGAAGACCTCGGGCAGCTCCACCAGGCCGACCGTCGAGCGCAGGAGCTGACGCTGCGTGCCCTCGCCGCAGTCGACGAGCAGCCGCTCGCCGCCCCGCCGGACCAGCGTCGCCGGAAGCGCTCGCCGTGCAGTCGGGACCGACCCGGACGTTCCCAGGAAGACGAGGTCGAGATCCATCGCGCAAGTGTAGGGTCAGGCTCCTCAAGTTCGCCTTCGCACGAACCGATACGTCTTGAGCTGTGGCTCGCCGCGCCCTGCCGGACCTCGTGTCGCGCTCGCTGACGCTTCTCCGAGCGTTCGTGATCTTGAGCGCCGTGATCCTTGCGTCCGGCGCCGTCGTCCTCGGCACCGTGCTCGCGGGCGCGCTCCGCGATCAGGCGGTCGACGACGCCGAGAGGAGCCTCGCCGACCACACGGAGGCCGTCGTCGGCCCTTATCTCGTCGCCAACGGCGAGGTCGTCATCGACGCGGAAGCGGCCGGGCTCCTGGAGCACGAGGTCGAAAGCCGCGAGAACATCGTCAACGTCAAGGTCTGGCGGGCGGACGGCACGCTCGTCTGGACCCGACTCGAACCCGACCGGATCGGTACCCAGTACCCCCTCGGAGGAGGACTGCTGAACGCCATCGAGACGGGAGCAGCCGACGGCCACCTCGAGGACCTCCCGGAGGAAGAGGATGCTGCCGAGGCGCTCGGCATCAGCAAGCTCCTCGAGGTCTACGCGCCGATCGAGGCCGAGGGCCAGGTCGTGGGCGCCTACGAGATCTATGCGGACGCAGCCCCGCTCGAAGCGTCGATCGCCGATCGGCGCCGCGTGATCTGGGCCACGACCGCCGGCGTGTTCGCGCTCCTCTGGCTCGTGCTGGCGCTCCTCGTCCGGAACGCGTCGCGGACGCTCACCCGGCAGACCGAGGTCCTCCGCGAGCGCTCGCGCGCGCTGGCGAACTCGTACGAGCTTCTCGAGGAGAGCGCCCTCGAGGCCGTGGAGACCCTGAACGCAACCGTCGAGGCGAAGGATCCGTACACCGCCGGCCACTCGCGGCGCGTCCAGCGCATCGCCGTGGCGATGGGCGAGGAGCTCGGCTTCACCCCGAAGCAGCTCGAAGCGCTTCGGTTCGGCGGCCTGTTCCACGACATCGGGAAGCTCGCGGTCCCTGACTCGATCCTCACGAAGCCGGCCAGGCTTACACCCCAGGAGTACGAGCGGATCCAGGAACACTCGGCGGAAGGAGCCAGGATCGTCGCCAAGCTCGGCCGCCTGCGCGAGGCCGTGCCGATCATCCGCCACCACCACGAACGCTGGGACGGGTGTGGCTATCCAGACGGCCTGGCCGGGACGGAGATTCCCCTGGCTGCGGCCGTCGTCGGCCTCGCAGACGCCTGGGATGCCATGACCACCGAGCGGCCGTATCACCGGGCCCTCGACCTCGACGAGGCATTCGCCGAGGTGCGCGACGGACGCGGCACCCAGTTCGTGCCCGAGGTCGTCGATGCGTTCTTCTCAGTCGTGCGGACGCGGCCGGGCGAGCTCGGCACGCGCCACGGGGAAGCAGGCGCCGAGACCCGAGCCGCCGGCTAGGCCGATCTCGCTAGGCACCACCTGCCCCAGCGGGCAGGTAGAGGATCGTGCCCACCGGGAAAGAAGAGCCCCCTTGCAGGCCGTTGCGCTCGCGGATCCGCCAGACTCCCTCCCGCGGGTCGCCGCCGTACCGCTCGGCCGCGAGCTGCCACAGCGTGTCCCCGGCGCGGACGACGTAGCGCTCCTCCGGGCCGGCGCCGTCCGACGGCCGAGCGAAAGCCAGCACGAGAACCCCGACGAGAGCGAGGAGCGTGAGAGTCGGACGCCAAGCGAACATGTGTTCGCATCATAGGCGGTGTCCCGGACGGACGTCGGCGGAACTCAGACGACGCCGTCGAGGAAGCGACCGTCGCGATACACGAGCTCGCCGTCGGCGTAGACCTCGCCTCCGTTGCGGAGGTCGCAGACGAGGTCCCAGTGGAGCGCGGACTGAACCTGCCCGCCCGTCTCCGGGTACGACGCTCCGAGCGCGAGGTGGACCGTGCCGCCGATCTTCTCGTCGAAGAGCGTGTGCCCGGTGAACTCGGTCAGCGCCTCGTTCAGGCCGAACGCGAACTCGCCCGCGCGGCGCGCGCCCTCGTCCAGCGCCAGCATCTCGCGCAGGAACGTCTCCCCCTCCTCGGCTTCCGCCCGCACGACCTCGCCCCCGCGGAACTCGAGCTTCACCCCGCTGATGCGGCGGCCCGCGTGGCTCGACGGGTAGGTGAAGCTGATCGTGCCGTCGACCCTCGACTCGACCGGGCCGGTGAACACCTCCCCGTCGGGAAAGTTCTCGCGTCCGTCGCTGGCCACCCACGTCCGTCCGTTCACGCCGAGCGTGAGGTCGGTGCCGTCCCCGACGACCCGGATCTCCGCGTGCCGGCCAAGGCGGTCGGCGACGAGCCCGTACGCCCGTCCGAGCGCTTCCCACTCAGCGCGCGGATCGTCGCGTTCGAGGAGGCCGGCCCGGAAGACGAAGTCCTCGTAGTCCGACAGGGACATGTCGGCGTCCTGCGCCGCCGCCAGCGTCGGGTACAGCGTGACGACGTAACGCAGGTCGCCCGAAGCCACCCGCGAGAAGTGGATGCGTCGAATCGGGTCGTGCGCGCGCTCGAGGCGTGCCTGCCGTTCTGGATCGACGCCGCTGTTCGCCCTCGTGTTCACGTCCGCGTAGACGGCGATGCGCACGTCTGCCTTTTCTACCTCGGCGCGACGCAGCGGGCTCACCCAGCTCATCTGCTCGTCGCTTCCCTCCCGCAGCAGAAGCTCGGGAGCGCCGTCGACATCGAGCCGGAGCTGCGGGTGTCCGCCGGCCTCGAGAACCCGCCGCCAGAGCTCTCGGATGAGCGGCGCTGCTGCGGGGCCCGTGTCGATGCAGACGAGATCGCCTTCCCGAACCCTCGTCGAGTAGCCGACGAGAACGTCGGCGAGACGAAGAACCCTGTCGGAGCTCATCTCGAAGAGCGCCGCTACCCGCGCACGCGGCTCTCGACCATCTCGAGAACGGGGTCTGCGAGGAAGCGGCCGTCCTTCCAGATCAGCTCGCCGTCGGCGTGGACCTCCCCCTCCCGGCGCAGGTCGCAGATCATGTCCCAGTGCAGGCCGGATGTGTTCTGGCCCCCGCTCTGGGGAAAGCCGGACCCGAGCGCGAGGTGCATCGTGCCGCCGATCTTCTCGTCGAAGAGGATGTTTCGCGTGAAGCGGTCGATCTCGTAGTTGAGCCCGAATGCGACCTCGCCGAGCACGCGGGCGCCGGCGTCCATCTCGAGCAGCGACTGGAGGTAGTCGTCCCCGCGTGCCGCCTCGGCCTCGACGACGCGACCCCCCTCGAAGCGCAGGCGGACGTCCTCGACCTCCCGCCCGTGGTAGACGGCGGGGAACGTGTACCGAATCTCGCCCTCGGTCTCGGTCTCGAGCGGGCTCGTGAAGACCTCACCGTCCGGCAGGTTGTACCGTCCGTCGGCGGCGAGCCAGCTTCGGCCTTCGACGCCGACGCGGAGGTCCGTTTCGGGCCCGAGGATCCGCAGCTCACGCACGCCGCCGAGCTCGGCTGCCCGGGCCTTCAGCTGCGAGGAGACAGCCCGCCAGTGCGCGGCCGGGTCCTTCTCGTGCACGTGGCACGCCGCGTAGACGAAGTCCTCGTACTCGGCGAGCGACATCTCCGCTTCCTGGGCGTGCGCGTTGGTCGGATAGAGCGTTCCGCACCAGCTCATCTCGCCACTCGAGATGCGCTCCCAGCGGCGGTTCGACAGCTTCCTCTGCGCGGCGATGTACGCGGCGTGTCGCGTCGGGTCGACACGCGAGAAGGCGCGCGTGTTCGACTCCGACCAGATCGTCACGAGCGCGTCGAGGTGCTCGATCTCCTCCCACTGGATCGGCGAGAGGTAGGTGAGCTGCTCGTCGGAGCCGTACTGAAAGAGGGCCTCGCCGAGTCCCGAGAGGCTGACGTTGGTGTACGGGAGCCCACCGGCGCGCAGGGCGGCGCCGTAGAGGGCCAGCACCAGGGGCGAGCCCGCGTCCAGGCTGTCGATGCGGAGCACCTTGCCCTCCCGAAGCTCGAGCGAGTAATCCACGAGCAGCGCCGCGAGACGCTCGATCCGGGTGTCGGTCATCGGCCCGTTATACCCGAAGGAAGCATCTCCAACACGGCGTCGAGCACGCGCTCAGGGCCGAAACGGACCGGGTCGTCGGCGGGGATACCGGTCTCCCGCTCGACATCCACGATGGCGGTGCGCGCCGCCTCGTCGTCGAAGCGGCCCGTGTTGAGGGCGATCGCCGCGACCCTGGCCGGCCGCACCGGGAGGGCGAGGCGCTCGTAGAGCTCGACGAGCTCCGGAAGCGGGAGGATCGGGTGACCGGGGACGCCCTCGAGCTCCGTGTCGCCCGCCCTGTGGACGAGGACGAGCGCGTGGGGCGCGCTCCCGTGGTAGAGGCCGAGCGTGACGCCCGAGAACTGCGGGTGGATGATCGACCCCTGACCTTCGACGAAGAGCAGGTCGCCGCGCCTGGCACCCTCGACCACGAGCCTCTCCGCGGCGCCGGCGAGGAAGTCCGACACGACGGCGTCCACGGCGATGCCCCAGCCTGCGATCATGATTCCTGTCTGGCCGGTCGGGACGAACACCGAGTGCAGCCCGCGGTCCTGCGCAGCCCGGTCGAGCTCTACGGCGACCGTCTTCTTCCCGACGGCGCAGTCCGACCCGACCGTGAGGACGACCGACGCGCCGTGCGTCAAATTCTCACCGGTGGGGACACTCAGGTCGGCCGGCGGCCGCCGGTAGTCCCGGAGCTCGACGCCGTGCTCGCGCGCCAGCGCGGCGAGCTCGGGATCGTCCGCGAGGAACTCGTGCATCCCGGCCTCCACGTCCAGGCCCGCCGCGATCGCGTCCCGCAGGATTCCGCGCCAGACGGGGGGCAGACGGCCGCCGGCGACCGCGACGCCGACCAGCGCGACCGTCGGCTCGTACCTGAGCGCGTCGGAGACGGATCCGACGACGGGGATGCCTTCCACCGTCTCCCCTGCTCTCGTCGAGTCGAGCACCGCCACGACGGGGTCGGGCGAGTAGCGGATGACGCCGTACGTCGTCTTCCCGTAGTGCTCGTCGGCCGAGTACTCCTCAGCGAGTGCGAGATAGCGCTTCATGGACTCCCAGTCCCGATGCGTACGAGGGCAGCTGGACGCCGTCGACGAGCTCGACGCCCGGCCACGGATCCTCGGCGATCAGGAGGTTGCCGTCGAGGTCGAGGTGGTCGCAGAGGCTGCCGATTTGCGCGGCCGCTGAGATTCCGAGGCCCGACTCGATCATGCAGCCGAGCATGACGCCGAGCCCGAGCGCGCGGGCCGCGTGAGCCATCCGGACCGCCTCGCGGATGCCGCCGCTCTTGGCGAGCTTGATGTTGATGCCGTGCGCCCGCTCCGCGCAGGCGGCGACGGTGGCGAGCGTGTGGACGTCCTCGTCGAGGTAGATCGGCAGCGCCGCATCCCGCTTCAGGCGCTCGCCACCGGGGTCGCCGGCCGGGAGCGGCTGCTCGACGTACTGGACTCCGAGCGTCGCCAGCTCAGCCACCGCCTCGAGGGCCTCGTCGAGGGCCCAGTACTCGTTGACGTCGACCTGCAGCGGCAGGTCGGTGACGCCGCGTACGGCCCTCACGCGCTGGACGTCGAGCCCGTCGCGGCCCCCGAGCTTGAGCTTCAGCCGGCGGAAGCGGGGGGCCACGCGCTCCGCGCGCCGGGCCATGTCGTCGGGGTCGCCGAGCCAGATCGTCCACGACGTCGGCGGGCCGGAGCGCGCAAGCCCCAGCAGCCGCCACGTCGGCAGGCCCGCGAGCTTCCCGCAGAGATCGTGGAGCGCCGCGTCGAGCGCGGCTTTTGCGGCGTAGTTGCCCGGGACCTCCGCGAGTCGCGCGCCGATCGCCTCGAGAGCGAAGGGGTCGTCGCCGAGCAGCTCGACCGCCTCCTCGAGGAACGCCTCGGCGCCCGCGACGCTCTCGCCGTAATGACCCTGGGGCTGAGCCTCTCCGAAGCCGCTGACCCCCTCGTGCGCGACCTCCACCCACAGGACTTCCTCGGTGACGCTGGTCTCGCGCGAGATCCGGAACGGCTCCGCGAGACGGAGCGTCGCCCGCCGGTGGGTGAGCCTCGTCACCCCCGGTACACTAAGGCTCTCCGCGCCTGTAGCTCAGGGGATAGAGCGCGCGCCTCCGGAGCGCGAGGTCGTAGGTTCGATTCCTACCAGGCGCATGCTCCTCAGCAAGCCTCCCTCACTCTGAAGAACAAACTGGCGATCGCCCTCAGGCCTCGGGCCCGGTGCAAGGTGTTCGTCACGAAGGTGTACTGCCCCGGCCGCCACCTGCCGTCCGGGCAGGCCATGCCGACGTCGGTCGCGGTCAACTGGAAGCCGAGGTTGGGGCCGCCTTCCGCGCAGTTCTGAACCAGGCCGCTGTCCTGGTCCTGAAACCGTGTCGTATTCCCCCCGCGGACGCGGTCGATCAGGATTCTGACGTCGAGCCTGCGCATGCGGTCGCAGGGCGCGCCTTCCTTGTTCCAGCCGCCCATCATCTCGACGCTCCTGTTCGCCACGAGGACGCTGCTGACGACGATGAGCCGGCCGTCCCGTGCCGTCGCGAACGTTCCCGGGTCGACCACGGCCGCTGCGGCCGGGGCCGCAGCGAGCGTCGCCGCCGCGACAGCGCCCACGAGAATTCCACGCACTCTGGTCATATCAGTCTCCCTTCGTTCGAGGCTCGCCCGCGACTCCACGCCTCGCTTCGCTGTCCCCGAAAGGATCCCTGCGGAGGGGTTGGAGCTAGAATCACGTACTTCGGAGATGCAACTGGACGACCCTCTGAGTACCCATGGCACGGCCCACGCTCCCACGCCTCCGGCGCGGACGGGCCCGCGGTGGAGCGGGCGACGTCGCCGAGCGGACCGAGCCTCGCATCTCCGAGCTCTCCGCTGACGGGCTGACCTGGGTCCACGCCGAGCGCCCGGGCGCCCTCGAGGTGGCGTACCTCGACGAGCGCTTCGGGTTTCACGAGCTCGACCTCGAGGACGTCCTCTCCAAGCGGCAGCGTCCGAAGATCGACGGGTATCCGGAGTACCTCTTCGTCGTCCTCCACTTTCCGTTCTACGACAAGAGCGTCCGCCGCCTGAACGCCGCCGAGCTCGACGTGTTCCTCGGCCCGGACTTTCTGATCACGCTCCCGAACGCCGAGCTTCTGCCGGTGACGCACCTCTTCCGGCGCTGCGAGGACGACCCCGAGCTGCGGCAGGAGCTCTTCCGGGGGTCCGGCTACCTGCTCTACCACGTCCTGGACGACCTCTTTGACTACTGCTTCCCGATTCTCGACAAGATCGGGGCGAAGCTGGACGCAATCGAGCCGGCGATCTTCGAGGAGCGCTCCGAGGACGTCGTCCGCGACATCTCGAACGCGAAGCAGGAGATCATCGCCTACCGCAAGATCATCAAGCCCGAGCGCTCGACGCTCCGGATGCTCGAGCGGTCGACCGAGCGATTCCTGCCCGAGGATCTCGACATCTACTTCGACGACATCGTCGACGCCGCCGAGCGCATCTGGGACCTCCTGGACAACTTCAAGGAGGTGATCGAAGGGCTCGAGTCGACGAACGAGTCCTTCATCTCCCACAAGCAGCAGTACCGGCTCCAGCTGCTGACCGTGGTGACCGTGATCCTGCTCCCGCTCACGCTCATCGCCAGCATCTTCGGGATGAACGTGCGCGTGCCCGGCGAGGGGGGGCTCGAGGCGTTCTGGGTGCTCGTCACCGCCATGGCGATCATCGGCCTCGGCCTGCTCGCGCTCTTCCGCTGGCGCCGCTGGCTGTGAGCGCACGGGCCGTCGTCCCGGCTGCGGCGGGAGCGGTGGCTGCCGCCGCGCCGGAGGCCCTCGCGGAACGGCTGCGCTCGGGCGAGTGCTTCTGGCTCGACATCCAGGATCCGGGTGACGACGATTACGCGCTCCTCCGAGAGACCTTCGGCTTCCACGTGCTCGCCGTCGAGGACTCGGAGCAGTTCGGGCAGCGCCCGAAGGCCGACGACTATGAGGACTTCGTCTTCCTCGTCGTCTACGGCTGGTCGCCCGACGACGACGGGCTCGTCGAGGTGCACTGCTTCTACGCCGAGCGGCACCTGGTCACGGTCCACCGCGATCCGTCGCCCACCCTCGACGCCCTCCGTGCCAAGCTCGAGCGCGACCCCGACCGCTTCCCCGAAGGGCCGCTGCTTCTGCACGGTGTGATCGACCGGCTCGTCGACGATCTCGTCCCCGCGCTCCAGCAGCTCGACGAGCAGCTCGATGCGATCGAGGAGCGCGTGTTCGCCAGGCCGACGCACGAGCAGCTCGAGGAGATCTTCCGGATCAAGCGCCAGCTCATCCACCTTCGGCGGGTGATCGTGCCGCAGCGGGAGCTGCTCGCGCGCGTGACCGGGGGCGTCGTCGAGCTTCCCGGGATGACAATCGAAGCGGAGCGCCATTTCCGGGATGTCTACGATCAGCTCGTGAGGCTCGCCGAGGAGATCGACGGCGATCGGGAACTGGCGAACTCGGCGATCGACGCGTACCTCTCCACCGCCTCGAACCGCCTCAACGCCACGACGAAGCAGCTGACGGTGATCGCGACGATCTTTCTCCCGCTCTCGTTTCTCACAGGCTTCTTCGGCCAGAACTTCACCTGGATGGTCGGTGAGGTCTCCAGCTTCGAGGCTTTCCTGGTCTTCGGCATCGGCCTCGAAGTTCTGTTGGTGATCGCGCTTGTCGTGCTCTTCCGCGTCCGAGGCTGGTTTTGAGGCAGCTCTGGGCACCCTGGCGCCTGGAGTACATCCAGGGCGCCGACGAGCAGGAGGACTGCGTCTTCTGCCTCGCCCCGAGCCTGGACGACGACGCGGGGCTCGTCGTCCACCGCGGAGAGCACGCGTTCGTGCTCCTGAATCGCTACCCGTACGCGGCGGGGCACCTGATGGTGGCGCCCTTTCGTCACGAGGGGGACTTCGGAGGGCTCGCGCCGGAGGAGACGCTCGAGCTGCACCAGCTGACCGCCGCGGCGACGGGCGTCCTCCAGGAGGTCATGGCGCCGCAGGGATTCAACCTCGGCTGGAACCTCGGCCGGATCGCCGGCGCCGGCATCGTCGACCACGTGCACCAGCACGTCGTTCCCCGCTGGGCGGGCGACACGAACTTCATGCCCGTCCTCGCAGACGTGAAGGTGATGCCGGAGGCGCTCGAAGCGACTCGGCGTAAACTCGCCGAGGCATGGCCCTAGAGCCGAAGGTCTTCAAGGCATACGACGTCCGAGGGATCTACCCCGTCGAGCTCGACGAGGAGGGCGCTCACGCGATCGGCCGTGCCTACGCCCTGCAGTTCGAGCCGGCGACGATCGCCGTGGGGCGGGACATGCGCCTCTCCTCTCGCTCCATGCAGGAGGCGTTCCTCAGCGGCGCGGCCGAGGCGGGCACGGACGTCGTCGACATCGGGATGATCGGCACGGAGATGCTCTACTACGCCGTCGGCGAGCTCGGCCTCGACGGCGGCGCCACGATCACCGCCTCCCACAACCCGAAGGAGTACACGGGCGCGAAGATCGTCCGCCGCGGCGCCTTGCCGGTCGGTGCCGATTCGGGCCTGTTCGACATCCGCGACCGGGCCCTGGCCTCGGACGACCTGCCCGGGGGTCGGACCCCGGGACGCGTCGAGAAACGCGACGTCTACGCGGGCTTCGTCGACAAGGTCCTCTCCTTCATCGACCCGTCCGCGGTGAGCCCGCTGCGCGTCGTGATCGACGCCGCCAATGGGATGGCCGGGGCGATGCTCCCTCCGATCCTCGACCGGCTCCCGGTGGATGCGGTTCGCTGCTTCTTCGAGCCCGACGGCAGCTTCCCCAACCACGAGCCCAACCCGTTGCTCGAGGAGAACCGCGAGTTCATAATGGCGAAGGTCACTGACGACGGCGCCGACCTCGGGATCGCTTTCGACGGCGACGCCGACCGCTGCTTCTTCGTCGACGACACGGGCGAGTTCGTGCCGGGGGACTTCGTCACCGCGCTCCTCGCCGAGTCGATGCTGGAGAAGCACCCCGGCGCCACGATCATCTACGACGTGCGGGCGAGCTGGGCCGTTCGCGACACCGTCGCGCGCCTCGGCGGGACTCCCGTGATGGGCCGGGTCGGCCACGCCTTCATCAAGCTCCGCATGCGCGAAGTGGACGCCGTATTCGCCGGCGAGGTCAGCGGCCACTACTACTTCCGCGACTTCTACCAGGCCGACTCAGGGACGATTCCCGCCCTCCTCGTGCTCGAGCTCGTCTCGAAGCGGGGCCAGAAGCTCTCCGAGCTCCTCCGCCCGCTGCGCGAGCGCTACTTCCTCACCGGGGAGATCAACACACCGGTCATCGACGTCGCGCTCACGCTCCAGCGGCTCAAGGAGCACTTCGGCGACCAGGGTGAGATCTCGCACCTCGACGGCATCTCGATCACGGCGGAGGACTGGCACCTGAACGTCCGGCCCTCCAACACCGAGCCGCTGCTCCGCCTCAACCTCGAGGCCCTCGACCCCGAGCTCCGCGGGCGCAAGCGGGACGAGGCCCTCACCGTCATTCGCGGCGAGGGCCTCGCTCCCGGCTCCAACGCCTAGTCCGCTGTCGCCGCGAAGATGTCGGACCCCACCTGGCCGTTCGCCTGCGTCTCGAGCGTGGCGCCGAAGAACGGCGTGAACGTGGTTCCGCTGACGCCCAACCCCTGGTAGTCGCCCAGGAAGAAGCCGCCCGCGAAGGCCGCGGCGGCGTGGTCGAAGTCGGGCGCGACCCGCTCGCTGGGCCCGAACGTTCGGCCGCCGTCGGTCGAGAACGTGATCCACTCTGTGGTGATGAACGAGCCGTCACGCGGGTTCGTGTCGTTCCGGAGGTCGTAGTAGACGACACCGACGCGCCCGTTCGCGTCCACCTTGACCGTCGGCAGGAACGCCGCCTGGGCCCCGGCGGGGGTGTCGTTCACCTTGATCGGGGCCGACCACGTCCGCCCCTTGTCGGTCGAGCGGATGAGGAGGACGTCGTCGCGCTTCCCCTTCGAGAACCGCGAGTCCTGCCAGACCGCATAGACCGTCCCGTTTCGCCGGTCGACGGTGGCGTTGGGAACACCGTCGCCGGAGCGAATGCCGGGCACGCCGACGGGCTTCTGAGCCTCCGGGAACGTGACGGGGCTCCACGTCGCGCCGCCGTCCGTCGAGCGGGTGACGAAGAAGAGGCCGGCATTCTTGTTGAAGGCCTGGTTCGGGTAGTAGGTACCGACGTCGAGAACGGTGCCGTCCGGGAGCACGACCGGCAGATTCGTGAGCGTCTGCTCGTTGTTCCCGGTCGGAACCGCCACGATCGGATCAGAGAAGCTCGCGCCCCCGTCGGCCGAGTAGGCGATCAGCCCGTCACCGGTGTAGGCGTACCCCGGCCCTTTGCTCGCCAGCCGATCCCAGCCGACGTAGACGCGGCCGTAGAACGGGCTCCCGGGGAAGTCGTCGACCGTCAGCGACTGGCGGTCGTTGAAGAACGCGAGCTCGGTGTCCTTGACGACCTCGACGGGCGGGCCCCACGTCTGGCCGCCGTCGGTGGAGGTGTGGACGAAGATGGCGTTGTCCGGCCCGGTGTCGTCGAACGCGAGGCTCGTCGCGTGCACCCGGTTCGACGGCCCGAAGTCGACCCAGGGGTCGGTGACCCGCTGGAACTCTCCGCCGGCCACGATCCCCACGCCCTGGAGGCGGATGTTCCGCCATGTCTGGCCGCCGTCCGTGCTCGTTCCGAAGACGAGATTGCGGGCGCCCCCGGTCGACCAGCGCTCCTCCTGCCACATGCCGACGAGGTTGTTGCCGTTCGCGGGGTTGACGTCGACCCAGGGCTCGGTCTGCGAGTCGATGAAGACGGTGCCGCTCGTCCCCAGCTCCTCGGCGAGCAGCGGAATCGTCACGCCGCTGTCATCGGACACCCGTGTGAGCGCATCGACGTCGAGCGCGGCCGGCCCGAACGCTCGCGCCGGACCGCCGTCCCGGCCCGAGACCCCGGCCGAGAAGACCGCGTCGCCGAAGTTGCGGCCCCCGGGATTTCGAGCAGATGCCGTCGCCGCGATCACGGCGAGGACCAGTGTCAGGGCCGCCGCCGCGGAAAGGAAGCGTTTCATGCGGTTCTCCCTTCTCCCGTTCCCGTGCTTCCTGCGGACAGAGTAAGGGCGGGGCCGAAGCCCCGCCCTTACTCTGCCGGTTGCTCAGCGGCTAGGGGCCGAGCAGGTGGTCGAGCGCCCGGCCCATCACCGTGTTGCGTTCGGCTGCAGTCGAGACGCCCTCCAGTCCGAACCCCAGCAGCAGCGAGTGCGGCGTGGAGATGGCGTTGCCAACCGGGAAGCCGGAGGCGTCGGTTCGGATGAAGTTGTTGACGTTGGGTGCGCTGCCCTCGGGCGGCCCGGCGATCGCCCACCCGTCCAGGCCGGTCTCGAACGACGTGCTGGTTCCGTCGGGGAGCGTGATGTCGTCCACGAAGACGCCGATGCCCTGCACCGCCCAGTCGCTGGCGTAGGCGATGGAGATCTCGACGGTCTCGCCGGCGTACGCCGAGAGGTCGATGCTCCACTCCTGCCAACCCGCCGAGTTGCCGCTCGCGGCGTTCCAGGCGCCGGTGGTGCCGGTGGCCGTGCAGGCGCCGACGCCGTCAAACGTCTGGTAGTGGGCGAGGTGCGGATGCAGCGTGACCCAGCCCGCGGGGCAGCTCTGGCCGGTCGCCGTCGTCGTATGACCGTTGGCGTCCGGCAGCGTCGTCCAGTCGTCACCGCCGGGAGTACGCGCCTCCACGAACAGGTGGTCCCACTGCGCTTCGGTGTCGTACGACGTCCAGAACGTCATCGACCCGCCAGCTGCCGGCACGGCGACCTCGCGGGTGAGCCGCTTGTAGGAGACGTCCCCGATCTGCGAGTAGACGTACTGGGTTCCGGTGTGCGGATCGAATGGACCACCAGGCTTGGCGTACCGCGCCGCGGCCCAGCTGTCGAACTGCTTGAACTGGTCGGTCGGCAGGATGCCGCTGGTGGCAAGGAACGACGACCTCCGGAACGTATTACCTGCGAAGACGGGATCGTCGAGACCCCACGCGAGGCCCGTGAACGGGTCGTCGACGCCCACCGAGTCGAACGCGGCGCCTCCGACGTGACCGTCGTTGGCGACGGCAACGTAGCCACCCAGGTAGTACTGCAGCACGTCGTTGGTGGTGTCACCACCGAAGAACGAGCCGAACAAGGGCAGGCAGCGCCTCGGGTCCGTACCCGCGGGAAGCGGGTTGCAGGCGATCTCGCCCTTGGGGTCGAACAGCTGGTTGCCCACGGCGGCGTTGGTGTACTGCTGGCCGGCGGAGTCGCCTGCGAAAAGCACCTTGCCGCCCTCGTTCATGTACGAGCGGAACTCGAGCAGTTCGTCGAGCGCCAGCCGGTCGGCGTTGCCGCCACCGCGGCCGGCGGTGCGGGTGACCAGGTCGTTTCCGGTTTCCCAAATGACGGCGTCGTAGTGGCTGAGCACTCCGAGGGCGTCCGGGGCGATTCGCCCGGCGGCATCGATGTCGTAGACGTCGGCCTGCTGGTCGTTGGCGGCCAGGGCGTCGGTGTACGTGTCGACGAAGTGCGGGCCCGGAGTCTGCACCGGCGAGGCGCCGGTGTAGTCCTCGGCCGCCACGACGAGCACGCGGTTACCACTCTCGGAGACGGCCTGGTAGGTGAACGAGTCACTGACCTCGCCGCCACCTTCGAACCAGACCTCGACCGAGTCGCCGGGGTCGGTACCGGTCACCACGCCTCGCATCTGGTGGTAGTAGACCGACGCCGGGTTGTACCTCGACCCGCCCTCCCACTCGGACGTGGGCGCCGACTGTACCGCGCCGCCGTTGATGCGGTACTTCACCGTCACGGCGCCGAGGCTGCGCTTGGCGATCACTGCGACCGGCTGCGGGTCGCCGTACGATCTGGCGAAGCTCAGCTGGACGCCCGGGTTGCTGCGCTTGTAGGGGTCGTCGCTGTCGACGTAGAACGGCTTGGTCTGGATCCCCGTGACCGTCTTCGGGTCGTCGGGGTCGACC
>DATIBF010000072.1:0-69620 GCA_035457655.1 Gaiellaceae bacterium
TCGAGGGCGAAGCGTGCGTTTGCGAGCACCCGCTTCGCCCGCCGCGTCGAGCAGGTGACGGGCGCCGTCCTCCTCGCCCTCGCGGGACGACTGGCCCTGACGGCCCGCTAGGGTCCGATCGTGCACGGCGCCGAGCGCGAGCTCGAGGGCGACGGCGAGCACCAGGTCACCCCGCTCGAGCTCTTCTTCGACCTGACCTTCGTGTTCGCGCTCACCCAGGTCACGGCCCTGCTCGCGGACAACCCGACGTGGGCCGGAGTCTTCCGCGGGATGCTTGTTCTCGCGGCGCTCTGGTGGGCGTGGAGCGTCTACGCGTGGCTGACGAGCGCCACTGATGTCGACGAGGGCGGCGTCCGGCTGGTCATGCTCGCCGCGATGGGCGCCATGTTCGGCGTCGCCCTGGCGGTGCCGGGCTCATTCGGGGACGACGCCGTGCTCTTCGGCATCGCCTACCTCGTCGTCCGCCTGCTCCATCTCGTCCTTTCTGCGACCGTCGCCCGCGACGACCCCGACCGGCGGAGCGCGCTGCTCCGGTTCGTGCCGACCGCAGTCGTCGGCCCCATGCTGCTCGTGCTCGCCGGCTTCCTCGAGGGGGACTGGCGCATCACGGTCTGGCTCGTCGCGCTCGGGATCGACTACCTCGGACCCGTGGTAGTCGGCGTTGGGCGCGGCTGGAGGGTCGCGTCGGAGCACTTCGCCGAGCGGCACGGGCTAATCGTCCTGATCGCCCTCGGCGAGTCGATCATCGCCATCGGCCTCGGCGCCGGCCTCGACCTGGACGTCGGCGTGCTCGTGTCCGCGGCGCTCGGCATCGTCGTCGTCTCGGCGCTCTGGTGGCTCTACTTCGACGTCGCCGCCATCTTCGCCCGCAGGCAGCTCATGCAGGCGACCGGCCTGGAGCTGCACCGGCTCGCACTGCAGGCCTACAGCTACCTTCACCTGCCGATTATCGCGGGCGTCGTCCTCTTCGCCTTCGGCCTCGAGGCGACTCTCCACCATCCCGATCAGGCGCTCGAAACCGTGACGGCAGTCGCGCTCTGCGGCGGCGCCGCCCTCTACCTGCTCGGGGAGGTCCTGTTCCTTCGCCGGACGATGGGCCGAGTCTTCCGCCGGCGAACGGCCGCCGTGGTCGTCCTGCTCGCACTCATTCCCGCCGCGACCGCGATCCCGGCGCTCGCGGCGCTCGCCCTCGTGAGCGCCGTGTGCTCGCTCGTGGTCGGATACGAGGCGATCGCCCGTCGCGAGCACCGGGTCAAGGTTCGTCACCCCGAGCTCGCCGAGCGAGGTCGTTGATCCGCGCCGGCGTGCGCTAGGCCGCGACGAGCTCCTCGACGAGGGGCGCGGTGTCGAGCGGGTCGAAGCCGATGCGGTCGGCGATCTCCTCGCTCGTCGGCCGGGTGCCCTCCCGGAAGAGCGCCCGCAGGAGCTCGCCCGTCTCCGGCCGGCGCCACCAGTCCTCGCCGATCGTGCTGCGCAGGTGCGCCCGGAGCTGGGCGGTGCGGATCCAGGCGCGCAGGTAGTCGGCCGAGTAGAAGTCGCCGTCCATGTCGACGAGGTAGCCGTCGGCGCGATAGCGGAAGCCGACCGCGGCGCGCAGATTGTCCTCGTACGTCTTCGCATGGTCGGACGCGTTCTCGAAGTCGCTCCAGAGCTCGAGCTCGTAGGCGAGCTTGGCCGCGTAGCGGCGGAAGAGCAGGACCTCGAGGAAGCGTGCGGCCTCGGCTCGGTCGGCGTCCTCCGCCTCGTCGACGCCGAAGTGGAGGGTGTGCCAGCCGGGCTCGCGGGTGATCGACTCGAGGAGGAACGAGTAGATCTCGGTGAGCGCGTGGTCACGCGAGAGGCGGCGAAACGTGTACGGGAGCTCGGGGTCGAGCCCCGCGTAGTGGAGAGCGTGCCCTGCCTCGTGCAGGAAGGCCTGGTAGTCGTGGAGCCCGCCTTGCGCGCGGGTGATCAGATGGACGACCGACGGCGGGTCGGACGCGATCACGCATGCGCGCGGGCTCTTCTGCGGCCGGTCGTCCAGGTCGAGCTTGATGCCGCCGTTCGAGGCCAGGTCGAAGCCGAGGGCCGAGAGCGTCTCCAGGCAGATCGGCACGGAGCGCTCCTTGGCGTAGAGATCCGCGAAGGGCGACATGCGGCGCAGGTACGAGACCTGGTGCGACCTCGGCTCGGCGTCGCGCTCGGCGCCGAGAACGCGGTCGAGCCACTCCTCACGCAGCGCCTGCCAGGAGTCGTCCTGGAGCCTCACCGCCGCCCGCAGCGCCTCCGAGAGCGCGTACAGGTCGATGTTCTTGCGGGCAGCGCTTCGCCCCACCGGGTCCGGGTCGTCGGACAGCTCGGCGTCGAGCGCCTCGCCCTTCTGCATCAGGCCGTGCCGCGGGCAGTTGAAGCCGGCGGAGGCGTCGGCGGCGAGCTCGCCCAGCTCGTCGCGGGCCGCGTAGTCGTCGAGCACGGCGAGGCGCGCCTGGGCAGCGCGGAGCGGCAGCGTTTCGCCCCGGAACTCGACCCGCGCCGCGAGAATCGAGTTCTCGAGCGCATCGGACTCCTCGACGAGCTCGCGCACGATGACGCCGCCCGCCGCGGCCTCGCGCAGGCGATAGAGGCGCTCGCGCTCCTCGCCGCGGGCCTCCTCCTCGGCCTCCCGGAGGGCGAGGTGCTGGTCGCGGGTGAAGAGGCCCGCGTAGCGCTCGACGATCGCGGCCTGCTCGCTCGTCTCCTTCTCCCCGACCCGGACGGCGCGCGCCTCCTCGGAGCGCTCGTACAGGTACCTGGCGAGCTTTGCTTCGAACTCGTCGGGCGTCATCACAGCGACCATTCGTCCTCCCGTATGAGATCTAGATCCCGAGTCTCTCGAGCGCTCCCTCATCCCGGCGCCATCTCGGCCTCACCTTCACGCGGAGGTCGAGGAACACCGGGCGCCCCAGAAGCGATTCGATCTCGGGCCTGGCACGCGTGCCGATCGTCCGGATCATAGCCCCACCCTTGCCGACGACGATCCCCTTTTGGGACTCGGTCTCGACCCAGACGTGCGCGCTCACGCGCCCGGCGTTCGCGTCGAGTTCGTCGACCTCGACCGAGATCGCATGCGGGACCTCCTCCCTGGTCACCTGCAACGCTTTCTCCCGCACGATCTCCCCGATTTGCGCCTCGACCGGGAGGTCGGTCCGCCGTCCTTCCTCGAAGTAGCGCGGACCCTCGGGGAGGAGCCCGGTCAGCTCGGTCCGGAGCGCCTCCACGCCGTCGCCGGTGAGCGCGCTCACAGGATGGAGCGCATGGAAGTCGCCGAGAGCCGCCGCGCGGTCGATCTGCTCGGCGATCGCGCCCGGCGTCGCGCGGTCCACCTTGTTGAGGGCGAGGACCACCGGCGGCTCGCGACCGAAGACGCGCTCCGCGATGAACCGGTCGCCGGCCCCGATCCTCTCGTCGGCGGCGAGCACGAAGAGGACGCCGTCGACGTCGTCGAATGCCTCGTCGACAGTGCGCTGCATGCGCTCGGTGAGAGCGTCGCGCGGCCGCTGGAACCCGGGCAGGTCGACGAGCACGAGCTGGAACGGCTCGTCCTCGAGCCGGCCGTCGACGACGGCCGAGATGCGGCGCCGGGTGGTCTGCGGCTTGTCGGAGACGATCGCCACCTTGCCGCCCGCGAGCGCGTTCACAAGCGTCGACTTCCCGACGTTCGGACGCCCGGCGACCGCGACGAGCCCGGACCTCACAGGACGAACGAGTCGGGCAGCAGCTCCGCCGGGCTCCTCGTGAGCACCTCGCCCTCGTGCAGGAAGATCACGCGGTCGACCTTGAACTCGGCGAGCCACTGCCGGCAGCCGCCGCAGGGGGAGGCGGTGATCGCCACCGCCTCGACGTCACCGGGCCGGACCCCCTCAGCCGCCGCGCGTGAGAGGGCACACCGTTCGGCGCAGACGCCCAGCGGGTAGGCGGCGTTCTCGACGTTGACGCCGGTGATCACGCGCCCGTCGCGAAGGAGCGCCGCGGCGCCCACATGGAAGTTCGAGTACGGAGCGTACGCATTCGCCGACGCGGCCTGCGCCTCGGCGAGCAGCTCGTGGTCGGTCACGCGAGCACCTGGAACAGGATCATGGTCACGAGCGTACCGATCACGGCCCCGAGAACCACTTCGCTCGTCGAGTGGATGCCCGACTCCACCCTCGTCTGGGCGACGAGCAGGGCCATGATCAGAGCGACGAAGGACACGACGACGCGCTCGTCCTCGACGATGAAGGTGATGGCGGTGAACCCACCGAAGGCCAGGGCGGCGTGGCCGGACGGCAGGCCGCCGGAGAGCGGAGTCCCGCGACCGGTCAGCGCCTTGCTCGCGATCACGATCAGGATGACAAGGATCAGCGCGATGAGCGTCAGGTTGCTCGGGGCTTCGCGGAGCCGCTCGACGAGTCGGGAGCTCGGTCTCGACAGCCGGTCGGCAAAGACGAGATAGCCGATCACGACGGCGTTCACGCTGGCGATCAGGACGGCGCCCGCGGCCATGTCCTTGGCCGTCTTCGCCAGCGGGTCGAACGACGTGGCGGCGAGGTCGATGGTCTTCTCGATCGCGGTGTTCACCATCTCCGCGATGAGCACGAAGGAGATGGCGACGAGGAGCGCCATCAGCTCCAGCTTCGTCACGCCGTACGAGAACGCGAGGACGAGGACGGCCGTCGCCACCGCGAAGTGGATGCGCATGTTGCGCTCGGAGCGGAGGACATGGATCACGCCCTCGAAGGCCCAGTTCAGGCTCTGGAGGATCTGCGGCGTCCGCCGCGCTCGGTGCGTCTCCGGGTCGGGCGGAGGGGTCATCCCCGATGAGTTCGCTCCCGGCGCTCCATCTCCGTTCCGTGCTCGTAACCGAGCAGGTGGAGGAGGCCGTGGACGAGCGGACCTCGCCACGCCTCGCCGACGACCTGCGGGCACAGCACGACGTCGCCGAGCTGCCTCGGCACGCCGTTCGGGAGCTCGTCGCGCCCGTCGAGAGGGAACGACAGCACGTCCGCCGCCTCGTCGATCCCGAGATGCTCGCGCTTCAGCTCTCGCATCCGCTCCGGGGGCTCGAAGGCGACGCCGAGGTCGCCCTCGTGGACGCCTTCCTCCGCGAGCACCCGGCGGCAGAGGTCGGCGACCGCGTTCTCGTCGACCTCGGCGCCGCTTCGGTTGGCGATCTCGATCCGGATCACCGGCGCCGCTGGGTGCCCGTCTCCTCGGCGTGGCGCTTGTACGCCTCGACGATTCGCTGGACGAGCACATGGCGTACGACGTCCTGGTTGCCGAACTCGACGAAGTCGATGTCGTCGATGTCGCCCAGGATCCGCCGCACGTGGATGAGGCCGGACGCCTGATCCTGCGGCAAGTCGATCTGCGTGACGTCCCCGGTCACGACGACCTTGGAACCGAAGCCGAGCCGGGTCAGGAACATCTGCATCTGCTCGGGCGTCGTGTTCTGGGCCTCGTCGAGGATGATGAAGGAGTCGTTGAGCGTGCGGCCGCGCATGAACGCGAGCGGCGCGACCTCGATCGTCCCTCGCTCCATGAACGCGTTCAGGCGGTCGGCGTCCAGCATGTCGTAGAGCGCGTCGAAGAGAGGGCGAAGGTACGGGTCGACCTTCGCGAGCATGTCGCCGGGGAGGAAGCCGAGCCGCTCCCCCGCCTCGACCGCCGGGCGCGTGAGGATGAGCCGGTTGACGTCGCGATCGGCGAGCGCCGCGACGGCAAGAGCCATGGCCAGGTACGTCTTCCCGGTCCCGGCCGGCCCGATCCCGAACGTGATCGTCCCCGAGCGGATCGCGTCGACGTAGCGCTTCTGGTTGACCGTCTTCGGGGTGATCTTCTTGCCGCGGTGCCGCCAGACGACGTCCTCGAAGATCTCACGCGGGTCCTTGGCGGCGTCGAGCGCCGCGAGCACGGCGTCGACCGTGCTCGGCCCGATGGCGTGCCCGCCCTCGACCAGCTCGACGAGCTCGTCGATGACAAGGCGCGCCTCGTCCACCTTGCCGTCCTCGCCCTCCAGCGTGAGCTGGTTGCCGCGCAGCCGGATCGCGCAGCCCATCCGGTCGCGCAGCGCTCCCAGGATGCCGTCGTCGACGGTGGCGAGCTCGGCGGCGACCTCGTTGGAGACGGACAGAACCTGCTGCAATACCTCGAATTCTAGTGGGCGAGACGGCAAAGCCCGAGCGGCCGGCCCGCTCGTCGCCCGGGCGAGCGCCCGCGAACGCCCCGCCTCGACGCGGGTCCCCCCAGAGGGGTCATACCGCATCGGGGCGCGCGAGGGGCGCGCGGCCTGTCGCGAGTCCTGCGCGGATCAGGCCAGCTTCTCGCGCACGAGCTGGCTCACCTCGGAGCCGTCCGCCCGCCCGGCCACCTGCGGCATCACGTCGGCCATCACGCGACCGAGATCACGCAGAGAGGTCGCCCCGGTTTCGGCGATCGCGTCGTCCACGATCTGTTCGAGCTCCTCCTCGTCGATCGGCTCGGGCATGAACTCCTCGATGACCTCGAGCTCGTCCTCCTCCTTCTCGGCCTGCTCCTCGCGTCCCGCCGCCCGGAAGGCGTCGGCGGCTTCTGCCCGCCGCTTCCGCTCGCGCTGCAACACCTGGAGCTCCTCGTCCTCGCTGAGCGGGCGGCCGAGCTCCTTCTCGGCTGCCCGAAGGGACGCCAGCGTGAGCCGGAGCGTGTCCGTGCGCAGCTGGTCGCGCGCGCGCATCGCATCCTTGATCTCGTCCTCGATCTCAGCGATCAGGCTCATTCGAATCCCGCCAGGGTCGGGGTGCCGCCCAGGATATGCCAGTGGAGGTGGAAGACCGTCTGGCCGCCGCCCGGGCCGACGTTGACGATGACGCGGTAGTCCTCGAGGCCCGCCTCGCGGGCAGTGTCGGCCACGAACTCCAACATTTGCTTCGCCTCGCCGCTCGAGAACTCGCCCACCTCGCGGAACGTGTCGGCGTGGCGCTCGGGAATGACGAGCAGGTGGGTGGGCGCCTTGGGGTTGATGTCCCGCACCGCCGCGAACCCGCTCTGCTTCCGCACGTGGTCGCCCTCCGCGTAGAGCCGGCAGAAGAGGCACTCAGGCTGCGACACCGACGACTCCTTCGTCGCTCACGCCCACCGCCCTGGCGCGCACGAGCCCGCCCACCGGTGCGCTGACGAGCCAGGGAGTGTAGTCGTCGCCGTAGCCACGACCCGGCCTGTCGACGAAGACCGCGTCCTGCGAGCCGATCTTCGCCGTCCACCGGCGCCGGCACAGCTCGGCCGAGAGAGTGCGGAGGCGCGCGCCCCGCTCCTTCTTCACGGCCGGCGGAACCGTGTCCGCGGCGGCGGTCCTCGTCCCAGGCCGCGGCGAGTACGGGAACACGTGCACCTTCGTGAGCCCGGCCTCCTCGACCACGGCGAGCGTCCGCTCGAACGCCGCGTCGTCCTCGGCGGGGAAGCCGACGATCACGTCCGCGGTGAGGTTGAAGCCCTCCGCGCGTGCCAGCCGCCGGAGGTACGTCGCGCTCGTGTACCGGCGCCCCATCGCCTTCAGCACCGCGTCGTCCCCCGATTGGAGCGGGACGTGGAGGTGCGGCGAGACCGAGCGCGTCTCGCGCACCGCGGCGATCAGGCGCTCGTCGAGGTGATTGACCTCGACCGACGAGAGGCGCAGACGCTCGACACCCGGCGTCGCGCCGACCTCGCGGACGAGCCGCGCCAGGTCGAACCCGGCCGGACGGTCCCGGAAGCAGCCGAGGTTGATGCCCGTCAGCACCACCTCTCGGTGGCCTTGCTCCACGCGGCGACGAACCTCGCCGAGGACGGCTGCGGCCGTGCGGCTGCGCGAGGCGCCCCGCACTTGCGGGATCACGCAAAACGCGCACGAGAAGCTGCAGCCGTCCTGCACCTTCACGAACGCCCGGAAGCGGTCGAGGCCGACGTCGGCGCGGACGCAGCCGACCGCTCCGACGTCACGGGCGACGAAGTCGGGCGTCCGCTCGCCCGGGAGGCGGACCACGGTGACGTTCTCGGGCAGGCCGGCGAACGCGTCGCCGGCGAGGTTGCCGCCGCAGCCGGTGACGTAGACGCGCCTGGCGCTTCTGGCCGCGCGGCGCGCCGCCTGCCTCGACTTACGGACGGCCTCGTGGGTGACGCAGCAGGTGTTGACCACCGCGACCTCCGCCGCCTCGCCCGCCTCGACGTGCCCGTCGGCCACGAGGCGCTCGCGTATCTCCTGCATGTCCGTCTGCGAGACCTTGCAGCCGAGAAAGGCGACCGTGAACCGCGCCATGAAGGAGCCGATGCTAGCCCAACCGCGCCGGGCGACCCCGCCGGCGCGCCGTCGAGAAGAGCACGAGGCCAGCGAGCGTCAAGACGATGCCCGCAGCCAGGAACGGCAGCGCGTCGCGCCCGCCGCACTCCTCCCCGACCCCGCCCGGCGGAACCACAACCGTGCCGCTCTCCGGACAGGGCGTCGAACCCGTGTTGAGCCCCCAGATCGCGAGGCAGACCAAACCGGCGCCCGAGACGAGCCCGAACGCCGTCGCCCGCGGAGGGGAGCCGCGCAGGATCGCCCAACACGCGAGGAGCGCGAACGGGAGAACGAAGAGCCCGATCGAGAGCGCGCCGACGAAGGAGAAAGCGAGGAGGGCACCCGCGGCGGCCCACGCCGCGAACCAGCCCCACCCCGCTCTTGCGGACATCTCGGCCTTAGTTTAGCTCTCCTCCCGCACCAGCACGTCGGCCGCCCAGCCTTCTGCGAGTCGCCTGTCGACGGCGGTCCAGCCCCGTGGCTCGGGTCGCTCCTGCTCGAGATAGCCCGAGGCGACGACCAAAGAGCCGGCGAAGCGCATTGCCACTCGCTCGACGGTATCGCGCGCGATGTTGGCCACGGCGACTTCGCAAGACGGGAGCGGATCGACGACCACGTCGGAGCAGCGCACGTCGAGCTCGACCCCGTTTGCGGCTGCGTTCGCCAGAGCGGCCTCGACGGCAGCGGCGTCGTTGTCGAGCGCGGTCACCGGCTCGAAGCCGAGCTTTGCGGCCGCGACCGCGAGCACGCCGGAGCCGCAGCCGACGTCAACGAGGCTTGCCGGCTCGAGACCGAGGAGCAGCTCCAGGCAGAGGCGCGTGGTCGGGTGGGCGCCGGTCCCGAAGGCACGTCCGGGGTCGACCACCACCGGGAGCGCATCGGCGTCCGGCGGCTCCCACGGCGGCCCGACCCAGAGCGAGCCGACGCGCACGGGCCTGTGGAAACGGCGCCATTCGTCCTCCCAGCCCGCCGCGACTTCGAGCTCGCGAACGGGCCCGAGCCGCTCGAGCAGCTCTGCAGCATCGACACGCTCGGTATAGGCGGCGAGCTCCAGCGAGCTACCGTCCTCGCGCTCCTCGAAGCCAGCGGGAAAGAGGTCGATCATGACTGCGCGCGCCTTCTCGGCCCGGCCCGCGGGCACGGTCACGGAGAGGCGACGCAGGCGGGTCAGCGGAATGCGGAGCGGAGCCGCTCGAAGAAGCCGTCGTCCGACCTGTAGTTGCGCTCGTGCTCGCTACGGCCGAAATCCTCCAGGAGCCTGCGCTGCTCATCGGTCAAGTGCGTGGGGACGGCGACGTTCACGAGGACGCGGTGGTCGCCGCGGCCGCGGCCCTGAAGGACCGGCATCCCCTTGCCCCTGAGGACTCGCAGCTCGCCGGGCTGCGTCCCCGGCTCGAACTCGAGCTCGAGCTCGCCGTCGAGGGTCTCGATGGTCAGTGTCGCTCCCAGCGCGGCCTGGGTCATCGTGAGGTCGACCGCGGAGACGATGTTGTTTCCCTCGCGCACGAAGCGCTCGTCGGGCCGAACGTGCACGAGCACGTAGAGGTCGCCGGCGCGGCCACCGAGCACCCCGGCATGGCCCTCGCCGCTGAGTCGGATCCGCTGCCCGTCGTGGATCCCCGGCGGGATCTCCACTTCGAGCTCCCGTTCCTCGCTGACCCGGCCGGACCCGTCGCAGTCGCGGCAGGGAGTCTCGACGACCGTGCCAAGCCCACCGCACTCCGGACAGCCCTGCGTGCGCACGATCTGGCCCAAGAACGAGTTGGAAACGGACTGGAGGCGCCCCGTGCCGTCGCAGCGACGGCAGGTCGCCGGCGCCGTCCCGGGGGCGGCGCCGTTCCCCCTGCAGGTCGAGCAGTCCACCACGACCGGGAAGGGGACGGTGCGCGTCAAGCCCGTCGCGGCGTCGACGAGCTCGACCTCGAGCTCGGCGAGCACGTCCGCGCCGCGCGCCGATCGACGCCCCGACCGGGCGCCGAGACCGCCGAAGAACTCGTCGCCGAAGAACGCCGAGAAGAGGTCGTTCAGGCTGCCGAAGTCGAAGTCGGTGGGCCTGAAGCCGCCCGTCCTCAGCCCCTCGTGCCCGTAGCGGTCGTACAGCGCGCGCGTCTCGGCCCTCGAGAGGACCTCGTAGGCCTCGGCCGCCTCGCGGAAGCGCTCCTGTGCCTCCGGGTGGTCGGAGACGTCGGGATGGAGCTCCCGCGCCAGCCGGCGGAACGCGGTCTTGATCGCGCGCACGTCCGCGCTCCGCGGAACCCCCAGGACCTCGTAGTAGTCGCGTCGCGTCGTAGCCACGGTCCTAGGGTACTCCCGAGGCTCCCCGGCACCCCGCGAGCCTCAGCCCTCGTAGAGCTCCTCGACGAACCGCGACAGCTCGTGCGCGGCCGAGCGGACCGCCGCGATCGCCTTCTCGTAGTCCATGCGGGTCGGCCCGAGCAGGCTGACCGCGCCCAGGTTCAGGTGCCGGAGACCATACGGAGCGCCCACGAGCGAGACGCCGGCGAGGTCGGAGTCCGCGAGGTCTGGCCCCACCCGAACGAACGGCCGCTTCGACTCGAGGCTCGCGCGGAGGAGGTCGAGCATCGACGCACGCTCCTCGAGCACCTCGAGCAGGCGACGGTACGTCCGCAGCTCGTCGGAGCGGAACTCGTCGAGCACCCCGGCCGTGCCGCCAACGTAGAGCGTCTGTTCCTCGGCCTCGAGAACGTCGGTGAAGGCGGGACGCAGCCGGTCCAGGAAGACCCGCTCGCGCTCCGAGAGCGCAGGATCCTCGAACCTGCTTCGGAGCAGCCGCGCGCCCAGCCGCAGACCCGCGACCGTCTCGTTCAGGTACTGGCCCGCCCAGTCCGCGAGGCCCACGTCGATCGGCTGCTCAAACGTCACGAGCCGCTTCGTGACCCCGCCCGTCGACGTGATCACGACGACCATCACGACATGCGGCTGGAGGAGCAGCACCTCCACGTGCCTGACGATCGTCGTCTCCAGCGGCGGCGCGGAGACGAGCGCGAGCAGGTGCGTGAGATCCGCCAGAGCCTCGGTCGTCGCCCGTAGGGCCGAGTCGACCTGGCTCTCCAGACCCGAGAGGTCGAGCTCGAGCTCGGCGGGGCGCGCCTCGAGCCGGTCGAGCAGGCGATCGACGAAGAGCCGGTAGCCGGCGTCGGTCGGCACCCGCCCGGCGGACGTATGCGGGTGCGTCAACAGCCCGTGCTCCTCCAGCACGGCCAGCTCGTACCGCACGGTCGACGACGACACGCCGAGACCCGCCCGCTGGACGAGGGTTTTCGACCCGACGGGCGACCCGCTTTCGACGTACTCCTCGACGACACGGGCCAGGATCAGCTCCTGCCGCGGGCTCAGACGAGGCTCCTGTGCGTCGACCATCGTGCCTAAATTGTACTTTTTGCAGGGCTTTCGGCCATGAGCTCCGCCGTCACGCCGCCGCCGAGGAAGCGACCGCGCCGGGTGAGGACGAGCCCGCCGGCTCTCCGCTCCGCGAGTCCGAGCCGCTCCATCCGGGCGAGGGCCTTCCCGTCCAGGGCCCCTTCGACCCGCGCGAGCGACAGCGGCTCGTCCAGCCGCAGGCCCAGCATGAGCCGTTCGCGGCGCGCCACATCCGGCTCGAGCGGCTCCTCGTCCCGAGGGGGCCGCCTGCCCTCCCCCAGGGCCCGGAGGTAACCGGCGAGGCTGGGACGGTTCCGCCAGCGGACGCCCGCCACTGTGGAGACCGCCCCGATGCCGAGACCGAGGTAGTCCTCGCCTCGCCAGTAGCCGAGGTTGTGTCGCGCCTGCCGGCCCGGGCGGCAGAAGTTTGCCGTCTCGTACCAGCGAAAACCGGCGCCGACGAGCGTCTCCACGACCAGCTCGAAGTAGCCCTCCACCGCCTCCGCCTGCCGCAGCAGCTCCTCGCCGTGGGCGGCGGTGAAGCGTGTGCCGGGCTTCGCCTCGAGCTCGTAGCAGGAGAGGTGCTCCGGGCCGAGCGCAATCGCCTCTGCGAGATCGAGGTCGAGGTCGGCGGGGCTCTGGCCAGGGATCCCGTAGATGAGATCGAGGGAAATGTTGTCGAATCCGGCATCACGCAGATAGTAGAAGGCTGCTCGGACGGCCTCTGGCCGGGTACGGCGCTCGAGCACGGCCAGGAGCGCCGGCTGGAAGCTCTGCGCCCCGAGGGAGACACGCGTCACGCCCGCCCGTCGCAGGAGGACCGCGAGCACCGGCGTCACGGTCTCGGGGTTGGCCTCGACGGTGACCTCGGCTGCTCGCGGCAGCGCTGCCAGAAGGCGCGCGAGCTCCTCGGGTCTCGTGAACGTCGGCGTGCCGCCGCCGAGAAACACCGTTTCGGCCCGGTCGTCGAGGCACTCCCGCTCGAGCCATAGCTCGGCGAGCAGCGCGTCCACATACGCGGCGTGCCCCTCGCGCCGCCCGACGAGCGTCACGAAGTCGCAGTAGCCACAGCGGCTCGCGCAGAACGGCAGGTGGACGTAGAGGTGTCGGACGCCCCCGTTCACCGTCGATCACCGTCCAGGTTGAGCACGGCGAGGAACGCCTCCTGCGGAACCTCGACGAACCCGACCTGCTTCATCCGCTTCTTTCCCTTCTTCTGGCGCTCGAGCAGCTTCCGCTTGCGGGTGATGTCGCCGCCGTAGCACTTGGCCAGCACGTCCTTGCGCCGTGCCTTGATCGTCTCGCGCGCGATGATGCGGGTGCCGATCGCAGCCTGCACCGGGACGTCGAACAGCTGGCGCGGTATCTCCTCCCGCAGACGGTCGACGAGCGCGCGGCCGCGCGCGTAGGCGCCGTCCCTGTGCACGATGAGGCTGAGCGCGTCCACCGGGTCGCCTGCCAGCAGCACGTCCAGACGCACGAGGTCGCCCGGCTCGAAACCGATGATGTCGTAGTCGAAGCTGGCGTAGCCTCTCGTGCGGCTCTTCAGCTGGTCGTAATAGTCGTAGACGATCTCGGCGAGGGGGAGGTCGTAGGCGAGAAGGACGCGCTCCTCGCTCAGGTACTCCATGTGGTGGTAGCGCCCTCGGCGTTCGTTGTTCAGCTCCATCACGGCGCCGACGTAGTCCTTGGGCACGATCGTGCTCGCGCGGATGTACGGCTCCTCGACGAGCTCGACCTCGCGCGGCATCTCCGCAGGGTTGTGGACCTCGAGCTCCTCGCCTGCCTTCGTGAGGACGCGGTACGCGACGTTCGGCGCCGTCACGAGGAGATCGAGGTCGAACTCGCGCTCGAGGCGCTCGCGCACGATCTCCATGTGCAGGAGCCCGAGGAAGCCGCAGCGGAAGCCGAATCCGAGCGCCTGCGACGTCTCGGGCTCGTAGAAGAGGGAAGCGTCGTTGAGCTTCAGCTTCTCGAGGGCGTCGCGGAGATCGGGGTAGTCGTCGGAGTCGGTCGGGAAGAGGCCCGCGAAGACGGTCGGCTTGACGTCCTTGTACCCGGGCAGCGGCTCCGCGGCCGGGTCGTCCTGGCCCGTCAGCGTGTCGCCGACCCGCAGGCGGCTGACCTCCTTGAGACCGGTCACGACGTAGCCGACCTCGCCCGCCTCGAGCGTCGGCGTGGGCCTCCGATCAGGTGAGAAGAAGCCGAGCTCCTCGGCCTCGAAGCGCGTCCCCGCCGCCATCGCGCGAAGACGCTGGCGTGTCGAGAAGCGCCCGTCCACCATGCGGACGAACGCGACCACCCCACGGTACTGGTCGTACGACGAGTCGAAGACGAGCGCGCGGGCCGGCGCGGCGGGATCACCCTCCGGCGGAGGGATGCGCTCGATCACGGCGTCCAGCACGTCTTCCACGCCCTCGCCCGTCTTGGCGGAGATGCGGAGGACACGCTCCGGAGTCTCGCCCACGAGCTGCGCGACCTCGGCCGCGGCGGCGTCCGGATCGGCCTGCGGCAGGTCGATCTTGTTGACGACGGGAACGATCTCGAGGCTGTTCTCGATCGCCAGGTACGCGTTTGCGAGGGTCTGAGCCTCGATTCCCTGCGCGGCGTCGACAACGAGCACCGCGCCCTCGCATGCCTGGAGGGCGCGTGAGACCTCGTAGGTGAAATCGACATGCCCAGGCGTGTCGATCAGGTTCAGCTGATGCCCCCGCCAGAGCACCCGCACGGCCTGGGCCTTGATGGTGATTCCCCGCTCCCGCTCGAGCTCCATCGAGTCGAGCACCTGCTCGCGCATCTCGCGCTGCGAGAGCGTCTGCGTCGCCTCGAGAATCCGATCGGCCAGGGTCGACTTCCCATGGTCGATGTGCGCGACGATGGAGAAGTTGCGAATGGTCTCGAGGCTGCTCATGGCCGCTCCCCGTCCGTTGTAGCGGATCCGCGCCTGAGAGAGAGGAGCGTCCGGAGCTCGCGGGCCCGAAGCAGCGCGGCGCCGACGAGGTAGGCCGAGGCGCCCGCGACGAGCGCCGTGCCGACCGAGACGATCTGCGCGCCGAGCGACCGGCCTAGCGTCTCGTCGAGCCCGTACCAGACCCCGAAGGCCGCGGCCGCCGCCGCAGCAGACGCGAGCGCGATGCGACCGTACGAGGAGGCGATCGCCCTGCCGTCGAGCCTCCCCAGGCGCCGGCGGAGGATCGCGAGGAGCGCCACGGTGCCGGCGACGTTCGCGAGGGACGTGGCCAGCGGGATGCCCCAGACGCCGACGCGGTAGAGGACACCCGCAAGGATCGCATTGAGCACCAGCGCCCCGAGCGCGACCGCGGTCGGAACCCAAGGGGACTGGAGGCTGAAGAACGAGCGGTTGAGCAGCAGCATCGTCCCGTTGAACGTGAGCCCGAGCGCGAAAGCAGCAAGTGCCCCCGCGACCACCGGCGTCTGGTCGGCGGTGAACTCCCCTCGCTCGTAGAGGAGCCGCACGATCGGTTCCGCGAGCACGGCCGCGACCGCGCTCGCAGGAAGCAGGAGGAACCCGATCTGCCGTAGGCCGAGGGAGACCGTGTCCCTGAACCCGACCGAGTCGCCACGCGCCGCCAGTCGGGAGAGGAGCGGAAAGAGCACCGTCGCGACCGCGACCGAGAACATGCCCTGCGGGAGCATGTAGATGCGGAAGGCGGCATCGATGGCGCTGGGCGCCAGCTCGGGATCGACGAACCGCGACGCGAAGAAGGTGTTGACGACGAAGCTGAAGTTGATGAGCCCGAGCGCGATCGTGACGGGCAACATCAGCACGAGCACCCGCTTGACGGCCGGATCCCGAATGTCGAGCACGGCCCGGATGCGGCCGTCCCTTCCCCTCAGCCACCACACCGGCGTGACCGTCTGGACGAGGGTGCCGAGGAGGACGCCGCCCGCGTAGGCATAGAGCTGCGCCTCCTCGCTCTCGAACCGGGGAACCACGACGAGGAGCGTCGCGATGATGACCGCGTTCCAGATCACGGGCATGAGCGCCTGGACCGTGAACTCCTCGTACGAGTTGAGGATTCCGACGACGATCCCCGAGACTCCGGTGAGGACGACGATCGGGAAGAGGATCCTGGAGAGCCCCGTCGCAAGCTCCTCGAGGTCGCCGAGGCCGAAGATGCGCATGATCAGCGGCGCCACGAGCATCAGGAGCCCGGTCAGGGCGCCCAGGACGATGAGGACGAGCCAGAAGAGCGTCGAGGCGACCTTCCAGGCACGCTCGCGCTGCTCCTTCTCGAGCAGCTCGCTGAACACCGGTACGAAGGCAGCGCCGAGGGCCGCGTCGGCCGCCAGGGCCCGCACGAGATTCGGAACCTGGAACGCGACCGTGAAGGCGTTGATCTCGCCCTCGACGCCGAAGGCGCGGCGGACGACGATCTCCCGAAAGAGACCGAGGACGCGGGAGACGCCGGTGATGGCCGCGAAGACCGCAGTCGACCAGGCAAGCCGCCTTCTCGGCCGCCCCGGCATCGGCAGCGGGTCCGCCTCGCTCACCGTCGCGAGCATAGGCGAGCGGCCAGAGCGCACCGCTTTCCTGCTACGCTTTCGCGCGGCCCGACGGGGCCTTTTTCTCGATATGCCGAACATCAAGCAGCAGAAGCGCCGCGTCTCGATCGCCGCCCGCCAGCGGCTCGAAAACATGCGCCACCGCTCGACGGCGAAGACGCTCTACAAGCGCCTCGAGACGGCGGTCGAGGACGGCGACCAGGACGCCGTCGCGGCGGCCCACCAGGAGCTGGTCCGCTGCCTCGACCGCGCCGCGGCAGCGCATGCCATCCACCCCAACCGGGCGGCGCGGAAGAAGTCCCAGGCAGCGCGTCTGATCGCGGGCACGTCGTAGGCCCGGGCGTCAACCGGTACCGATCGCCACGCATTCGTCACACTCCGCGCGCCACGGGTGCGCCTTTCCTCGTTAGGCTCGAAAGCGGGTGGTGGGCCGGGGTGCCCCACAGGGGCAACGTCTAGCGGCCGGCGGGCTCAGGCGTGCGGACGAGCTCGACGATCGCACGCTCGAGCTCGAGCTCCCCACTGAGGCGGCTGGCTCCCTTGAGGGACGCGTCGAGCGCCGCCAGGCGGATGACCGCCTCGTCGAGCTCGTCACGCGTGTAGTTCTCTGCGTGGCCGAGGGCCTTCCGCACCCTGAACTCGTGCTTGCGGAGCCGCTTGGCGATGTCCTTCACTCCAAGGCCTTCATCGGCGAGCACCTGGGTCTGGCGGACGAGCGCCACCTGCGATGAAAGACGCATGGCGACGGCGAACGGGTCGGCGCCGCGCTCGAGCTCCGACTGGCACGCCGCAAGCGCGCCTGGAAGATTTCGCGCACCCCACGCGTCCGTGATCGCCCACGCCGACGCCTCTTGAGCGGGAGCTGCGAGCAGCTCCACTTCCCGCCGGCCGATCGGCTCGCCGGCCGTCCAGACAGCCAGCTTCTCGACCTCGGTCGTCAGGGCATTGGCGTCGTCCCCGACGATCTCGATCAACACACGCGCTGCCTCGCCGTCGGCCTGGACCCCGAGGCGCTCGAACTGCGCACGAACCCAGGTCGGTAGGTCGCGAGGCTTCGGGACGTCGTACGTCAGCACCTCGCCGGCCTTGGCGCACAGCGCGGGCAGGGCGGAGCTCTTCAGCTCCGCCCCGACCAGCGCGAGCACGGCGCCCGCGACCGGGTCGGCGATGTAGCCGGCGACCGCCTCCTCGTCGGCCTTCTTCCAGCGCTCCACATCCTCGACGATGACGAGCCGGCCTCCATCGCCGGCGAATAGGCCCAGCGAGTTCAGAGCGACGACAACGTCGGCCCCGCCGACGGTCTCCGCGGAAAGCGTCTCCACCGACTCGGGACCGAAGCGAGAGCGAAGCCGCTCGAGCGCCCGACGGATCTTGGGACGATCGCCGCCGGTGAGGAGGTAGATCGGGCGGAGCTCAGTCTCGGCCACTGCGACCAAGCTTAGAGCCCCAAACAGGATGATGGTCGGCCGGCTGGGTGCGACGGGCGGTTCGGGGCGCCTCGGGCCCCGGCGCTGCCAGGCGGCCTAGCTCCTCCTCTGTCGGGAGCTCTTGGTCAGTGCTCCTCGAAGACCGAGAGGTGCTCACCGTCGGTCTCGATCGTGACGGCTCCGTCGCGGTCGGTGCGGTACACCGCCAGGCCGGTGAACCCCTCCAGTACGGCCATCGTCTCCGGCGCCGGATGCCCGTAGTCATTCCCCTCACCGGCGGAGACCACGGCGATGCTCGGGCGGACGAGCTGGAGAAGCGCCGGCAGGAGCGGATCGGTGGAGCCGTGATGGGCGACCTTGAGGATCTCGGCCGGGGGCGGACGGATCGGCACGGTGACCTCGCCTTCGGCATCCGCAGTCAGGAGCGTGTCGACCTGCCCGTACGACGCGAGCAGGACAATAGCGTGGTCGTTCGGGTCGTCGCTCGGCATGGCCTTCTCCTCCGGCCAGAGGATCCGGACTCGAAGGTCTCCCACGCTGAAGCTTCGACCGGCACGCGCGGGAACGACCGGCACCTCGCGTGCGCGTGCCGCCGCGAGCGCAGACTCCTGGTCGTCGCTCGGGGAGGGAATGAAGGGGTCGAGAACCGTCGCCACATCGATCTGCTCCAGCACGTCGGCGGCCCCGCCGACGTGATCCCGCTGCGGATGCGTCAGGACGAGCACGGCGAGAGAATCCACGCCGAGTTCCTCGAGCTGGCCGGCGACGTCCGCTTCGGGCGGGCCTTGGTCGACCAGAACTGCTCCCTCGGCGACCTGGAGGAGTATCGCGTCACCTTGGCCGACGTCGAGCACCGTGATTCGCAGCCCGTTGGGCGGAGGAGGGCGGGGCGCGTCGGGCGCGGCCCGCCAGGCGACCGTCAGCGCCAGCGCAATGCCCGCCAGTGCGATTGCCCGCCGTGTCCTCGGGCCGCGCATTCGCGTGAACGCGAGAAGCGTCAAGCCGGCGGCGGCGAGGAGCGCGAGGGCCGAAAGCGAGCCTGCCTGAGCGTACGGCAGGTTCCCGACCAGCCTGGCGCAGAAGGCGAGGTAGCCCGCGAGCCAGGCATCGACCCACACGAGCGCCGCGGATGCTCCCGGCAACCAGGGGTGGAGCGCAGCCGCCGCGAGGACGAGGCCCAAGAGCGGCGCGACGACGGGCGCCGCGAGCGCGTTGGCGACGACGGAATACACGGGGATCGCGCCGAAGTGCAGCCACAGAACCGGTGCCGTCACCACGCCGCACGCTGCCGAGAGCGATATCACCTCCGCGAGCTTCCGAGGAAGCGGATAGCCCTCGAGCCATCCGCCGATCCGTGGGACGAGCACGAAGATCGCGGCGACCGCGCTGAACGAGAGCTGAAAGCCCGGCTCCAGCACGCTGTAGGGATTCCAGGCGAGCAGGACAGCGGCGCCGACGAGGAGGAAGTACCAGCGGTCGCGCGGCCGCGACGCGAGCCAGGCGAGGGACGCAAGCCCACCTGCGACCCCGGCCCGAACGACCGACGGCTGCCACCCGACAGCCAGCACGTAGGCCGCGACCGTGAGGAGCGCCCCCAGCTCGCCGAGCCACCGTGGGAGGCCGAGGACCCACGCGAGCAGGATCGTCCCCGCGACGACGTAGGCCACGTTCTGGCCCGAGACCGCAAGGAGGTGGTAGAGGCCGGACGCCCGGAAGTTGTCGCGCAGGTCCGCCTCCAACCCCTCGTCCTCGCCGAGGGCGATGCCCGCGAGCACTGCCCGCCGCTCGCCGGCCGGGACGGCCTCGAGGGTGCTCGAAACGCCCTCGCGCAGGCGGTCTCCAAGCCCGCCGACGCCACCGCGGCGACCGACGATCCGGAAGTCACCGGCGCGCAGGACGACGTGGATTCCCTGGCGGCCGAGGTAGCCGGCCTCGTCGAAGTCGCCCTCCTCCTCGGGCTCCCTGGGCTCGACGACAGTGGCGACCACCTCGAGAAGCGCACCCTGAGGGGGCACCTCCTCCGGCGGGAGGTCGAGACGAGCACGCTCGTCGAGCTCGAGCGGACCGAAGCGCTTGACGCGAACGGGAACGCGCAGCGCGAACTCGCTTCGCCGGGCGGGCCCCGTCACCTCGACCCGGGCGAGAGCCGCGCGGCCGATCTCCGGCTCGAGCAGACTCCGATCCAGGGCCTCGAGGCGCACCGCGCCCCACCAGAGGCCGGCGAGGAGGAGCGCGGCTGCAAGGAAGAGCAGCCTTGCGCGGTCTACCGACAGAGCGCCGGCCGCAGCCGCGCCCGCGGTCAGAAGGAGCCCTGCGTGGGCCTCACGGAGGAGGAGGGCGAGTGCGAGGCCGACGCAGAGAGCTGCGGCGAGGAGGTGCGCCGCGGGAACACGCTCGAGACGGTCGCGGAGCACGGTGGTCGCGGCTCACAGGTCGACCAGGGGGCGTAGCTGCTCGAGTGTTGCCGGGCCTATCCCCGGAACAGCGTCCAGCTCGTCGATCGACCGGAACGCGCCGTTGACCGAGCGGTAGTCGAGGATCTGCTGCGCGGTGACCGGCCCGACACTCGGCAGCTCGTCGAGCTGCTCGAGCGTCGCCGAGTTCAGATGCACCTTCATTCCGGGGAGAGCCGCCCCCGCCGCCGTCGGACCGGCGAGCCCGATCTCGCTCCCCGCTCCTCGCAGCGGCACCACCACCTGCTGGCCGTCGGCGACCGGCGCCGCCAGGTTGACGAGATCGAGTGCCGCGCTGGACCTTGCGCCCCCGGCCTCGGCGATTGCGTCGTCGATCCGGCTGCCGTCCGGGAGTCGGTAGAGGCCGGGTCGGTGCACGGCGCCGGCGACGTGGACGACGAGCTCCCGAGGAGGCTCCGCCTCGAGGTCGAGGGCGACTGACCGCGTTCCGCCGCCCGGCTCGCTTTCCTCGGCGCCGAGCGCGACGCGACCCGCCACCGTGAGCAGCGCGAGCAGGACGACCGCGTAAGCGAAGGCGCGCCCGCGGGAGATCGGCGGCATGCGCACAGCTCAGCCCACGCCTGCCGCTTCGTACGAGACGATAAGCCGGGGACGGAGAGCCGGGTTCGGATGGCCCGACGAAGGGCCGTAGGGGCCGGGAACGCCGTAGTCCTCGTCACCGTCCTGCAGCTTGAGCACGAACCCGTTGTTCGCCACGAGCCGGCCGTGCCACGAGCGGGCGAGCGACGTCACGTCCCACGTGAGCCACTGCGGGTCCGGCGCGGAGAAGACGACGGCCGTGTCGAGCACGCGTTCCTCGAGCTCGGGCTCCCGCTCCCGGAACCAGTTCGGGGACATGATGCGATGCGCGTCCACCACCACGCCCGGCGGCACACAAGGCGCGCCGCCGACGCCCGGAGCGACGCACATGCCGTCGTGAAAAACGCGAAGCTCGGCTCTCGTAATCGTCGCCCCCGCCGGCACGGCCGCGAGGGAGAAGCGAAGTCCGGCGCGCCACACCTTGTCGTCCACTCCTCCGATGGGAAGACGCGGCCCGTCGTCGCGGTAGCAGCGGGACTCCCAGTCGTAGCTCCAGTCGCACCAGAACGGAAACCCGACGTCCGCACTGGGAGGAATCGCGACTGTCGCCGCTGGCGAGGCCGACGACGCTCCGATCAGGACGGCGGCAAGGGCGACGACGAGAACGAGTCCGCGCACGCCCCCGATGCTGGCGGGGAGGGACGCACGCGTGTGTCACGGATCGTGACGGGATCGTGACCGCGTCGTCACAAGTGACGAACCGGCGGCCAGTGCCCCTTCAGGCGATGCTGCTCAGCCTCTGCGTCGCGAGCGCCACGCATGAGTCCGCACTCGCTCGCGGCCAAGGCTGGTTGCCTTGGCAAGGGCGAGAGTGGGCAGGCGCCGCGTGATCGCGGAGCACGAGCGGGCGTGTATTGCCTGACGGGGCACTACCCCACGAGGCACGGCCCGGACGAGACCGGGCGAAGCTCCTCGGCCGCCGCGTCGAGCACGAGCTCGACCGGAACCGCGTAGCCGCCCTTCCGGTCGCGCGTGCCGCCGAAGATCATCGCCACGACGTGGCCCCGCCGGTCGACGACCGGGCCGCCGCTCTCCCCCGGCCGGACAGCGCCGCGGAGCGGGACGACGACGCGCGGGCTCGTCCCCCGGCCGTACCCGTCGGGAGACAGGACCGTGCGGGCGGCGCCCGCCGTCCCCGCGGTTGCGGTCAGGGGCCCGTTCCTCGGGTAGCCGAGCAGCGCGACCGGCTGCGAGCGGTCGTCCCCGCTGCTGGTCGCGAGGCTCCGAGCTTCGAGGCCCCGGACCCGCAGGAGCGCGATGTCGTTCCGCGCGTCCACGTACACCGGCCGCGCGGACAGGACTTGGCCGTTCGGGACGAGCGCGCGGGTCGAGTCGTGTCCCGCGACGACGTGCGCATTGGTTGCAACCAGGCCCTCGCGAACGACCCAGCCCGACCCCTGCGTCCCGACGCCGCAGGCGGTTCCCTCAAGCTTCACGACGGACTCGGCCGCCGCCGTCGCGCCCGGGCTTCGGAGGACGCTCGGATCCGGCTGCGGCAACGGCTCGGCAAGGCCCGGCAGCAGCGGCAACGGGTCGAACCGGTTCAGCGCCTGCAGCACGCGGTCGGGCGGGACGGCGCTCAGGAGGCGCGGGAGGATGGCCGACCCCCTGATCTCGGCTCTCAGGCCGAGAGCGGGCTGGTGGAGCGCGAGCACGGCCAAGAGCCACGCCACCGCGAGGGCGATGAGCGCGCCCAGGGCGATGCCGCCGATGCGGTCGAGGGTGCCGAGCGGCGGGTGCGCGCCGAGGAACAACCTCACCGGACCGGCGAGCGCCCGGGCGGCGAAGCTGAGGAGGAAGGCTCCGACGACGGCTCCCATGAGCCCCGCGACCGGCAGCCAGGCGGAGTTCTCCGGGAACAGATGCGGGGCGATGATCGACCCGAGAACGGCGCCCAGCACCAACCCTCCCAGGGAGAGCGCCTGGGCGGCGAGGCCTCGGTGCGCCCCCAGAACGGAGAAGGCTGCGACCCCGAGAAGCAGGAGAACGTCGACGACGTTCACGACAACAGAGTACGGGTGGGACAGACGCCTGAACGGTGCTGGACGCGCAGGCGTCTAGACGACGAGGTTGACGAGCTTGCCCGGGACGACGACCTCCTTGCGGATCTCCTTCCCGTCCACGTGAGCCCGCACGCGCGGGAGCTCCTTCGCGCGCGCGACGAGCTCGGCATCGGAAAGCCCCACGGGCACCTCGACCTTGTCGCGGACTCTGCCGTTCACCTGGACGACGAGCTCGAACGTCTCGCGCTCGAGCAGGGCCGGGTCGGCCTGCGGCCAGGGCTCCTCCCACAGCCGCTCGCGGCCGACACGCTCCCAGAGCTCCTCCGCCACGTGCGGGGCATAGGGCTGGATCAGGCTGACCGCGGTCTCCGTGGCGAAGCGCACCTCACCCGCGCGCTCCGGGTCGTCCTTCACGTGGTAGACGTCGTTGACGAGCTCGATCACGGCCGCGATCGGCGTGTTGAGCTGGAACCGCCGCAGGATGTCGTCGGACACCTTGGCGATCGCCTCGTGCGCTCGCCGGACGAGCGGGCCGTCCGCCGGCGCGTCCGCCGGGCCGCGGTCGGCGACCTCGAGGCCGAGGCGCCACAGGCGGCCGAGGAAGCGCGCCATGCCGTCGATGCCCGTGTCCTGCCATTCGATGTCGTCCTCCGCCGGTCCCATGTAGAGGACGTAGAGGCGCGTCGAGTCGGCGCCGTAGTGCTCGACCATCTCGTCGGGCGAGACGACGTTCCCGTGGGTCTTCGACATCTTCGCGCCGTGGTAATAGATCATCCCCTGGGTGAAGAGGCGCAGGAACGGCTCCCGGAAGCCCAGGAGGCCCAGGTCGTTCAGCACCTTGACGAAGAAGCGCGCGTAGAGCAGGTGCAGGATTGCGTGCTCGACACCGCCGATGTACTGGTTGACGGGCAGCCAGTAGTCGGCGATCTCCCGGTTCCAGGCCTCCTCGTCGTTGCGGGCGTCGCAGTAGCGGATGAAGTACCAGGATGAGTCGACGAACGTGTCCATCGTGTCCGTCTCGCGGCGCGCCTCTCCCCCGCACCTCGGGCAGGTCGTGTGCACCCAGTCCTCCGCCGCGGCAAGGGGCGAGCGACCCTTCGGCAGGTACTCCTCGATCTCGGGCAGAAGGACGGGCAGGTCCTCCTCGGGCACCGGCACCATGCCGCAGGAGTCGCAGTAGAGGATCGGGATCGGGCAGCCCCAGTAGCGCTGGCGAGAGAGGAGCCAGTCGCGCAGGCGGTAGCCGACCTCCGGCCTGCCCAGCCCGCGGGACTCCAGCCACTCGACGATCGCCTCCTTCCCCTCGTCGGCCGGCCGGCCCGTGAACTGCGCGGAATCGACGAGGCGCTCGTCCTCGGAGTGCGGGACGTACGTCCCCGCCTCCCAGTCCGCGCCCTCGGGCGCGACGACGACCTTCACGGGCAGGTCGAACTGCCGCGCGAACTCGAAGTCGCGCTCGTCGTGGGCGGGCACGGCCATGATCGCCCCCGTCCCGTACTCCATCAGGACGTAGTCGGCGACCCAGATCGGGATCCGCTCGCCGTTGACGGGGTTCGTGACGAACGCGCCGGTGAAGACGCCTGTCTTCTCCTTCCCGGGGTCGGCGCGCTCGATCGAGGACCGGGCAGCCGCGCCCCGGACGTACTCCAGGACCTCGGCTTCGCTCGGTTTCCCCGCCGCGAGCTGCGAGACGAGTGGATGCTCGGGCGCGAGGACGAAGAACGTCGCCCCGAAGAGCGTGTCGGGGCGCGTCGTGAAGACGGGGATGTCCTCGTCGAGCTCCTCGATCCGGAAGACGACCTCGGCTCCCTCGGAGCGGCCGATCCAGTTGCGCTGCATCGTGAGCACGTGCTCCGGCCAGGACTCGAGCAGGCTCATCTCGTCGAGCAGCAGGTCGGCGTAGGCGGTGATGCGGAAGAACCACTGCTCGAGGCTCCTGCGCTCGACCTCGGCACCGCAGCGCTCGCAGCGCCCGTCGATCACCTGCTCGTTCGCGAGCACCGTCTGGTCGTTGGGGCACCAGTTGACCGGCGCCTCCTTCCGGTAGGCGAGGCCCTGCTCGTAGAGCTTGAGAAAGAGCCACTGGGTCCAGCGGTAGTAGGCAGGATCCGCCGTGGAGACCTCGCGGTCCCAGTCGATCGCCCACCCCATGCGGCGCATCTGCTCGCGGATGGCGGCGATGTTGCGCTCCGTCACCACTCGCGGATGGCCTCCCTCGCGGATGGCGGCGTTCTCGGCCGGAAGGCCGAAGGCGTCGTAGCCCATCGGCCGCAGCACCTGGTAGCCCATCCGTCGCCTGACGTGCGCCAGGACGTCGCCGAGCGTGTAGTTCTTCACGTGCCCCATGTGGAGCTCGCCCGAGGGGTACGGGAGCATCTCGAGGACGTAGGTGTGCTCCCGGTCCATCTCGTCGGACCGGGCAGGGTTGGGAACGGAGAACGCGCGCTCGCGCTCCCACGCATCCTGCCACTTCAGCTCGATCGTCTCCGGGTCGTATCGCTCCAACACCAGCTCCAGGAGGGGAGCGTAGCGGCAGGACCGGGCCGAACCGGGACGAAAGCCGGCTTCTTGTCAGCGAGGAGCACGCCCTCTTAGGTCGTGCCCTCTGTCACATGTCGAAGGAGGAACCATGCGGAAGTTGTGGATCGCGCTGGCCGTCGTCTGCGCGCTCGCCGTCGCGCTACCGGCAGTGGCGGGAGGGGCGACGCTGCGCCAGCGCGTGAACAAGCTCGAGGACAAGCTGGACTGCCTCAGGAAGACGCCGGCGTCGACGTACATCGGCTACGCGTACTACGAGGGACAGGTCGGGGATCCGGGGCCGTTCCCCGTCCACGATCCCTCGACCGACCTGCTGACGGACGCGAGCTTTGCCTCGGCCTTCGACCAGCTCTTTGGCGGTCCCTTCGACCCCGACTACTGGCTGGTGGTCGTGAGGAACACGTCCTCGTGCCGGTCGAAGTTCGACACCGTTGCGAACCCGTACACCGCGAGGCCCGCAGCGCTGACGTCCTCGAGCGCGAGCATGCAGCGCCTCGCCCGCCTGCGCTAGCGGACCGCACAGTGATCTCGACCTACTCGATCGTCGGCTGCGACCTCAAGGCACGCGAATGGGGGGTGGCCGTGCAGTCGAAGTTCCTCGCCGTGGGCGCCGCCGTTCCGGCGGCGGCGCCCGAGGTGGGCGCGATCGCCACGCAGGCCTGGGCGAACCTCGCCTACCGGCCGCGAGGGCTCGAGCTCCTCGAGGAGGGCCGCTCGGCCGACGAGGTCGTGCGCGCTCTGGTCGCCGCCGACGAGGGGCGGTCGCACCGCCAGGTCGGCGTCGTGGACGCGCACGGGCGCGCCGCGACCTATACGGGCTCCGACTGTCTCGAGTGGGCCGGCGGGACGACCGGCCCGGGGTACGCGGCGCAGGGGAACATCCTCGTCTCGGCGGCGACGGTCGACGCGCTGGCCGCCACCTTCGAGGGCACGGCGGGAAAGTCGCTCTCAGAGCGGCTCCTCGCCTGCCTCGCCGCCGCCGAGGCGGCCGGCGGCGACCGGCGCGGACGACAGTCGGCGGCGCTGCTCGTCGTCCGTAAGGACGGCGGCTACGGGGGCACGAGCGACGTCGCCGTCGACCTTCGCATCGACGACCACCCGGAGCCGATCGAGGAGCTCGAGCGCATCTACCGGATCCACGACCTCCTCTTCGGGCAGACGCCAGACGGGGAGTGGCTCGACGTCGGCAAGGAGCTCGCGGAGGAGATCCGCGGTCGCCTCGCCGCGCTCGGCTACGAGGGCGAGCTCGCCGGCGCGCTCGCCGCCTGGGCCGGCGCGGAGAACCTCGAGGAGCGGGTCCGCGGCGCCAACCGCATCGACCCGGTGGTGTTGGACGAGCTCCGCGCGCGCTGACGCCGCTGCGATCATCCCGGGGATGCAGGCCGAGCCGCCGAGGGAGATCGAGCCGGAACACGAGGGCGAGGAGGAGACCGAGCACCCGGTCACGCCGCTCGAGCTCTTCTTCGACCTCGTCTTCGTCTTCGCCCTCACGCAGGTGACCGGCTTCATGTCGGACGACCCGACGTGGGCCGGCGTCGGGAAGGGGCTGCTGATCCTGGCGGCGCTCTGGTGGACCTGGGGCGCGTACGCCTGGCTCACGAACGAGATCGACCCGAACGAAGGCTCGGCCCGACTCGCCGTGTTCGGCGCAATGGGGGCGATGTTCGTGGCAGCCCTGGCGGTGCCGCACGCGTTCGACTCGGACGCCGTCCTCTTCGGCCTCGCCTACTTCGCCGTGCGGGCGATGCACATCGTCCTCTTCGCCGAGGCGACGCCGCACGTGGACGTGCGCGAGGCCACGTTCAGGCTGGCGCGGACGGCGATCCCGGGCCCGGCTCTGCTCATCGTCGCCGGCTTCCTGGACGGCTGGCCGCAGATCGCGCTCTGGCTGATTGCGCTCACGATCGACTACTCCGGCCCGTACGTCTTCGGCGTCCGCGGCTTCTCGATCTCCGCGGATCACTTCGCAGAGCGGTACGCGCTGATCGTCATCATCGCGCTCGGAGAATCGATCGTCGCCATCGGGATCGGGGCTGCCGGCATCGAGCTGGGACCAACGGTCGTCACAGCCGCAGTCCTCGGGCTCGTCGTCGCCTGCGCGCTCTGGTGGACGTACTTCGACGTCGTCGCCCTGGTAGCGCGCAGGAAGCTCGTGGAGGCGCAAGGTCACGAGCGCGTGCGCCTCGCACGCGACTCCTTCAGCTACCTCCACCTGCCGATGTTCGCGGGCATCGTCCTCCTGGCGCTCGGCGCCAAGAAGGTGCTGGCCCACGTGGACGCACCACTGGAGGCCGTGCCCGCCTTCGCGCTCTGCGGCGGCGTGGCCCTCTACCTCCTCAGCCACGACGCGATCCGCTATCGGAGCGTCGGCAGCGTCAACCCCCGCCGGCTGCTCGCGGCCGCGGCGAGCGCGGCGCTGACCCCGGTCGCGACGCGCGTCGACGGGGTCGTGTCGCTCGCGCTCGTCGCCGGGGTCTGCATCGGCCTGATCGCCTACGAGACGCTGCGCTTCCGAGAGGCCCGCGCGCGCCTGCGCGCGGCCGCCTGACTCAGCCGGCCGCGCCGCCGCGGACGGCCTATCCGAGTGCGGGGTAGCCGCATGGAAAGCCGCCGAAGCGAGAGCCCGCTGCGGCCAGCGGGCCCTCGCCCTCGTGTAGACAGGGAGCACCGCTACGGCAAGTGGACTCCTTGAGACACGGACGGTACGACTTGTATCGGACGGATCAAGGCATGCCGGAGAGGGACTGGCGCGGCACTCTCGAACTCGCACAACATGCGCATCGACGTCGAGAAGCGCTTCGATCTCTGGTACGAACGGCTGACGCTCCCCCGGGCCGTGGCCACGGTGGTCTCCGTTGCCTTCATCCTCGTCCTGATCGCCGGGGCGCTGGAGCGCATCGTCGAGCCCGAGGTGTTTACCAGTCTCGGGCTCGCCTACTGGTGGGCCGTGGTGACGGTGACCACCGTCGGCTACGGCGACGTCGTGCCCGAGTCCACGATCGGCCGCCTCGTGGGCACAGGGCTCATGCTCACGGGCCTGGGCCTCATCCCCACGCTGACGAGCGTGGTCGTCGCGACTCTCGTCGGGAAGCGAACGCGCGCGCAGCAGGAGCAGCTCGACCAGCAGGCCAAGGAACACGCCGCCGCGCTCGAGCGGATCGAGGCGCACTTGACCCGGATCGGCGCGGACCAGGCAGGCGGCACCGGGCGCCAGGGCTAGACTCCGCCGAGAGCCTTGAGCGACCTCGACCCCCGGATCAGCCGACGCGAGGCAAGGCGGCGGCAGATCCGCCGGCGCCGGCTGACCGCGACCGTGGTCGCAACCTCGGTGCTCGTCGCGGGCGTCGCCGGCGCCTGGGTGGGCCGTACTCCCGACGAGTCGGCCGCGTCCTCGCCGCCGGCAGACGCCGGCGCCGAGGCGACGGTGCCGGAGGAGGAGACGACCGCGGGGTCGCAGGCGTCCGAGCCGTCGAAGCCGTCGAGCCGGACGACGCTCCGGTTTCGCGAGACGCTCGAAGGCGACATCACGCCGAAGTCGGTTGCCTCGTCCGGGACCGGGCTCGTCTTCGCCCAGAACATGATGTACCGGCACTCGGTCACGGTCTACGACTCGCGCAAGCTCGAGCTCGAAAAGACAATCTCCGACGCCGTCGAGCTGGCCGACTTCGGCTACGGCCGCTACTCAGGGACGGCGCAGGGCGCCCCCGTCGAAGCCGCCTTCTCGCCGGACGGCAAATACGCCTACGTCTCCAACTACTCGATGTACGGCGACGGCTTCGGGCCCGAGGGAAACGACGAGTGCACGCCGGCGTCGGGCTTCGACCAAAGCTTCGTCTACCGGATCTCGCTGGAGACGCTCGAGATCGACGCCGCCTACCGTGTGGGCGCGGTGCCGAAGGTTGTCGCCGTGACCCCGGACGGCCGCTTCGTCCTCGTCGCCAACTGGTGCACGTGGGATCTCAGCGTCGTCTCGACCGAGGCCGGCCGCGAGGTGCGGAGGATCGAGATGGGCGAGTATCCGCGGGGGATCGCGGTCACGCCGGACGGGGAGGCCGCCTACGTCGGGATCATGGGCGGCGACTATCTCGTGCGCGTCGACCTCGCCACGTGGGAGACGTCAACCGTCCCGATCGGGTCGGGCCCGCGGGCGCTCGAGATCGACCCTTCCGGCGACACGGTCTACGCCACGCTGAACATGGCCGGACGGGTTGCGAAGCTCGACCTGCGAACGGGCAGGGTCAAGACCGTCGCCACCGGCACGCGGCCGCGCAGCCTCGCCATCGCCCCCGACGGCAAGGCGATCTACGTCGTCAACTATGAGTCGGGAACGGTCACCAAGCTGCGGACGCGCGACATGGAGATCCTGCAGACGATCGACGCCTGCTTCCACCCGATCGGGATCACGTACGACGCGCCCACGCGCAGCGTCTGGGTCGCGTGCTACGGCGGCGCGATCCTCGTCTACGACGACCGCCGCTGAGTGGAGCCAGCGGGATTCGAACCCGCGACCTCGTGACTGCCAGTCACGCGCTCTCCCAACTGAGCTATGGCCCCGCGCGGGGCACACTGTAGCGAAGGAGCTAGCCGGCGACGGCGAGCTCGACCGAGGGGACGTCGCCCCAGAGCTCCTCGAGGCGGTAGTACTCCCGCGCCTCGGGGGTGAAGACGTGCAGGACGACGTCGAGGTAGTCGGCGAGGATCCAGGTTGCCTGGCGCTCGCCTGCGACGGCGCGCGGCGCGAGGCCGTCCTCCTTCTTGAGGCGCTCGCGCACCTCGTCGTAGATCGCCTTCGTCTGCCGCGGGCTCTGCCCGGTGCAGACGACGAAGAAATCCGTGTACGTGCACACCGGCCGCATGTCGAGGATGACGACGTCGGCGGCGAGCTTCTCCTGGGCGAGGGCCGCGATTCTGCGCGCGTGGTCGATGGGCGTCAGCGGCCTGGCATCTCCTGGGTCAACCCTCTCAGCGTAGCTTTGCCCTCCGGGGGTGGTCAACAACCCTCATCGTAGAGGCCGCGCTCGACGACGAGGCGGGCGACGGCCGGAGGAAGGAGCTGCTCGGCGGGCTCGCCGCGCGCCAGGCGAGCGCGCAGGTCCGTGGAGGAGACATCGACCGCGGGGATCTCGAACAGCTCGACGCGCTCGGGGCGCCGGAGCGCGGCGAGAACGGACTCGAGGCGCTCTCGCGGATACCCGGGCCGGGTGGCGACGCCGAGCCGCACGAGCTCGAGGATCTCGTCGGGCTCCTTCCAGGTGAGGAAGTCCGCGAACTCGTCGGCGCCCACGAGGAAGACCGTAGCCTCGGGGTCGAAGCCGCCCTGGCGAAGCGAATCGACGGTGAACGGCCGCTCTTCGGGCCGCACCTCCGCGAGCGGCAGGTCCGCGAAGGCCGCGCGGACGAGCTTGAGGCGCTCGTCGATCGGCGTCTTCACCGGCTTGTGGCCCGGCTCGGCGACGACGAGCACGAGCAGCCGGTCGAGCCGAAAGCGCTCGACCGCCTCCCCGGCCAGGGCGACGTGGCCCGCGTGCGGCGGGTCGAACGCGCCGCCGAGGAGCCCCGTCCTCACTCGTCCTCGAACTCGACGACAGCGTCGGGCTTGACCCCGGCCGCGCGAAGCTCGTCCTCCGTAGCCTCGCCCCGCACGCGGTAGCCGCTCGGCGTGCGGAAGATGCGGAAGCGGCGGCCGTGGGGCGGCAGCGGCCGGTAGACGAGGAAGTCCACAAGCCCCTCGTTCCCCGAAGCCGCCGGCGCCCGGTCGGGAACGAGGGAGAAGAGCATCCGCTTCAGCTCCTCGATGCCGTGGCCCGTCACCGCCGAGGTGGCAACGATGCCCACCACGCGCGGGTCTTCGCTGTCGAAGGTAGGCGGTTCGTCGACCAGGTCGACCTTGTTGAGGACGACGATCTGCGCCCGCTCGGCGAGGCCGGCGCCGTACGCGGCCAGCTCGCGGTCGATCGCCCCGAACCGCGCCTCCACGTCCTCCTGCGCGTCGATCACGTGCAGGAGGAGGCGCGCCCGCTCGAGGTGGGCCAGAAACTCGTCGCCGAGCCCCACGCCCTCGCTCGCGCCCTCCAGCAGGCCCGGCACGTCCGCGACGGTCAGCTGCCGCCCGTCCGGGGCCTCGACCGTGCCGAGGACGGGCGCGACGGTCGTGAAGGGGTAGTCGGCGACCTTGGGCTTCGCATTCGAGATCCGGCGGAGGAGCGACGACTTGCCCGCGTTGGGGAAGCCGAGCAGCGCGGCGTCGGCGAGGAGCTTCAGGCGAAGCTCGAGAGCGGCCTCCTCCCCCGGGGAGCCCAGCTCGGCGAGCCGCGGGGCCTGATGGGTCGGCGAGGCGAAGCGGCGGTTGCCTGCGCCGCCGTGGCCGCCGTGCGCGGCGACCAGGCGCGCGCCGCCGTGCGCGAGGTCGGCCAGTACGCGCCCCTCCTCGTCGAGCACCTGTGTTCCGACGGGCACGCCGAGCTCGACATCGTCACCGTCCGCTCCGCGCCTGTTCGACCCTTCTCCGTGGCGCCCGCGCTTCGCCTCGAAACGCGTGCTCCGGTGGAAGAACCCGAGATCGCGAAGATCGGGGTCGGCCACCAGGACGACGTCGCCGCCGTCGCCGCCGTCGCCCCCGTCGGGGCCACCCTTGGGAACGAACTTCTCACGCCGGAAGCTGAGCGAGCCGTCGCCGCCGCGCCCGCCCTTGACGCGGATCCGCGCACGGTCGTGGAACACGAGCGCCCTTAGTCCACGGACACGACCCGACCTGCGCCGCCCGCGCGGAAGGCAACCTTCCCGTCGCGCGTGGCGAAGATCGTGTGGTCGCGGCCCAGGCCAGTGCCCGGACCGGGCCGGAAGCGCGTGCCGCGCTGGCGGACGACGATCATCCCCGCCCTGATCTCCTGGCCGTCGAAGACCTTGACGCCGAGCCGCTTGGACTCGGAGTCGCGGCCGTTCTTCGACGAGCCCAATCCCTTCTTGTGCGCCATTCCTACTCCTCGGTCTTCTTCCTGGGCGCGCGCCGTGCCGGCGGCTTCTTCTCGGCCGCGGCAGCAGGCGCACGCGCGGCGGCCGGCTTGCTGGCGGCCGGCTTTCTCGTGCCGGCCGGCTTCGTCTCCGCAGCCGTCTCCTTCTTCGCAGCGGTCGACCGCGTCCGCGTCGCGCCGATCGACTGCACCTCGATGCGCGTGAGACTCGCGCGGAAGCCGTTCCTGCGCTTGTAGCCCGTGCGGCGCCGGTGCTTGCCCACGATGATCTTCTTCCCGCGAACGTGCTCGGCGACCTTCACGGTCACCTGCTGTCCCTTGAGGTCGCCGCCGAGCTTCGGGTCGCCGTCGCCGCCGACCATCACCAGGTCGGGGTGGAACGTCTTCCCCTCCGCGTGCGGGACGCGGTCCACGAGCAGCCGCTGGCCTTCCCGCACGCGGTACTGCCTGTTCCCGATGGAGATGACGGCGTAGCTCATGGCTTCGTAGACAGGAAACGAGCGGGCCGGGCCCGCTGCGACCGACAGTCTAGCCAGCGTCCTCCGCGGTCGCAATCGGCTCGCCGGAGGCGTCGCCCGCCGTCTTCTTCTTCCGGCGGCGGCCGCCTCGGCTCCCGCGCCTGGTCTTCTTCTTCGGCTTTTCCTGGACCGGCTCGTCGCCGTTCGGGCTCGGCTCGGGGGCCTCCGCCACCGCCTCGACGGGCTCGGGCTCGGCGTCGGCCGGCGCCGGCCCGTCGGCGGCCACGACCGCCGTCTTCTTCTTGCGGCCGCGACCGCCCCGAGAGCCTCGCCGCGTCTTCTTCTTGGGCTTCTCTGGAGGCTCGGCTCCGTCGGTGGTCGCCTCCTCGCCGGTCTCGGCACCCTCGAGAAGCGTCTCGTCCAGCGCCACCACGGCCTCGGTCCCCGGCTTGGACGACTTCTTGCGTGCGGGCTCGTCCCTGGCCGGCAGGCCGTCGATCTCGGAGGTCTTACCCTCGGCGAGAACGGCGAAGCGGTCGAGCCGGAACGACTTCTTCGTTTTGAACGCGAAGCGCTTGCCGGTCTCCTTCTCCAGCTCCCGGAGGCGCTGGCCGTCGGGGCCGGCGAGGATCGCGGCGACCTCGGAGTGCAGCTCGACGAGGAACGCCTCGGCCTTCGACCCTGCCACGTGCCGGCGGAGCTTCCGCTCGGCCTCGACCGCGCGCGTCTCCGCCGAGACGACGACCCCGGTCGCCTCGCAGGTCGGGCACGGGTCGGTGAGGATCTCGCGCGGGCCGTCGGTGACGTTCTGGCGCGTCATCTCGACCAGCCCGAGCGGGGAGATCTCGACGACGTAGGTCTTCGTCCGGTCGCGTCCGAGCTCCGTGTCGAGCGCAGCCTCGACGAGCTCGCGGTTCTTCGGGTTCGCCATGTCGATGAAGTCGATGACGATGATCCCGCCGATGTCGCGCAGCCGCAGCTGCCTGACGACCTCGGTGACCGCCTCGAGGTTGTTCTTCGTGATCGTGTCCTCGAGGCGGCCGTTCGACGACTTCCCGCGCCCGCCGACGAACCGACCGGTGTTGACGTCGATGACGGTGAACGCTTCCGCGTAATCGAACACGAGGTAGCCACCGGAGGGGAGGTCGACGCGCCGCGACAGCGTCGAGGTGACCGCCTCCAGCACGCCCGACTTCTCGAGCAGCGGCTCCTTGCCCTCGTACCGCTCGACCCGGGCGGCGAGCTCCGGCGACGTGCGCTTCAGGTAGGCGACGATCTTGCGGTACGTCCGCTCGTGGTCGACGACGACGCGCTTGAAGTCGCGGATGAAGAGATCCCGGACGATGCGAAGCGGGAGCTCGGCCTCCTTGTAGACGAGCGTCGGGGCCTGCGCCCGGTCGGCCCGGCCGCGGATGGTCGACCAGAGCTTCAGCAGGAGCTTGAGGTCTCCCGCGAGCTCCTGCTCGGACGCCCCCTCGGCGGCCGTGCGGACGATCAGCCCGCCCTCGGGGAGCTCGAGGCCTTTGCAGATCGCCTTGAGACGCTCGCGCTCGTCGTCGTCGAGCCGACGCGAGACGCCGATCCCGTCGCCGTAGGGCGTGTAGACGAGGAAGCGGCCCGGGAGGGAGATCTCCGTCGTCAGGCGGGCCCCCTTCGTCCCCATCGGGTCCTTCACCGCCTGGACGAGCACCTCCTGGCCGCGGGAGATGAGCTCCTGGATGCGCTTGCCGTGTCGCTTCCCCTCGAGCTCGGGCACGACGATCTCGTCCACGTAGAGGAAGCCGTTCCGGTCGAGGCCGATGTCGACGAACGATGCCTCCATTCCAGGGAGGACGTTGTCGACGACGCCCTTGTAGATGTTGCCCGCGATCGAGCGGTGCGACGGACGCTCAAGGTAGACCTCGGCGACCTTGCCGTCCTCGAGCACTGCGACCGTCTGCTCGAGTACCTCGACCGAGACGAGGATCTCCTTGGCGACGTCGGGCAGGACGGCGCGGGGCGCCTGCTTGCGTGCGGGTGCCCGCCTCCGCTCACGCTTCGGCTCCTCCGCCGCTTTCGCGGTCGCGGCCCGCTTCTTCGGCCTGGCGGCCCGCTTCGCCTTTGCCGGCGGCGCACCCTGGGCCTCGGCCTCGACGACAGCCGTCTCGGTCTTCTTCTTGCGCCCGCGCCCGCCGCGGCTCCCGCGGCGGCGGCGCGCCGGCTTTCGCTCGGCCTCAGCGGTCTCTTGCCGGGCCGGCTCCTCTCGCTCGAGCGCTCCGGGAGCGGCCGCCTCCACGGGCGCCTTCTCCCCGCGCTTCTTCCAGCGAAACCAGGACACGTTGATGGACTCCTTTCGGGCGCACGCCGCGCTCGGCGCCTGTCGGGCGCTCGCCGAGCCGCAGGGTGTCTGCCACAAATCTCATGCGATTTCCGCGCCGGAGCTCGTCTGCCCGGAGAGGGCTGGCTGGTCCGTGCGCATCCCTCTCAGACTAGCAGCGCGACCTTAGGCGGCCGCAGGGCGCAAGCCGGTTCGTTTCCGCTCGACGGCCCGCAGACGCTGGTTGAGCCGGGCCCAGGCCCAGGGCTCGACCTCGTCGTAGCGGCCGGTCGCGGCCTCCGCCTGGGTTGCCTCGAGGTACTCGAACCAGGCGTCGGCCTCCTCGATCAGGAGCGCCTCGTGGCGTTCTTCCCTCTCCATGCGCGGGAAGGCTAGGACCGGGACCGGACGGACCGCTCGATCATCCTCGTGCCGCCCGCAGCAAAGTAAGCGGCCGCCGCCTCCCCAAGCGCAAGGGTTGCGCCGTAGGCCACACCGCCCTTGACCGCCCAGCCGAGGCCCGGCACGGCCCCGACGAGGTGACGGGCGACGGTGCGGAAGCCAAGGCCGGCGGCGACGACGGAGAGGACCTCGAACGCGCGCTCCCGGTCGAGCTCCTCGCCGTGGGCGGCCGCGATACGGAGCACCATCCTGATCTGGTTCAGGGTCAGCACCGGGAAGTCCGCGCCAGGGATGAAGATGGCCACCCCGAGGACGCCGTTCTGGAGCGCGAAGTGCTTGACGATCGCGTCGACGACGGGGGGCCGAAGCGCGGGAATCCGCGCGGCGAGGAGGTGGGACGTCTCGCCCGCGCGTTCTGCAATGCGTTCTGCGATCCTCTCGACCGGGAGCGGCTCGCCGGGCCTGACGGGAACCAGGTCCGTGTCGAGGACGTAGGGCACGCTCGGAACCTCGCCGTCGGACGTGCCGAAGAGGACGCAGACGATCCCCACCCGCTTCCTGGCGGCGAGCTCGAAGGTCTTCTCGTCCTCCTCGCCGGGGGCTCGGCCGGCGACGGCCCAGACGAGGACGCTGGAACCTTCGAGGTCGTACGCGGACGGGGTCCGTCCTCCGAGGTCGCGCAGCGCCTCGGAGTCGGCGCCCTCGGCGAGGGCCCCGTGGATCGCCGCCGCGTGCTCCGGCGCCCCGCCGATGAGCAGCGGCCGCACGTCCTCGTCCGAGGCGCGGATCTCCTTGACGACCCCCCACACGGAGGTCGGGCTGAGCGGAAGCTTTGGCATCGGTCGCCCCGAGCCTATCGGGCGGCGGCCAGACGGCCGCGGATGTGGACGGCCTCGAGCATGCCGACGAGGAACAGCGTGGTCAGGAGCGAGCTGCCTCCGTACGAGATCAGCGGCAGGGGGATACCCGTGACGGGCGCGATCCCGATCGTCATACCGACATTGATGAAGAGCTGGATCAGGAGGGCGAAGACGATCGTCCCGGCGAGGATCGCCGAGTAGAGATCCCTCGCCACCGCCACGATCTTCGTACCGCGCCAGATGACGACCGCGTAGAGCAGGAGGAGGATCGACGCGCCGATGAACCCGCGCTGCTCCGCGAGCGACGAGAAGATGAAGTCCGTCGAGTGCTCCGGCAGGTAGTTGAACTTCGTCTGCGTAGCGTTGGCCTCCCCGCGGCCGTCGAAGCCGCCCGAGCCGACGGCGGTGATCGACTGGTTGACGTTGTACGTGGATCCGCTCGGGTCGATGTCCGGATCGACGAAGCCGACGAGCCGCTCGCGCTGGTACGGCTCCAGCACGTCGAGCCCGGCCGAGGGAAGGAACCAGAGGAGCGCTCCGGCCACGAGCCCGGCGGCGACGGCCAGCACGGCCAGGTGCCGCCAGGGCGTGCCGCCGAAGAAGAGCGCGCCGATGACGATCGCCGTGTAGATCAGCGTCGTCCCGAAGTCCGGCTCCTTGAAGACGAGGGCCATCAGCGGAGCGGCGAGGCCGATGACCCCGAGCGTCGTCCGCCACTCCGCCAGGCGCTGCCGGCGCTCGGCGATGAACCCGGCGAGCACGATGACCAGGGCGATCTTGCCGAGCTCCGAGGGCTGGAAGTTGAAGAAGCCGATCTGGATCCAGCGCTTCGACCCGCGCACCTCTTCGGCGAACACGAGCACCGCCAGCAGGAGGACGAGGGAGGCCCCGTAGAGCGGCCAGCGCGCCCGCCGGTACGAGTGCGGATCGACGACCGCCGCCGCCGCGAGGAGCACGACGCCCACGACGACGTAGACGATCTGGCGAAAGACGTAGTAGCCCGGGTCGCCGGGGACGTCGTTTTGCGTCACCGACTCGAGCACCCAGAGCCCGTAGGCGAGCAGCCCCCCGGTGGCAAGGAGGAGCAGGTAGTCGACGTGGCGCAGGAACGCGCCGAGCTCCCAGGCGGCGGCCTGGAAGCGCGTCGGCTGCTGGACTCGGGTGATCGGGGTTGCCATGACGCTGCCTGACGCCTCTCAGTCGCTCTGCTGGATCACGGCGGAGTAGCTGCCGGGCTTGACGTTGAAGTACTTCTCGAACACCTTCAGCGCGACCGGCGCCGCCGCCGTCCCGCCGTGGCCTCCGTTCTCGATCAGCGCGCAGACGGCGAGTTCCGGCTTCCTGTACGGCCCGTAGCCGCACCACCACGACTGGTCGCGGAGGCCTGCGAAGCCGGGAAGCTTGACGAACTTTTCCGCGGTGCCGGTCTTGCCTGCGATCTCGACGGGGAAGCTCCCGAACACGTGCTGGGAGGTGCCGTAGCTCGCGTGCGTCGCGTCGTAGAGCGCCTCCTGGACGACCTGCACAACATTGGGGTCGAGGCCGATCTCCACGGGAGGCTTCGGCGTGTAGGGCCGGAGCACGACCGGCGGCTCGCCCTCGGCCCGCGGCTCCTCGACGCTCCTGACGAGTTGCGGCTCCACGAGCTTCCCGCCGTTGGCGATCATCGCGTACGCCCGCGTCATCTGCAGCGGGCTGACCAGGAGGTCTCCCTGGCCGATCGAGAGCTGGACGGAGTCGCCGCTCGTCCAGAGCTTGTCGATCTCGGTCTTGAACGTCTTCCGCCGCCAGGCCGGCGTGGGCACGAGCCCAGCTGCCTCCGGGCCGACGTCGATCCCGGTCCCGGAACCGAACCCCATACTCCGCGACCAGCGCTGGAGGGGCGAGTCCTTGCGCTCGTAGAAGCGGAGGGCCACCTGGTAGAAGAACGTGTCGCACGAGTTGGCGAGCGCGGTCGAGACGGTCATGGGCTCGTTCTTGTACGGGTCCCAGTTGGAGAAGATCTGCCCGTCGATCTCCTCCTCGCCGGTGCATTGGATGTACTCGTCGGGGCGGAGCAGGCCCGCCTCCATGGCCGCGAGCGCCACGAACGGCTTGAAGGTCGAGCCCGGCGGGTACCCGCCCGCGACGGCGCGGTTCATCGTGGGGAGGTTCGCGTTCCTGGCGGCGAGGCGCTTGAGATCCTTCTCCTCGACCCTGCCCACGTAGATGTCGGGGTCGAAGGTGGGGTTGGAGGCCAGGGCGAGAATCTCCCCTGAGCTGACGTCCATGGCGACGAGCGCGCCGCCGTTCGCGGCCCACTCGTCCTGGTCATGGGCCAGCCGAACTCCGTACTCGAGCGCCTCCTCCGCGGCACGCTGGAGGTCGACGTCGATCGTCAGCCGGACGTTGTCGCCTGCCTCCGGCAGCTGGCTGAACTCGCGCTCGCTCGTGATCCGCCCGAGGGCGTCGACGAGAACGCGCCCCTCGCCGCGTACGCCCCGGAGATACGTGTCGTAGGTCGCCTCGATCCCGGTCTGCCCGACGCGGTCTCCGGCTCTGTAGCCCTCGTCGGCCTTGGCCTCGAGCTGCTCGCGGCTGATCTCGCTGACGTAGCCGAGGATCTGCGCGGCGAGGTCGCCCTGCTCATAGTTCCGCAGATACGTCTCCGTGATCTGAACGCCCGGGAACTCGCTCTGGTGCTCCATCAGGTAGGCGGTCTTGAACTCGTCCACCGTCGTGTCGATCGTGACCGGGGTGAGCGGGTCGCTCTCGAGGCTCTCCCCCACCTTCTCCTGAACGGCCGGTACCTTCAGGCCGAGCAGCTTCGAGAGCTGGCGCAGCATCCGATCGCGCTCGGCGACCGGAAGGTTCTCGATCGCCGCCGGCCAGATCTGCACGAGCGTCCCGGCCTTGTTGGAGACGAGCACGTCGCCGTCGCGGTCGACGATCGAGCCGCGGGGCGCGAGGACGCCGAAGCTGCGGATCTGGTTGTTGTTCGCGTTCTCCAGGTACCGCTCTCCCGAGATGACCTGTAGGGCCCAGAGGCGGAAGAAGAGGGCGCAGAAGACCACCACGGCGAGCACGCCGAGAATGGCCACCCGCAGGGCCATCTGCGGGTTGAAGCGGTACGGCTCCTCGACGCGGGGGTCAGGCGGGAGGAAGCCCGATCGCGTCCGCGGCTCGTCGACGGCGCTAGACAGCCGGCGTCACCTCCCGGCGGACAACGAGGCGCGGCGGCAGGACCCTCGCGCAGAGGGAGTACAGCGGGTAGGCGAGGATGAGGTTGAACGCCAGCCCCGGCAGCAGCACCGCAAGAAAAAGCTGGGAGGCGGGAATCGAGAGCCCCAGCATGAAGTGGAGCACCGCCGAGCCGAGCGTGTAGCCGGCCGACGCCAGGATCACGGCGATCAGGAGCGGGTGCGCGGAGGAGCGGGTCGTCGCCTCGCCGAAGCGCCCCGTGCAGTAGCCGATCACCGTCAGGAGGAGCGAGGTGAGGCCGAATGTCCCGAACGACGCCGTGTCGAGGACGAGGCCCGCGAGGAACCCGAGGACCGCGCCGTAGGTGGGCCCGCGCAGGAGCGAGATCGCAACGAGTGTGACGAGGACGACGTCGGGATGGGCCTCGCCGATCTCGATCCACTCGGCGAGCGACACCTGAACGATCGCCGCCAGCAGGACGAGGCCTGCCGCCTTGAGTGGGTCGATGCCCGTCACGGCCGGTTCTCGTTCTTCCGCTCGCGCCTCCTGGGGCTCTCGGCCGGCCGCGCCGGCTCTTCGGGCTGCGGCTTCTCGATCAGGACGATCACCGTGGAGAGGGCGTCGAAGTCGGCGAGCGGGGCGACCTGGATCCGCTTGAAGAGGTCGACGTCCTGCTGGCCGACGGACTCGACCGTCCCGATCGCGATGCCGCGCGGGAAGAGGGACTCGAACCGCTCCGTCGTCCACCCCGCCGTGATGACGGTGTTGCCCGCGGAGGCCATCTCGTCCTTCTCGACCCGGTCGAGGATGAGCGAGGAGGGGCTTGCCCCGTGCTTGACGACGCCCGAGGCCTCGGTCTCGAGCACGACCGCCGAGACGGAGCTTGACTGGTCCGTGATCAGCGTGATCCTGGCCGTCGAGTCGGTCAGGTCGGTAACCTGACCGACGAGGTTCCCGTCCGGCGAGACGACCGGGGCGTTTCGCTTGATGCCGTCGCCGGATCCCGCCGAGACGATCACCTCCTGCTGATACGGCGTCGGGGGGCGGCCGATGATGCGCGCGACGATCGGGTCGAAGTCGGTGGGGAACCTCGGCCCGCTGACGTAGTCGCTGATCCTGCTCTCGACCGCGTACTGCTGGGCCGCGGTCCGCGCCTCGATCAGCTCGGCGCGCAGCTCCTCGTTCTCCTGGCGCAGCTCGTCGTTGTCGTCCTTCGCGTCAAGGAGGTCGGACGCCCAGCCCCAGGCGTCGCGGAACGGACGGGCGACGCGCTCGCCCGCCACCTCGAACGGCATCAGCACCGAGACGCCGATGCGCTGCGCCGCGTGGAGCGGGCCCTCGTCTGACTCGCGGAAGTAAACGGTGATCAGGGCGAGCGAGACCAGGACGAGCAGGGCGGCGACGAGCCGCGCTCTGAAAGCGCGTCCCGATCGCGAGGGGGGGCCGTCGCCGCGCCGGACGGGGGCGTCCAGCACCGGAAGCCGTGCTGTTCGTTGCCGAGGCACGGGAACAGACCAGTGTAGTGAATCGCCCGGCTCCCGCGAGCGGCCTGCAGCGGCTATCCGGGGACGATCAGCGGCGCCGGCCGTTCCGCTGGCGGGCCTTCGCCGAGCGGTGGATGACCTCGAACTCCTCGAGGCTGCGACCGGAGCCGACCGCGACGCAGGTGAGCGGGGACTCGGCCAGCTGCACGGGCATCTGGGTCTCGTCCCGGAGCCTGTCGGCGAGTCCGGTCAGGAGCGCCCCGCCACCGGCCAGGACGATGCCGCGGTCCATGATGTCGGCGGCGAGCTCCGGCGGCGTCTTGTCGAGGGTCGACTTGATCGCGTCGATGATCTGCCCGACGGGCTCGTCGAGGGCGCGGCGGGTCTCCTCGGAGGAGATCACGACCGTCTTCGGGAGGCCCGTGAGCATGTCCCGGCCGCGCACTTCCGCCGACTGCTCCTGCGAGAGCTCCCAGGCGGAGCCGATCTCGAGCTTCAGCTCCTCGGCGGTCTGCTGGCCGATGAGGAGCTTGTACTCCTTCTTGATGTGGGCCATGATCGCCTCGTCCATCTCGTCCCCGCCGACGCGGATGGACTGGGAGACCACGATCCCGCCGAGCGAGATGACGGCGACCTCGGTGGTGCCGCCGCCGATGTCCACGATCATGTTCCCGGTCGGCTCGGAGACCGGGAGGCCGGCGCCGATCGCTGCTGCCATGGGCTCCTCGATCAGATAAGCCTGGCGGGCGCCGGCGGAGAGCGTAGCCTCCTCGACCGCGCGCTTCTCGACCCCGGTGACGCCGCTCGGGACGCAGACGACGACGCGCGGGTGCGCGAAGCGGTTGTGGTGCACCTTCTGGATGAAGTGCCGGAGCATCTGCTCGGTCACGTCGAAGTCGGCGATGACGCCGTCCTTCAGCGGCCGGATCGCCGAGATCGTTCCGGGCGTGCGCCCGAGCATCCGCTTGGCCTCGATCCCCACGGCGTGCACCTCGCCGGTGCGCTGGTCGATGGCGACCACGGATGGCTCCGAGAGCACGATCCCGCGCCCGCGCACGTAGACGAGTGTGTTCGCAGTCCCGAGGTCGACGGCCATCTCCCGCCCGCCGAACCCGCTCAAGTAGCCCCAGAAGCTCATGAAGACCCCGGTGAGTGTAACGACTGGCTTGAGCGCGTCCACCGCGGCCACGTCCCAGTGCCTGGCACCGGGCCGTGTCACAAATGGCCAACGCGGTCGTGCCGCAGGTGCTTCGACGGCCGTTCGGCGCGAGGCGATAGTCGTACGCTCGAACGAATGCCTCGGCCGCTGCGATCTCAGGTCCCCGGTGCTCTCTTGCACATCACGTCGAGAGGTAACCGCGGCGAGCCGATCTTCACGGATCCAGCCGAATTTCGCAGATTCCTAACGATTCTCGAACAGGCAACAGCTCGCTTTCGCTGGCAGTGCCTTGCGTACTGCCTGATGACGAACCATTTCCACCTGGTCGTACGGAACCCCGAGCCGAACGTATCGCAGGCCATGCACCACCTGAACGGCTGCTACGCCCGCTGGTTCAACCGGCGATACGGATACCAGGGGCATCTCTTCCAGAGGCGGTACCACGCGGCCGCAATCGAGAGCGACTGGCACCTGTTGGAGGCATGCAGGTATGTCGTCCTCAACCCGGTGCGAGCCGGCATAGCGAGGCGACCTGCCGAATGGCCGTGGAGCAGCTACCGAGCCACGATCGGCACTCAGTCGACGGGCAGCACGTTGGCGCTCGACGAGATCCTCGGCTTCTTCGGCCATCCTCGATCCCAAGCACGCGAGGCGTTCCGAGCGTTCGTGGACGATGCCGTCGTGCCGCGCACCCGTCCTCTCTGACCACGACCAAGTGCCTGGCACCGGGGCATGAGCGGGCTAGCCGATTCCGTAGGTGCCCGGGAAGCGGTCGGCGAGCATGCGGACGAGGAGGGCCGCGGGAAGACCGACGACGTTGAGGTAGTCGCCCTCGACGCGCTCGACGAGGGCGGCGCCGCGGCCCTGGATTGCATAGCCGCCCGCTCGGCCCTGCCACTCGCCGGAGCGTACGTACTCGGCCACGTCCCGCGGCGTCAGCTCCCGGAACATGACCTTGGTCTCCTCGTGCTCGACTGCTTCCCACCCCGGCGCGCGCAGACACAGACCGGAAACCACGATGTGGCCACGGCCGCCGAGGGTCCCGAGCATCTCTGCCGCCTCGCCCGCGTCCGCCGGCTTGCCCAGCACCCGCCCGTCGACCACCACGGCGGTGTCCACGCCGAGAACGGGCCGCTCGCCGGCCTCGGCCACGAGCGACCGCGCCTTCCCGGCCGCGTGCGCCCGCACGAGCTCGACGGGCGGAAGCCCGCTCTCGTCGTCCTCCTCGTAGCGCGGTGCCGCGACCTCGAACGGAAGCCCGAGCTGCTCCAGGATGGCGCGGCGCTGCGGCGAGGTCGATGCGAGGAGGAGGGAACTCAAGCTTCCCTGCGTGCGACCCAGATCTGCTCCATGGGCCAGCAGCGTGCCCACGCTGCCTCCTCGGCCGAACGGTAGGTCGAGGTCGCGCCCTCGGGCGGCCGGGTCTCGATCAGGCTCTCGACGATGAGGCCGTTCGTGCGAAAGAGCCGGATCCATTCGCCGTAGGGAAGCTCGAACTCGACGTAGCCCTCGGGGTCGTCGATCCGATGAAGCCCGAAGTAGTCGCGCTGGAGCGTGGTGGTCAAGCGATCGCCGGCCGCATCCCAGCACAGCGCCTCGAACGGTGTCGAGCCGCTGAAGGCGAGCAGCCCCCGGCGCCGTAACAGCCTCGCCGCCTCGGGAATCCACCTGTAAGGGTCCGCAAATCGGTTCGCTCCGTGGTCGGCGAAGACGATGTCGAAGCTTGCGTCGGGAAAGGGAACGTCCTCGGCGCTCGCGTAGACGAGCGGGAACTCGACACCAGCCGCCGCCATGGCGCTCCGTGCGTGCTCAAGCTGCGTCTCGGAGTAGTCGAGCCCCACGATGCGGGCACCCCAACCCGCGAGGCGAATCGACCACTGAGCCGCCCCGCACCCGAGCTCGAGCACGTCCTTGTCCGCGACGTCCCCGAGCACCCCGAGCTCTTGCTCATGGATTCCCCAGAGTCCCCACAGAGGATCCGGCCCGCCGATCTGCTCCCCGTGCTCCCGCTGGTACTCGTCGGCCCCGCGTTCCCAACTCTCCCGGTTCAGGGAGACGTAGTCGGGGGCCCCCTCAGGCAAGCTCGCCGTCGGAGAACCAGAGCGCGATCTCCCGCCCTGCCGACTCCGGCGAGTCCGAGCCGTGGACGAGGTTGTCGGGCATCGCCAGCGCCAGGTCGCCGCGGATCGTGCCGGGCGCCGACTCGACGGGGTTCGTGGCGCCCATCGTCGTCCGCACGACCTGGATCGCGGACTCGCCCTCGAGCACGAGCGCGAGTGTCGGCGAGGACGTGATGAATTCGACGAGCTCGCCGAAGAACGGCTTTTCACGATGCTCGGCGTAGTGCTCGCCGGCCAGCTGCTCGTCGACGAGCACGAGCTTCGCGGCCCGGATCTGCAGCCCCCGCTGCTCGAAGCGCGCGAGGATCTCGCCGGCGAGCCGGCGCTGCATCGCGTCCGGCTTGATCAGGACGAGGGTGCGTTCCGCCATGCGTCTCGCCGGCGTTCCTCCGCCTCGTCGCGCTTCTTCGCCTTCCAGAAGATCCAGGCGACGTAGCCGAGCACGAACCACGGGACGAGCATCGCCACGAGGGCCACCATCGTGATCGCGAACGACCCGCCGCCGTCGTCCGATGCGTGCTGGGCGAGGAGGATCTCCACGCCCTCAGAGTATCTAGCCCGAAAGGTTCTCGACCGCGCGCGGAGACTCGACCGGCGTCTCGCAGAAGGGACACATCTGCCAGAGCGGCTCGAGCGGCGCCTTGCAGCGCCGGCACGAGTCCTTCAGCTTCGTCGTGCAAACCGGGCAGGCGAGGAAGGTGGGCTCGATCGCCGCCCGGCACACGGGGCAGCGCTCGGCGACGTCGAGGCTGTCCTCCATCGCCTTGATCTCGAGCTCGCGCTCGCGCACGTCCTCGAGGTACTCGGGCGGGCGGAAGAACATGTAGAGGAGCGGCCCGATGAACGGCGGGAAGATGCCAAGGGCGACGGCCATGGCCAGGAGCCACGGATCCTCGATCCGCCGCCGCGCGTCCTTGTACACCCAGTAGGCCGACGCCAGCCAGAAGACGACGAGGAAGAACAGGGTGACGTTGCGGATGACGAGCCACGCCTCCGAGTCGAAGAAGTCGCCGACGAAGTCGAGCGGATCGCTGTCGTCCGTCGTGGTCGTGGTCTGCGCGAGTAGGAGATGTAGACGCGTCACAGCAATATCTTCCCAACGAACCACCCTGCGCCAAACGCGAGCGCCACGATCACCACGAGGACGACCGCCGCGAGCGCGAAGACGCTCAGCCTTTCGCCGACGCTTGCCATGGTAGACACGAGGGGCGGACGGAGGCCAGGTCTGCGAGCAGGTAGAGCGAGCCCGTGACGAGCAGGGCGCCCTCCTCGCCGGCCAGCTCGCGGCCCCGCGCGAGAGCGCGGAGCGGCTCGACCACGGTCTCCACGTGCGGGAAGAAGGGCCGGGCAAGGGCCGCGAGCGCGTCGGCGGAAAGAGCACGCGGGCTCGACGACGCGGTGACGACGAGACGGCTGCCCAACGCGGAGAGGGCCGCGAGCATGCCGGCCGCGTCCTTGTCCGCCAGGATCGAGACGACCAGGACCCAGTCGGCGCGAGGAACGCGCGTGAGCAGGTAGCCGACGCCGGCGAGATTGTGGGCGCCGTCCCAGACCTCGAGCGGCGCCTCGCCCACGCGCTCGAGCCGTCCCGGCACGACCACCGCCTCGAGCGGGGCGGGATCCACGGCGCGGCCGAGGAGCGACTCGACTGCGGCGTGGGCGAGCGCGCTGCTCGAGCCGGCCACGACGCCGACGCCCGCCGCGCCGGCCGCACGCGCGGCCGCCTCCCACTCGTGCTCGCCGAGCACGACGAGGGAGCCAGGGGCGACGACTGCGAGCTTCTCGGCCGCGATCGCCTCCCGGGTGTCGCCGAGGACGTCCGCGTGCTCGAGGGAGACGTTCGTGAGCACGACCACCGGCGCGTCGAGCACGTTCGTGGCGTCGTGCCGCCCGCCCAGGCCCGCCTCGACGACCGCGACCTCGACGCCCTCGTCGGCGAACGCGGCGAAGGCCGCGGCAGTCAGCGCCTCGAACTGCGTCGCCCTGAGGGCCTCGGCTTCGGCACGGACGCGCGCGAGCGCCGCCTCGAGATCGACCTCCTCCCCGCCGACGCGGACCCGCTCGCCCCAGGAGACGACGTGCGGGGACGTGTAGGTGCCGGTCTCCACGCCCTCGGCGAGGAGGAGCGCCTCCGCGAAGCGCGCCGTCGTCGTCTTGCCGTTGGAGCCGACGACGTGGATCGCCCCGAACCGGCGCTCCGGGCTCCCGACCCGCCGGAGCAGCTCACGCATCCGCCCCACGCCGAACTCCTCCGGCCAGGGGCTCAGCGACACGAGCCAGGCGAGGTTATCCGCCGAGCGCATCGAGCTCGCGCCGGTAGCGCCTGAGCTTCTCGCGTTCGCCCTCGACCACGTCGGGGGGCGCGTTGGCGACGAAGCTGTCGTTCCCGAGCATGCCCTCGGAGCGCGCGACCTCCTTACGGAGACGGGCGATCTCGCCCTCGCGGCTCCCGTTCACGGGCAGCTGCTCCTTGCGGACCACGGCCTCGAAGATACGGCGCTCGTCCTCGTCGAGGTCGACCAGGACGCCGCTCCGCCGCGCGATCTCCGCCGCGTCGCGCACCCGCTCGAGCGCGTCGGAGTCGCCTTCGAAGCGCACGTCCGGCTCGGGCCACGGCGCGACGATGAGGCGCGACCGCCGGGCGGGAAGCTGGGCCCAGATCTCCTCGGTCACGTGGGGCATGACCGGATGGAGGAGCAGGAGGAGCCGCTCGAGCGCGGCGAGCGCCGTGGCCGCCGCATCGGGATCGTCTTCGTAGAGCCGTGGCTTGATCGCCTCCGCGTACCAGTCGCAGAAGTCGTCGAAGGTCAGGCCGAACAGCGCCTTCACCGCGACGGCGAAGTCGAACCGCGCCCAGGCCTCCTCGACCTCTGCCCGGACAGCGTCGAGCCGGGCGAGGATCCACCGCTCCTCCACGGCCTGTGGCCGCGCGTCGGGCGCGGCGCCCTCGGCGTTCATGAGAATGAGCCTGGCCACGTTCCAGAGCTTTGTCGCGAGCTTGCGCCCCTCGGCGACGGCGCCCACGGAGAAGCGCACGTCCTGGGTGGAGGACATCTTGAGCAGGCCGTAGCGGGTCGCGTCGGCCCCGTGCTCGTCGATGATCTCGAGCGGGTCGATGCCCGTGCCGAGGCTCTTCGACATCCGCCGGCCGTCGGGTGCGAGCACCGTCGAGTGGACGATCACGTCGTGGAACGGGACGTCGCCGACCAGCTCGATCCCGGTCCAGATCATGCGGTTCTCCCAGAGGCGGATGATCTCCCGCGCCGTCGAGTTGACGTCCCCCGGGTAGTACCGGCGGAGGTCCTTGGTGTCCTCGGGCCAGCCGAGCGTCGCGAACGGCCAGAGCGCGGACGAGAACCAGGTGTCGAGCACGTCGGGGTCGCGCACGAGCTCGGCCGAGCCGCACTCCGCACAGGCCTCCGGCCGCGGCCAGGCGGAGGTGACGTGGCCGTCGGGGCAGTACCAGATCGGAAGCTGATGCCCCCACCAGAGCTGGCGGGAGACGTTCCAGTCGGGAATGTCCTCGAGGGACCGGACGGCGAACTGGTGCTGCGACTCGGGGTGATACCGGACTCGCCGCTCGCGGAGCGCTGCGAGCGCGGGCTTGCGCGGCTCGTCCATGGTCAGCCACCACTGGAGGGAGACGAGCGGCTCGATGCGGTTGTGGCAGCGCTCGCAGGTCCCGACGTTGTGCCGGTAGGGCTCCCGGCGCTCGAGCTGCCCGTGCTCCTCGAGCCACGCGACGACGGCGTCGTCGGCCTCCTGCTGCGTCAGTCCGGCCAGCGGGCCTGCGTCCTCGTTCATGCGTCCGTCCGGGCCGATCACCGTCAGCGTCGGCAGCTCGTGCTTCCTGCCGATCTCGAAGTCGACCGGGTCGTGCCCCGGCGTGACCTTGAGCGCGCCGGTCCCGAACTCCGGGTCGACCAGATCGTCGGCGACCACCGGTGCCCGCCGCTCGACGAATGGAACGACGACGTCCTTGCCGACGATCGCGCGGTAGCGGTCGTCCTCGGGGTGGACCGCGACGGCGACGTCGGCGAGGATCGTCGCCGGCCGCGCCGTCGCCACGGTGACCGAGCCGGAGCCGTCCACGAAGGGATAGCTGGCGAACGTGAGCATGTCGTCCATCGGCGCGTGCACGACCTCGAGATCGGAGATGGCGGTCTCGTGGTACGGGCACCAGTTGACGATCCGGTTCGCGCGGTAGATCCACCCGCGCTCCCACGAGTGGACGAAGAAGCGCATGACCGCCTCGACGTAGGCGTCGTCCATGGTGAACCGCTCGCGGTCGTAGGCGAGGGAGGCGCCGAGGCGGCGGTACTGCGCCATGATCGTGCGCCCGGTCTCCTCGAGATGGCGCCACACGCGCTCGACGAAGGCCTCGCGGCCGATCTCCTTGCGCGAGGTGCCCTCCTCGAGCAGCTGCTTCTCGACGACGTTCTGGGTCGAGATGCCCGCATGGTCGTAACCCGGCTGCCAGAGCGCGTCGAAGCCGCGCATCCGGTGCCAGCGGATGAGCACGTCCTGGAGCGCGCCGTTGAGCGCGTGGCCCATGTGCAACGCGCCGGTGACGTTCGGAGGCGGCACGGCGATCACGAACGTCTCGTCGCGGCGCTTGCCGGCGCCGGCGCGGTAGAGGCCCTCGGCCTCCCACGCCTCTTGCCAGCGAGGCTCGACCTCCCACGGGTTGTAACTCGGCTCCATGCCTGATGATTCTAGGCAGGCGGCCCCGCGTGGCAGACTTCGAGAATGCAGCGAACAGTGAACCCGTGAGCCAGATCGTCCAGGACCCGCTCGACGCAGCCCGCGCCGCCCTCGAGCGCCATGACTGGGTCGAGGGCTACGAGCTCCTCCGCGCGGCCGACGAGACGATGGAGCTCGCGCCCGAGGACCTCATGCTGCTCGGCGAGGCGGCCATGTGGAACGGCGAGATGGAGATGGTGCACCCGTACTTCGAGCGGGCGTACCGCGACTACCTCCAGCAGGGCAACACCCTCCGGGCCGCGTTCGTCGCCACGTGGATCGCACACAACCAGAAGAACAACCTCCAGGCCTCGATGGCCAACGGGTGGATGAGCCGTGCGAAGCGCCTGCTCGACCTCGAGGACGAAGGGCCCGAGCACGGCTACTGGGCGCTGCAGCAGAGCCTCGTCGAGCTCGGCCAGCACAACTTCGCCGAGTCGCTCGTCCTCGCCAAGCAAGCCGAGGAGCTAGGGCGCCGCTTCGGCGACCGCAGCCTCGAGATTCGGGCGCTGCAGCGTCAGGGGAACGTGCTCATCGAGCAGGGCGAGGTCGCCGAGGGGAAGCTGCTCCTGGACGAGGCAAGCGCGGCGGCGCTCGCCGGCGAACTGGATCCCTTCTCGACGCTCGTCGTCTACTGCAACACGATCGGCGCCTGCCGCGACGTCGCCGACTTCGAGAGCGCCGGCGAGTGGGCCGAGCGAGCCAGCGACTTCTGCGACACCAACACCATGAACGCCTTTCCGGGCATGTGCCGGGTGAACCACGCCGAGGTGATGAAGTTCAAGGGCCGGCTGACGGAGGCGCAGGAGCTCGCCGACCGCGCGGGAGAGGAGCTCCGCGCGTGGAACCCGCGCATAGCCGGCGCCGCCTTCTACGAGCTGGGCGAGGTCAGGCTCCGGCTCGGCGAGCTTGCTCAGGCCGAGCAGGCCTTCCGCGAGGCCGACGAGTTCGGGCGGACGCCCGAGCCCGGGCTGTCACTCCTCCGCCTCGCGCAGGGGAACGCCCAGGGAGCGTTCGCCTCGGTCCGGAGAGCGGCGGACGACGACTCGCTCAACCTCCCGGCCCAGGCACGCTTGCTTCCTGCCGCGGTCGAGATCGCGATCGCGGCGGGCGATGCGAAAGAAGCTGCCGGTTACGCGGAGCGGCTCGCTTCAATCGCGGACGTCTATGACACGTCGGCGCTCCGGGCCTCCGCCGCCTTCGCGCGCGGCCAGGTCGCGCTCGCCCGCGGCGAGGCCGACGCCGCCTTCCACGGGTTTCGCCACGCGCGCATAACCTGGGAGTCGACCGGGGCGACGTACGATGTCGCGCGCGCCCGGGAGCAGCTCGGTTTGGCCCTCCGCGCGAGCGGCGACGAGGACGCCGCGGTCTGGGAGCTCCAGGCGGCCGCGGCCCGCTTCGAGCGCCTCGGGGCGGTTCGGGACGCCGACCGGATCGCCGAGCTCCTCGCGCGGGACACGTCCACCGACGTGATGAGGACCTTCCTCTTCACGGACATCGTCGGCTCGACCGAGCTCGCGAGCGCCGTCGCCTCGGACCGCCACTGGGTCAACCTCCTCCGCCGCCACGACGACGCACTGCGGGCGATCTTCGCCGACTTCAGGGGCCAGGTCGTCGACCACACGGGCGACGGCTTCTTCGCCGCATTCGAGGAGCCCGCCGACGCGGTCGGCGCCGCCGTCGCGATCCAGCGCGCGGTCGACCAGGACTTCGAGTTCGACATCCGCATCGGCGTCCACACCGACGGCGCGCTCCAGACGAAAGAGAACTACCACGGAAAGGGGGTTCACGCCGCCGCCCGCATCGGCGCCGCGGCCAAAGGCCGGGAGATCCTCGCGAGCCGGGCGACGGTCGCTGGCGTTCCCCAGGTCGAGGTGACGAACACGCGCGCGCTGACCCTGAAGGGCTTCAAGGAGCCCATCGAGGCCTGCTCGGTGACCTGGAGCTAGACGGCGGCCAACGGGAGCCGTCGCTCCTCGGGGATCTCGGTGACAGCCAGTGCCACCAGCCGCGCGTAGCGCGCCTCGAGCCTTCGCCGTAGGCGTCGCGCCGCCGTGAGCTAGGCAAGCCGTGCCCCCTCGTCGCGGCGCGCCCTCGTAACCACGCGGGTCACGCCGTCCGCGGGCTCGAGCACCGTCGTCAGGACAACCCTCAGCCCGCACGGAAGCGAGATTCGTTCGGTGAAGTAGTCGAACGGGCGCCAGTCGAGGACCTCTTCGTAGATCTTCGTCCGCCCGTCGACGCAGACGCTCGACGTGCCGGTCGAGCGCCGGCCGCCGAGATCGGCCTGCTCGATCGCATCGACCTGCCAGAGCAGGCGCTTCTGCGGAGAGGTGAGGAGCTCCCAGGTGAGCTCCACGCGCCGCGGGACGACGACCTCGACGGCGAAGGAGGCGTCTTCCCACTCGGCCCGCACCCTCCGCTTTGCCTGCTCGAGCTCCCAGCGTCGGTCGAGATCGCTCACGTAGCCGAGGACCCGCCCACGTCGGGGTGCCGCTCGACGTGCCGACGTCCTCCGCCTCCTCGAGCGGGCTCTGGACGACGTAGTCCGTGTGGCCGGAGATGTCGGCGATGACGAGGTAGCCTCGATCGGCCGACGCGGACACGACTCAACCCCCCGCGATCTCGAGGATGTTCCCGTCGGGGTCCTTGAGCCAGGCGGTCCGGGTGTCCCCGAACGTCGCCACGCCGTCCTCGGTCTTCATCCCCGGCATGTCGTACTCCTCGAAGACGACGCCGTTCGCCTTGAGTGCGTCCACGACGGCTCGCACGTCGTCGACGACGATTGCGAGCGTGTGCTTGGCCTGCCCCGCCGTGGCGCTCTCGTAGACGCCGAGCTTCGTCTCGCCGGCCCCTCGGAAACGCGCGTAGGGGTGCTCCTCGCCGCGTTCGAAGAGCTCGAGGCCAAGCTTCCCCGCGTAGAAGCCGATCGCCTCGTCGACGTTCGAGACCGGCACGTTCGCCCCGACCCGGGCGTCCGCGAGCGTCACGACCGGAGGATCGCGTCTCGACGCAATCGCGTCAAGACGCTTAGGCGGACTCTTCTTCGAGCTCGTCCAGCGCGAGCGCGGCGCCGCCGCTCGTGACGAGCGTCGGGCGGAGGTTGCGCTCGATCGTCTCCTTCGTGATCACGCACTTGGAGACGTCCTTGCGGGACGGGAGCTCGAACATGACGTCCAGGAGGGCCAGCTCGATGATCGAGCGGAGGCCGCGGGCGCCCGTCTCGCGCTCGAGCGCCTTGTCGGAGATCTGCCAGAGGGCGTCCTCGGTGAAGACGAGCTCGACGCTGTCGTACGAGAAGAAGCGCTGGTACTGCTTGACGAGCGCGTTCTTTGGCTCGAGGAGGATCTGGACGAGGTCCTCGCGCGTGAGCTGGTGCACGGCCGAGACGACCGGGAGCCGGCCGATGAACTCGGGGATGAGGCCGTACGAGAGGAGGTCCTCCGGCATCACGGACGACAGGAGCTCCGTCGACTCGATCGACTTGCGCGACTTCACGTCCGCGCCGAATCCGACCTGGTTCTTGCCGATCCGCTTCGAGATCAGCTTCTCGAGCCCGGCGAACGCGCCGCCGCAGATGAAGAGGACGTTGGTCGTGTCGATCGAGAGGAACTCCTGGTGCGGATGCTTCCGGCCCCCCTGCGGGGGGACGCTCGCCACCGTGCCCTCGAGGATCTTGAGCAGCGCCTGCTGCACGCCCTCGCCCGAGACGTCGCGCGTGATCGACGGGTTGTCCGCCTTGCGCGCGATCTTGTCCACCTCGTCGATGTAGATGATCCCGGTCTCGGCCTTCTTGACGTCGAAGTCCGCGGCCTGGATCAGCTTCAGGAGGATGTTCTCGACGTCCTCGCCGACGTAGCCCGCCTCGGTGAGCGCCGTCGCATCGGCGATCGCGAAGGGGACGTTGAGGATCCGCGCGAGCGTCTGCGCGAGCAGCGTCTTCCCGCAGCCGGTCGGCCCGAGCAGGAGGATGTTCGACTTCGAGAGCTCGACGTCGTCGTCGTCGGCCGCCATCTGCACGCGCTTGTAGTGGTTGTAGACGGCGACCGAGAGCGTCCGCTTGGCCTCCTCCTGCCCGACGACGTAGTCGTTCAGGATCGAGTAGATCTCCTTCGGGCGCGGGAGGTTGTCGAGGTCGAGCTGCGCCGGCGAGGTGAGCTCTTCGTCGATGATCTCGTTGCAGAGATCGATGCACTCGTCGCAGATGTAGACGCCCGGCCCGGCGATGAGCTTCTTCACCTGGCGCTGGCTCTTCCCGCAGAAGCTGCAGAGAAGCTGCTCGTTACCGTCGGTTGCTCGGGCCATGTCTCTCTACCTTGTACCTCGAAATCGCTCGGCTGACTAGGAGGAGGCCGCCGCCGCGACCGCGGGGGCACCCCTGTGCGCGATGACAGTGTCGATGATCCCGTACTCCTGCGCCTCGTCGGCGGTCATGTAGTAGTCGCGGTCGACGTCCTTGGAGATCTTCTCAAGGTCCTGGCCGGTGTGCGAGGCGAGGATCTCCTCCAGGCGGCGCTTGAGGCTGATCACCTCGCGGGCCTGGATCTCGATGTCGGTCGGCTGTCCGTGGAAGCCGGCCGAGCCCTGGTGGATCAGGATCTTCGAGTTCGGCGTCGCCATCCGCTTCCCGGCCGCGCCGCCGGCGAGGATCACGGCCCCCATGGACATCGCCATGCCGACGCAGATCGTCTGTACGTCAGGCTTGATGTACTGCATCGTGTCGTAGATCGCGAGCCCGGCGTAGACCTGCCCGCCCGGCGAGTTGATGTAGATGGAGATGTCCTTGTCGGGGTCCTCGGACTCCAGGTGGATCAGCTGCGCCACGATCAGGTTGGCGATCTGGTCGTCCACCGGGGTACCGAGAAAGATGATTCTCTCGTTCAGAAGCCGCGAGTAGATGTCGAAGGCGCGCTCGCCTCTCGACGTCTGCTCGACGACCATCGGGATCAACGGACTCATGTGCCTCCCTCGCTTCCTGGCGTCCATATCTTCATCTCGGTAGGTGCTTTCTCCTTCTCGGGCGTCCACAGCTTCTCGCGGGCGCGGGCGAGCTCGACCGGGATCCGCTCGACCCCGGCCACGACCTCGTCGAGCGCCTTCCGCATCCGTATGTCGCCCCGGAGCTGCTCGAAGCCGGGGCCCTCGCGTGCGGCGACGAGGAGCGCGTCGGGGTCTTCCCCCGCCTCCTGGGCCTCCCCACGGACGAACGCTTCGATCTCCTCGTCGGAGACCTCGAGCTCGAGCTTCTCGGCGACGGCGTCGAGGGCGAGCTCGCGCTTCAGCGCCTGCTCGGCCTCCTCGCGCAGCCGGCCGACGATCTGCTCCTGCGTCTGTCCGGTCATGGCGAGGTAGGTCTCCACCCCGATGCCCCGGCGCTCGAGCGAGCGGACGAAGCCGGTCGCCAGCTCGGCGGTGCGGCGCTCGACCATCGGCTCGATCGAGTCGAAGGTGGAGGCCGCCACGAGAGCGTCGACGGCGTCCTGCCGGAGCTTGAGGCCCAGCTCGACCTCGAGCTGCTCGCGCAGCTGCGCCTCGATGTCGGAGCGCAGCTCCGCGAGCGTCTCGAACTCACTCGCCGCCCGGGCGAGATCGTCGTCGAGCGGCGGCAGCACGGGCTCGCGGGTCTCCTTGACGGTGATCGTCACCGTCGCCTTCCGCTCGTCGGCAAGCTCGAACTCGATCTCCTTGCCCTCTCCCGCGGACATGCCCACGAGCTCGGCCTCGATCTCGTCGACGAGCCTGCCGCTGCCGACCTCGACGACGTAGTCGCGCTGCGTCGCGCCGATCTCGTCGCCCTCCATGTCGAGCACGACCACGTCCCCCGGCTGGGCTGGGCGGTGGTCGACCGGGGCGAGGTCGGCCACGCTGCGGCACAGAATGTCGAGCTCGGCGTCGACGGCTTCTGCGGGCACCTCCGCCTCCGGGACGCCGACCTCGAGCTCCGTCCAGTCGGCCAGCTCGGGCTTCGGGACGACTGCGACCGTGGCCGTGAAGCGGAAGGTCTCGCCCTCCTCGGGCGGCCCGTCGCCGACGTCGACCTCCGGGCTCGCCACCGGCCGGACGCCCGACGTGGCGGCTGCGTTCCAGAACCAGCCGTCCAGGTGGCTGCGGACGGCCTCCTCCCAGAGCGCCTCCCGGCCCACCCGGGCCGCGACGACCCTGACGGGGGCCTTTCCCTTGCGGAAGCCGGGAATGCGCAGGGACGCAGCGAGGTCGGACGCAGCATGCTCGAGCGCATGCCGGACGTCCTCCTCCGGCACCTCGACCTCCAGGCGCACGCGGCTTTCGGGCAGCTCCTCGACCTTCGTCCTCACTGCGAGCCATTGTGTCAGAACGATGTCGGTCTCCCGGGCATGGCCAGAGTCGAGCTGACGGTCTCGCCCGGCGCCGCCCGAAGCGAGCTCGTCGGCCGCCACGGGAACGGCTGGCGCGCCCGCATCGCGGCCCCGCCGGAACGCGGCCGGGCGAACCGTGCGCTCGAGCACCTCCTCGCGGAGGCGCTCGGCGTCCGGCGCGACCAGGTCGCGGTCGTCGCCGGCCACACCGCCAGGCGCAAGGTCGTGGAGGTAGAAGGCCTCGAGGCGCCGGAGCTCGACCGGCGCCTCGAGGCTGCGCTCAGGGCAGGGTGACGAAGCCGTCGAGGAACGCCCGCGCTGACGCCGTGTCCACGCGGTACGTGACATCGGTCGCGCGGCAGAAACGGTCTCCGGTCACGGTCAGCGACGCGACGACGTCGCCCTGGCCGATGAAGTGCGGCCCGCCCGAGTCGCCGAAGCACGTGCCGCCGCTCCCGGTCGAGGGGTTCATGCTCAGGTGGAGCCAGGTCTTTCCCAGAGCATTGAAGCCCTGCTCTGCGAAGCGCCGCTGTCCGTCGAAGAAGAGCGATGCCGGCCCCTTCGTCTTGTCCTCGCGCACCGTCCCGTAGCCGACGGCGACGAAGCGCTGATTCTTCAGGGCCATCCCGCCGAGCTGGTTCAGCGTCGGGAGCCGGGCGGGCGCGATCCCGGCCGCCGGATCGTCGAGGACGATCACGGCGATGTCGTGTGGGTCGGAGAACCCGCCCGGGCCCGAGAAGCCGAACTCGGGATGCGTGTGGTAGGTCCCGGGCAGGAGTGGCGAGGCGTCGTCGAAGGTCGGGTCGAACGTCACCCAGACGTCGTCCGGCGCGACCTCGATCGACTCGAGGAACGCCGTGCAGTGCGAAGCGGTCAGGAAGACGTCCGGGGCGATCAGCGTCCCGCTGCAGAGGATCCCGCGCTCACCGTCCTCGTCCTCGAAGACGAGCGCGCCGACGTTCGGATGCCGGTTTCCGTCGAGCTGGCCGAAGGTGATCGCGACAGCCGACCCGGCGAGCACGATCGCGGCCGCGGCTGCGGCGAGCCCCACAAGCGTGCGTTTCATACCCCCCCACCTCCTCTGGGTGACGATGCCAGGGTCCCGGCTTCACGGCACGATGTCAAGCTGCGCGACAACCCAGCCCCCGAGTCTTCTTGACGCCCGCTGAAGCCGGAGTGACGATCCCCGGGCCGTCGACCGAGGGAGGTACCCGTGCCTGAGCTCAAAGCGGAGATCGAGAACGGCCCGTGGCCGCAGGAGCCCGAGGAGGTCTGTGACCTGGTCATGAAGGGCGGGGTCGCGAGCGGCGTCGTGTACCCCGGCGCGATCCTGGCGCTCGCGAAGCGCTACCGGTTTCGCAATGTCGGCGGGACGTCCGCGGGCGCGATCGCGGCCACCGTCACGGCCGCGGCGGAGCTTGGGAGGCGCGAGGGCAAGGGCGGGGGCTTCGAGAGGCTGCGAGAGCTCGCGGACGACATCGGCACGGAGAAGCGCGTTCTCGGGCTCTTCCAGCCGCGTCCTCAGAACCGGGGCTTCTTCGACCTCGTGACGCGCATGCTGGAGGCAAGGGCAGAAGGTGCGAGAGCCGGGCGCCGCGTCGTCGTCGGATCGCTCAAGGAGCTCTGGGTGCCCACGATCCTCCTCGGCCTGACCTGGCTGGCCGCCGTCGCGGTCGCCGGGTATGCGCTCTTCCTCTGGCTCGGCTGGTGGTCTGCGGTCGCGTGGCCCGTGCTCGCCGCCGCGGCGGTCGTGGGCGTGCTCGTCCTCGCCGGTACGGCGCTGACCGTGGTGGTCGCGCGGCCGGGCCTCGCTCTGGTCAAGACGCTGAGCAGCCCCAAGACCGGCTTCGGGCTCTGTCCCGGAACGACGCAGGAGGGCTTCGACCAGCCCGGCCTCACCGACTGGCTCCACGCGCACATCCAGGCGTGCGCGGGCCGGCCGCCGAATGCGCCGCTCACCTTCGCCGATCTCGTCGACACGGAGGACGACTCGCGCTCGATCTCCCTACAGCTCATGACGACCGACGTGAGCTCGGGTCGGCCGGTGCGGCTTCCGCTCCCCGACGACGACGACAATGACTTCTACTTCGACCCGAAGGAGATCGAAGAGCTAGTCCCCACCGCCGTGGTCAAGCACATGGTCGACCAGAGGACGGAGACGACGGAGGTCGACGGCCGGAAGCTCCACAAGGTTCCGGGTGCGAAGATGCCGGTCCTCCTGGCGACGCGGATGAGCCTCGCCGTCCCTGGCCTCATCGCCTCTGTCCCCCTCTACAAGCGACGCAAGGGAGCCGCGCCCGAGTACCTCGTCCACTGGTTCAGCGACGGCGCGATCACGAGCAACTTCCCGGTTCACTTCTTCGACGCCCTGCTCCCGGGCCACCCCACGTTCGGCCTCGATCTCATGGGCCCGCCCGATCCGGCGCTCGCGGCCGGGGCCGACGACGAGGCCCTGGGGCTCGTCTACATTCCCGCCGGTCCCGGTTCTCCCGAACCGCTCCGCTGGACCCCGATCACCGGCTTCGGCAACTTCGTCGCGCACGTGCTCGACACGGGCCTCAACTGGCGAGACACGATGCAGATGGAGATGCCGGGCTTCCGCGAGCGCGTCTGTCATATCCGACTCGACGAGACCGAAGGCGGGCTCAACCTGAGCATGAAGGCGGAGGCCGTGCGTGGCCTGATGGAGCGAGGAGCCGACGCGGGCGAGGCCTTCTCGCGGTTCAGCTTCCCGCTCCACCGCTTCACGCGGTACCTCACGCTCATGCAAATGCTTGAGGTCGAGCTGAAGCGGGCGCGCGACCGGTTCGGCTACGACCGCGACGGTGAGGAGGATCCTCTCTGGTTCCGCGATCGGCTCGCCGCGACCGTCGGCGACCGCGGCTACCCGTGGCAGACGGCGCAGGACGCCGAGTGGTGCGCGAGGGCACGCGCGGCGACCCAGGCCCTGCTCGACCTGACGGCCGAGTGGGGCGCGGAGGAGCCGCCGCCGAGCCTCGGCTTCGACCGAGCGGGCCAGACCCCGACGCCGCGACCGGCGCTTCGCATCGTGCCCCCGGTGTAGCGTGCACCTCTTCCGAGCCTGGGGGTCATCGCGTGCGGTCGCTCGTTCTGTTGTTCATCTCGTGCCTGACGTTCCTCGCAGGCGGCGTTGCGAACGCGTCCGCGGCGACGTGCATGAACGCAGTCGCGACCATCGTCGGGACGCCGGGCGACGACCGGATCGTGGGGACGCCCGGAGCGGACGCGATCGCAACAGGCGCCGGCGACGACGTCATCAGGGGACTTGGCGGCAACGACCTGATCTGCAGCGGCCGGGGTGACGACCGCGTGCGCGGAGGCATCGCGCGCGACACCGTCAAAGGGGGGACCGGAGACGACCTCATCATCGGCGGCGATGGCCGCGACGCGCTCGTCGGAGGCGACGGCTCCGACGATGTCCGGGGCGGCCCGGGCGAAGACCGGCTGTGGGACGGCAGGGGCGCGGACGTCGTCCACGGCGGCCCGCAGAGCGACGAGGCGAATGCGAACGGCCCGGGCGACGACCGCGTCCTCACGGGGCCCGGAAGGGACTCCATCAGCGACGGGGCCGGCGACGACGTCTACTCGACCGGAAAGGGAGACGACAACCTCCTCCTGATCGCGGGCGGCGAGGACGTCTTCGGCGGAGGCCCCGGGCGTGACCGGATCGGGTTCAGCCTCGACGGGCCCGTGGTGATCGTCCTGGGAGCCGTTCAGGGACCTGGGAGCGGCATCGGACCGGACATCATCGAGGAAGTCGAGACGGTGATCGGGACAATCGGCGACGACACGGTGATCGGCGATGCCGCCGACAACTACCTGAACGGCCTCGAAGGGGACGACCACCTGGAAGGCGGAGACGGCGACGATCTCCTCGACGGCTTCGACGGCCTCGATTTCCTCGACGGAGGGAACGGCACGGATGAGTGCCTCGGAGGCGAGACCGTCCTCAACTGCGAGGGGCCATAAACAGCGGGGCAGAAAGGGGCTTCACTCCTAGCGTTCGGGGCGTTCGACACCGGGGCACCCCCGCATGGCGGGGTGACAATCGGGACGCTTGGGACATGCCGATCCTGAGTCCTCCTCGCGCCACCTACTCCACAAGTCGCCGGGGCCGCCGGCGCCTTCGTCCCCCGTCTCAACCGGACTCGACGAGCTCGCGCAACTTCTCGAAGGAGTCTGTCCAGCCGCTTCGGTGCAGCATGAGTCGCTCCTCGGTCGCAAACTCGCCCTGCGAGAGCGACACCTCCGTGGCGTCACCGACGGCGTTGAGAGACAACGTGACGACTGTCTCGCGGTCGGCGGGGAGGGGTTCGTCCCAGCGGAAGGTGTAGGCGAGGCGGCTCGGGGGGTCGATCTCGAGGAACTCGCCCGAGAGGTGGAACGCATCGCCGTCGGGTGGCTGCATGGTGAACCGATAGCCACCCCCGACGCTGAGGTCGAGCTCAATCTCGGGCGTCGTGAACCCCTTTGGCCCCCACCACTTCGCAAGCTCGGCCGGCTCGGTCAGCTTGCCGAAGATCCGCTCTTGCGGCGCCTCAAGAACGCATTTCAGCTCCAGGGCGAATCCGCTCCGCTGCTCGTTCACTCGTCTTCTCCAACAAACAGGGTCGAGCGGAGTCTCGCACGCAGCGAGGGCTCCCACGCGGGCGGCGTAGGCTGGCCTCGCCGGGGCGTGGGCAGGGTAGTCCTTGCGTCAACGTGCGGCCCGCGCCCGGGCGGCTAGATCCCAGTGGGTTCAAATGCTGCCAAGTGCTTGCGCTTGCAGGATGCGGTAGAGCGGGGAACACTGCTCGCGCGATCGAGCCATCGCTGTGTCAGCAGATCGAAATGGTGAAAGGAGATCGTGATGAGTGAGCTTCCTGATCGGACCGAGGTGTTGGTGGTGGGCGCAGGGCCGGTGGGGTTGGGGGTTGCCGCCTCGTTGGCCGGGCATGGGCATGACGTTACGGTGGTTGACCGGCAGGCGACAGGGGCGAATACCTCGCGCGCCGCTGTCGTGCACGCCCGGACCCTCGAGATGCTCGAGCGGATCGGCGTCTCGAAGCGACTGGCGGGGCTCGGTATCCACGCTCAGCAGTTCAGCATCCGTGATGGGGATCGCGAGCTCGTGTCGATCCGGTTCGACCGGCTCCAAACGGAGTATCCGTACACGCTGATGGTCCCGCAGAACATAACCGAGCAGGTCCTGCTCGACCGCCTCGAGGAACTGGGTGGCAGGGTCCACCGCCCGTACGCCGCCACTGGGGTGAGCCAGACCGCCGACGGTGCCGAGGTCACGCTCGACAACGGCGAGGTGATCAAGGCCCAGTACGTCGTTGCGGCCGACGGAATGAACAGCACGATCCGCGACCTGGCCGGACTCGGGTACGACAACAACGATGCGCTGTCGCTGTCCTTCACGCTGGCTGACGTCCGGGTGGAGGGCGGCCTGCCGGCGGACCAGGTTCTGCTGTTCTTCTCCAAGCCCGGCATGCTGGTCGTGGCGCCGCTCCCGGACGGGTCGTTTCGGCTCGTGGCCGAAGTCGACGATGCGCCGGAGCAGCCTGACGTCGGCTATGCGCAGGGACTGCTCAACACCCGGGGGCCGCGTCGTACGACGGCGAGGGTGACTGAAGTGATCTGGGGATCCAGGTTTCGGATACACGAGCGGGTGGCCGACCAGTACCGGGCCGGGCGGGTACTGCTCGCGGGCGACGCCGCACATGCGCACAGCCCGGCAGGTGGCCAAGGCATGAACCTCGGCCTGCGTGATGCGGTGACTCTCGGGGAGGCGCTGTCGGTCGCACTGCGGGAAGGTCGCGAGGACAAGCTCGACGAGTATGCGGCCGGCAGTCGTGCCGAGGCCATGCAAGTGGTCGCACTTGCCCACCGGCTCACCCGACTGGCCACTGCCCCGTCGGCGGTTCGCCCGCTGCGTAATCTGGCGCTACGCCTCCTCGCACGCGTGCCGGCCTTCCGCCGCCGCCTGGCCGAGCAACTCTCCGCCATCGGCCACCGCTGAGGCAAACGGCGGGCGCGAGCACTGTGGAACCGTCCGTCACGGCCATCTAGGCCCCGCTCGCCGTCGGCGTAGGCCTGCGCGCCAGCAGGGCCGGGCAGGGGGTGCAGCCGATCGGGTCCAGCTAACCGCCCCGGCCCTTGCAGTCTGTCGACGCCGTGGGCAGAAAAGGTTCGGGCGCCCGCGCTGGCCGCTGCAGCTGGCGCCCGAACTCCTGCCCGGAGTTGAAACCTGGACGGACCGGGTGCCGGGCGCAGCGGTCGCTGCCCGGCACCCGCACCGCCATACACACTTAGAGACACCGGACGGGCGCCGAACTTGCGCCGGTCCCCGCCGGCTTGCGGCCAAACCGAGGGGAACCACGGATGCGAGGTCCACATCCCATCCCAGGGGGGAAGAGCGACAGAGACGGCGCCCGTCTCCCGTGATGGTCTCAGGAAAACGCCTTCATGGCTAGGGCGCCGCACGCGCGAGGGCTCGTCATCCGGCTGCCGCTCCCACGGAGCCTCGCCCAGGCGGACCTCCTTCGGGATCATTTGCCCCTTGTGATCTTCGAGTCAAAACTCGGCTGCCACGATTGGGCAGCCAGCGTCCTCTCGACGTCCACCGCCCGCCGGCGTATCTGGGACGGCGACTCCCAGCTGTGCGCCTCGGGTCGGGCCCGGTACCAGGGGCGGGCTACTCCGCGGTGAAGGCGGCGTACTGCTTGTACGTCCCGTAGTGGCCCGTCAGGTTACAGAGCAAGATGTACTCCCCGGCCTCGAGATCCACGGTCATCTCGGCGCCCCAGCCCCCACCCCGAATGTGGTGGTCTGCATCGCCGGGCTCCCTGTCCGAGGGAACGATCGGTGGCGTTGCGTAGGCGGCTTCGCCGACGATGTCCTCCTCGACGAGGTCCGCTTCGTCCTCTTCCTCGTTGATCGGAAGATCGCCTGGCTCGACACCGTCGAGATTCGAGTAGACGATGAACTCGTGGTAGAGCTCACCCATGTTGGTGACGGCGAACGTCACCGTGCCGGCTTCCACTGTCGTTTGATCGGGCTCGACGTAATAGGTCGAACCCGACTCACCCAGCTCAACGTTGACGACCGTGCCCTCGGGAGCGGTGCTCGTCGTTGCGCCACCGGTGGCCGTGGCAGTCACCGTAACGGTTCTTGCGGCGTTGTCGCCCTCATCACCACCGCACGCAGCCACACTGAACGGCAGCAAGGCGACGCTCAGCACCAAAATCATCCGGAGGGGCCTCACAACAACCTCCTCTACTCCCTCCTCAGCGGAGTGATAACGGACTCTTAGGAGGTAAAGTCTCGCCGCCCCGGCGACGTCGGGAATCAGTAGAAACTCGCGCTTCACCCGCGGGAACATACGGAGATCGCGGGGGGCCATGCGAAGGCAAGGGGGCGTGATCCCGGCGTTTGGGCACCTTGCGCCCACTCGCCCGCTTGGCAAGTTTGGGAAAGCCTTGCTCGAGTGCTCGATGCGGGCGAGAGGACTCGAACCTCCAAGGGCTTGCGCCCAACGGGACCTAAACCCGTTGCGTCTGCCAGTTCCGCCACGCCCGCGGTGGTAGAAACGATAGACCTCCGCTACCCTCCCGGCGACAGGCGATGGGGAGAGGGGGCCGCTCCGTGCGCGAATGGAAGGCCATCGTTGTCGGCGCGGTGAAGGGCGCGAAGCGCGACGCGCTTACCGACCTGGCGGCGGCGCTTGCGTACTACGGCTTCCTCGCCATTCCGGCGGTGCTGCTCGTCGTGGTCGGCGTCTTCAGCCGCACCGCCGGCACCGACACGATCGAGTCGCTGATCGGCCGCCTCGAGGGCGTCGTCCCCGAGGAGGCGCTCACCCTGATCCGTGACAGTCTCACGCGCGCGACCGAGAACCCGAACGGGGGGCTCGTCCTCATCGTCGTCGGTCTCGTGCTCGCGCTCTGGACGGCCACCGGCGCCATGAACGCGCTCATGCGCGGGCTCAACACCATCTTCGCCTGCGAGGAGACGCGGAGCTTTGCCCGGCAGAAGCTGACCGGGCTGGGGATGCTCCTCTGCGTCCTGCTCGGCCTGGGGCTGACGGTCGGGCTCCTCGTCCTGGGGCCCGTGCTCGCGGACAAGCTGGGCGAGGCGCTCGACCTGGAGGAAGCCTTCGGCTGGATCTGGTGGACGGCGCAGTGGCCGATCCTCCTCCTCGGGCTCCTGGTTGCCTTCGCGGGCGTCCTCTACCTGGGCCCGAACGTCGAGCTGCGCCGCTGGAGGTTCTTCTCTCCCGGAGCGCTGGTCGCAGTCGGGGTCTGGCTGGTCGTTTCCGGCCTCTTCGCGCTCTACGCGAGCCAGTTCAGCTCCTACAACAAGGCGTGGGGCTCGCTCGCGGCGGTCGTGATCATGCTCACCTGGCTCTGGCTCTCGGCGATCGCGCTCCTCTTCGGCGCCGAGATCAACGTCGAGGCGGAGCGACGGCGAGGCACAGAGCGCGTCGAGACCCGGGTCGGCGCTCCCGCCAAGGCCTGAGCCGCGCGCGGGCTACACTCGTCTCGGGCCCCGTAGCTCAGTGGATAGAGCGGCGGACTTCGAATCCGCGTGCGGAGGTTCGACTCCTCCCGGGGCCATCGCCGCGCATACCGGCGGCCAACTACCAGGCGCGAGGGGCGGCTTGATGCTGCGTGCCCTGCGGAGGCGAGGGCGGCGATCATGGCAACGCCGCCCGCCGCGACCCGGATCCTTCGTCATGTCCGCGGCCGCACGGAAGGCGCCGGTCGCGCGATCGGATTCGTCCTCCTGTCCGCCTACCGGACCGGCAGCGCGGCGGCGGCGAGCGGACGACGCGCCCGGAAGGTCAGAAGAAGCGATCCGCCCAGTCCGAGCACGGCCGCAGCGAGCGCCGCGCCGGTCAGCAGGAGCCCGGAGGCCAACGCGAAGTTGACCGCCGCGCCCTTTGAGACGTCGAGCGCAAACAGCACGCCCGCCGTGGCCCCCATGCCGGCGACGGCCCCGCCGGCCGTGATCGGAAGGATCGCCGTCGCGGCGCTCATGCAGAGAACGACCAGGGCGATCGTGGGCGAGAACCGAACGCCGATGGCGCTCAGCAGGAGGGTGCTGCCGAGGGCGCGCGATGTCCAGCAGCCCAGGAGCAGTAGGCCCGCGACGAGCGTCGGCCGCGAGAGCTGCGTGCTGTCCGCGACGCGCCGGTAGACACCATGGAGGCGGTCCGAGCGTCCGACGAGCGGGAGCCGTACCACCCGCTGTCCCAGCGTGAGGACTCCGAGGCAGCCGACGCAGAACAAGACGACGACGATCAGCGGCGCGCGGAGGATCGGCCCCGACGTTGCGAGGGCGGTAACGGCCAACGGGAGCATCGCCACTGCGTCGACCATGCCGAGGGCGACGATCGAGACGGCAATCGTCCCGAGCCCGAGCCTGACCCCGCCGAGCTGGCGCAGCAGGGAGATCTTCACGACGTAGTCCAGCCGGAAGGGCAGGACGATTCCGCTGGCAGCGGACGCCCCGCAGGCGGCGAGACACCGCGCGCCGTCGGGACGCTCGCAACTGGGGAACAGCTGGTGCCAGCCGAATGCACGGAAGCCGAAGCTGGCGAGATAGGCGACTCCGGCGAGGAAGACCAGGGGCACGCGCGCGCCGTCCAGAGGCCAGCTCGTGTCGCTCAGGTATCGAGCGACGAGGACACACGCGCCCAGCGAGAGAAGAGAGAACGCCAGTCCACCGAGGAGCCTCCAACGAGGCGGACTGAGGTGGACTGCTCGAAACGCTGCGCACGAGGTGATCGCGCGCGAACTCGGCCGCCTCATGTCGACCGGGCAGTGTCAGGTCGGATTCGGAGGGACGTCAAGCACAACGGTGGCCGTCCCCTCGTCCAAGAATCGCTCGACCAGCTCCGCGAAGGCGTGCGGATCCTCGAAGCGCGTGCCCGGGTCGAGGCCGGCGACGCGCAGGAGTCCTCGGTCGCCTTGCACGCGCCCATCTATCCACCTCGCCCAGACGTCCTGACCTTGTCGGCGCCCTCCGATCTCGACTCTCGCCAAGCTCCACCCCCTCCGTTCGGGTCGGTCCAGCGCCGGTACTGAAATCGCACGCTCAGCGAGTCCCCTGGTGCCATCGCGCTTCGCCGGTCGCAAGCTCGTGGCCCGGAAGAACGAGCGGCTGCCGCCATTCGCAGAGGCGTTCGTCGTACATGTCGCTCGTCAGCCAGACGGGCTCGTAACAGTCGGCCCGTTCGCATTCGCAGAAGAACGGGATCCGCTCCGGTTCGGTCTGCCCCCGGCGCCCCTCCCGCATCAACTCGTTGACTTGACGCAGAAGCCCCGGGCTGCGCTCGACCACGCCGGCGCTTCGCGGGTCTGCCGACGCCGCATGGTCGGCACCCGCGACAACCTCGTCGCGATCGGGCGCAGCCCCCGTCCCCTCCAGGATCGACGTCTGTTCGGCCATTGCTCCTCCCTGTGGTCGCGGCGAGCTGTGTTCCAGCCGAGTTCGTAGGGCCGGAATCAAGCTGTCCGCCAGGGGCTATGGCCGGACGTGCGCGCCGGCGAGATCTTGGCCGACGAGCACTCAGAGTGTACCGCGCCGGGCCCGTGAGAACCAGGGTTCATGGCCCGCTGGACGGAGGTGCTCGGTGACTATGCTCGGACTCGTGCGGCCGCCCCTTCGACCTGACGGATCATCCCGTAGAAGTCCCAGTTGCGAAACTCCTCGCCGATCTTGCCGTCCTCGAGACGCGAGATCGTGAGGCCCGTGACAGTCACTTCCTTGCCGGTGGGCTCGACGTCCATCAAGTCGCCCTCGTGGGTTCCGTGCGCAACCCAACGCGTCGCGACCAGATCGCCCTCTGCGAGCTGCACCGTGACGGTCATCCGCGCGTCCGGGAAGGCAACGAGGTAGGTGGCAATGAAGTCCTTGACGTCCTCGGGGCCTCGGAGGGGCTCCGGAAGCGCCGGATCGTGTCCGATGTAATCGCTCGTCACCAGCTCGTCGACGACGCCCAGGTTCCCCCTCCAGGGCTCGTCGAAGGCGCGGCGGACGACCGCCTTGTTCTGTTCCGAGGACATAGGTCTCCTTTCCCTCGGCTCGTAGCATCCGCCGGGCCAAGCAACCCGGTGGACAAGATCCCGAAAGACCCTCAGGAGAGGGCTTTCGCGACAAGGAGGAGAAAAAGCGCAGCGCCCCTTCAGGACCGGGCGTCGAGGATCGTCTTCTCGCTGCTGACCACGACACTACAGCTTCCAGTGGGCGCGTGCGAGAGAACCCTCGAGATCTTCCGGAAGGTGCGGCATCTTGACTCCGGCGAGAACCGGCCAGCCGGGAAAAGAACCAAAAAGAACCTAGGAAGACGCCTGCGGATTCTTCGGCAGCAAGCGGTGGCCGTCGACGACGGCGGCGGCGACATCGACGACCTTGCGGTTCGCGGCGCGCGAGTGGTCGCGCAGCATCCCAAAGGCCGTGGCCTCGTCGACCGAGTGGCGTTCCATCAAGATGCCCTTGGCTCGCTCGGTCAGCGCACGTCTACCGAAAGCACCTTCGAGGTCGTGGTACTCGGTGAAGCGGCGCAGCACGATGTCGATCGAGCTCTGCCAATCCTTCGCGTCGGCGTCGGTGATGTAGGCGAACACGCCGCGCTTGGACGCCTCTTTGACGAATCCAGGGTCGGGAGCGTGGATCAGGACGATCACAGGACAGGCGGCCTCCTGGACGATCTTCTCGATCAGACCGAGGGCGTGCTCGGAGCTTTCCCCGAGCCCGACGAGAGCGACGTCGGGTCGCTCCCTCGCCGTGACGGCCCCGACGTCCTCGATGTCGATCTCGCGCGCGATCACCTCGTGCCCGAGGGCGGCGACGATCGGGGCGACGAGCGCCAGCCGATCCTTCCGCTCGTTCGCGATCAACACGCGGAGATGCTCGGTCTCGCGGTAGCTCATCGGGCTGCGCTCCGCAAGTCTAGAACAAGATCGAGCTGCGCCTGACCCGGAGCTAGGGCGTGCGCCGCACCCTTCCCTCTGCGGGGACGACTCGGACCGGGCGTGCGAGCCGACCTAGCCGACGCCCGTTAGCCGGGGCTCGGACGGAACAGAAGCACTGGCCCCACAGACGAATCCGTTCGCCATGAAGCTCTTCGCCTCGCGCGCCTTGGCGCGTCGGTGAGTTGCGGGCTTTGGGCCGAATTCTGGGGGTAGGGCCAGTGCGAGCATCTTAGCTCATTCCATGGGCTGGCCGGCGGCGCACAGCCAGGTCGCGACCAGGCGGGGAGGCGATCGTCAGGGGGCCTCTCGCCCCGGGCACGCAGGCGCTCGTGATCAGTCGAACTCGGGCTGACGAGGATTATCTGCTCGTAGCGGACGAACAGCTGCCTCCCGGCCTTCTGGAGCGGAACCCAGTCGCCCGCCAGAGGAGGTCAGCCATGCCCTCGCGTAACACATCGGAAGGGGCAGGCCCGTCCCGCGGGCCTGCCCCTGTCCGGGCTCGTCCTGCCTAGACGGCGGTGACGCCGCCGTTCGTCTTCTGCGCGATCACCTTGCCGAAGGTGATCTTCGGCGGGTTGGGGAGCGCCCCCTCGAGCTTCTCGTCGCGGATCCAGCTGGCCGCGAGACGGGTCGACTCGTCGGCGTGCTCCTGGGAGTCGAAGAAGCTGATCGAGGTCATCACGCCTCGGTCCGCCTCGACCAGGTAGTAGCCGCCGAAGCCCGGCAGCTTGCTCAGGCGAGGGATCAGCGCCTCGTTCACCTTCTTCGTAAGCTCGTCCCTGCGAGCCTCATCGACACCGTCGTAACGTCTAACGGTTGCATGCATCATGTGCTTCTCCTCACTCTTGTGACGAGAGCTCGGAATGAGCTCTCTCTGAAGCACGTAGACCAGATGTGACAGTCGGAGAGGACCTCGGAGCCTCAGCGGCTTCCGCGTCCAATGCCTCCGTGCTGGACTCACCCTAGCAGGAGCGGCGTCAAGGCCAGAGCCTCGGCCCTAATCCTGCTGACGATCGTCCGGGCTCTCCTCTTCAGCCGGGCCGTGAGGACTGGGAGTTTCGGAGTCGCTGTCTTCCTCCTCCGCCCCGGCCTCGGCCGCACGCCAATGAGCCTCCTTCGACCGTTCGCGGTCCCGGTCGGCGCGCTCTCGCTCCTCCCTCTCGGCGCTCATCTGCCGGAAGGATAGACGTGACTCAGCCAGTGACGGGCTCCCGCAGCCGGACACCCCCTACGACCGCCTCGATCTCTGCCACGGCGGCCGGCCGTGGGCGCCTCTTACCAGTCGATTGGGAGAACCGTCAGCGCCTCGAAGGCACCGTCGCGGACGGTGAGCCGCGTGCCGCGCCGGAGGTCGATGTCGCCGTTCGCGTCGAAGCTCCAGCGGCCGAGGACGCCGTCGAAGCCACGCGTCGCGAACGCCGCCTCCGTGATCGCGGCTCGGTCGGCGCGGCCGACGCGCTCGATCGCCTGCACGATCACCCCGGTCGTGTCGTAGGCGGAGGCGGCGTAGCACTCGGGCTCCTCCCCGAAGCGGGCGACATACCGCTCGTAGAAGGCGCGGCCCGGCCCCTCGAGCAGCTCCGGCGGAACGCTCCCGAACGTGATCAGCGTGCCCTCTGCGGCGATGCCGGCGTCGTGGATGAAAGCGTGCTCGAAGAGCGTGTCGGGGCCCATCATCGTGATCCCCGGCGCCGCGGCGCGGATGTCGCGCCAAGAGCGGCCCGGCTCCGTTCTGGATGATCCCACCGTAGAAGACGAGGTCAGCACCGCTCGCAGCGATCGTCCCGGCCAGCGCCTCGTACTCGGATTGCTTCGGCACGATCCCGACGGGCGGCTCGGCGAGCTCGATGCCGAGATCCCGGCACGCGTCGGCGAACGGCAGCGCAACGCCGCGGCCGCACGGCTCGGTGTCGTGCAGGACGAACGTGCGGCGTGTGCCGAGCTCGGCCACCCACTGCGCGGCGAACACGCCCTGGAGGTCGTCGCTGAGCGCGACGCGCAGGTAGTTGCGAAGACCGGTCGGGTAGTGCTTGTCGGGCTCGCCCGGACCGAACGGTTTGGTGAGCCCCGGATACGTGTTGCACGGCGAGATCTGGAGCAGCGGGCCCGCCGCGTTGGTGATCGGGATCGAGTACGGCGCGGCGTCCGTGTCGAGCGTGCCGATGTAGGCGAGCACGTGGGGCTGCGCCGCCGCGTAGCGGGCGTTCGCCTCCTCGCGCGCGGCATCCCACGAGCCCCGCTCCTCGCTTCCACCGTCCAGGTCCTCGTAGACGACGGGAACGCCGCACACTCGATGTCCGGCGTCCTCCAGCCGCATCGTGATCGCGTTGACGATCGAGTCGCTCTGGCCCACTGAGGAGCCACTCCGTGTGAGGCTCGACACGATCCCCACCTGTGCACCGAACGCGGTCACGG
>DATIBF010000073.1:0-74590 GCA_035457655.1 Gaiellaceae bacterium
AGCAGGCCGACGCGCTCCTGCGGGATCGCCACGTCGAGCACCTCCCGCAGAAGGAACGAAGGGATCACGCCGAGGCCCGCCGAGACGACGATGAGCGCGTTGACAGCGAGGAGCGTCCGCCCGTACGGGCGGAAGAGGCGCACGATCCGGCGCAGGTTCGCCTTGCGCACCTCGGGATCGGCGGGACGCTCCGGCGCCTCGCCCGGCGAGAAGTCCCAGCGTCCACGACGTCGTGCCATAGCGGAAGCTTGCCTGGCGGACGGCGCTGTACCGCGTCCGGCGGCGTCCCGATCATGCACGGCGATGGCCGCAAACGAAGGGCTCATGCGCGTGCGCGGCAACGGGGACACCCGCGTTGTGCCGATCGAGCTCTTCTTCGACCTCGTCTACGTCCTCGCCGTGACGCAGCTCACGCACCAGCTGCTGACGCATCTCTCTCTGCGCGGCGCCGCGGAGACACTCCTCCTCCTCGTCGCCGTGTGGACGGCCTGGATGTACACGGCCTGGGTCACGAGCTGGTTCGATCCCTCCACGCTGCAGGTGCGGCTGATGCTCATCGGCGTGATGCTCGGCAGTCTGCTCATGTCCGCGGCGATCCCGGAAGCGTTCGACGACCGCGGGCTGGAGTTCGCGGGCGCCTTCGTCGCCATCCAGGTTGGCCGCACTGCCTGGGTGCTCGCCGTGGTCGGGCGTCGGCACGAGTTGACCGCGAACTTCCAGCGGGTGACCGTCTGGCTGCTTGCGACCGGCGCCGTCTGGATCGCGGGCGCGCTGGCGGAAGGGGACTCCCGTATGGCGATCTGGACGCTCGCCGTCGTCCTGGAGGTCGCGGCGGTCTGGCTCCGGTTCCCCGTCCCGGGGTTGGGTCGTTCGGAGACGGCCCAGTGGACGATCGCGGGCGAGCACCTGGCGGAGCGCTGCCTCCTCTTCGTCATCCTCGCGCTCGGCGAGTCGATCATCGTCACCGGCGCCGGGTTCGGCGAGCTGCCCGTCGCGCGCGAGACCACGGCGGCGTTCGTCGTCGCGTTCGTCACCAGCGTTGCGTTCTGGTGGATCTACTTCGACCGGGGAGCCGAGCTCGGCATGGAAATCATCGCGCGCTCCGACGACCCGGGGCGCCTGGGCCGCTCGGCCTACTCCTACTACCACATCCCGATGATCGCCGGGATCATCGTGGCCGCCGCTGCGGACGAGGAGCTGATCGCGCACCCGCTCGACCCTGCGACCATCGAGACCACGGCGCTCGTCCTGGGCGGGCCGGCCCTCTACCTGGCCGGCAACGCGCTCTTCAAGTGGGCGCTCTGGGAGTACGTGCCGTGGTCGCGGATCGCCGCGCTCGCAGCCCTCGCTGCCCTCGTCCCGGTCGCGGCGGTGGCGTCGCTGCTCGCGCTCGCGGTCTGCGCGACCGCCGTCGTCGTTTCGCTCGCCGTCCGCGACACGGTGCGCGCGCGCTCACACCTACAGCACCATGCTGCCCTGCGCCGATAACGGACTGGGAACGTGGCCAGCCCACATGTCCGAACAGCCTCCGATCAGGGTCATGACCGGCGGTGCCGACGACGGTCGGCACCGCGCGCGCCAGCTCGTCGCAGGAGCCCTCGGCTGGCTGCTCTGGGCGGCGCTGATCGTCTGGCTCGCGCTTCGCGCGAGCCCTGATGCGCTGCACGTCGCCACCTTCCTCGCGACCGTCGTCGTCACGGTCGCGGTCCTCACCGTGCTGAGCGCGCTCGCGCTCCGCCCGGCCGTCATGCGCCGGCGGGCGGGCGCGCCGGCGATCGAGGCCGCCGTCCACACGCCTCCGGCCGAGGGAGCTGGGCTCGCTGGGGAGGTCGCGGTGCGGGTGGAAGGCAGCGTGCGCACCTACGTGAGCGTGCAGGAGTCCGAGAACGGACGGTCTTCCGGGAGGCTCTCGGCTCCGCCCCCTCTACACGCTCCTGATCACGTTCCTCGCGTGCTACCCGCTCTGGGGCTGCGCCCTGGTCGGCTTCGGCGCAGTCGCGTCGTCGGTGCGGCGAACCCCGAAGCGGTGGTACGTCCCCGCAGCAGGCGACCTCGAGAGGGCAAAGGCTCGCTACCCGGTCGTCTCGGTCGTCATCCCGGCCCACGACGAGGAGGCCATGGTGGCAGGCGCGATCGAGCGCGCCCTCGCGATCCGCTGGCCCGAGCTCGACGTCATCGTCGTCGACGACGGGTCGACGGACGGCACGCGGACGGCCGCACGCTCGTACGTCGCCGACGGTCGTGCCCGCCTCCTGTCGAAGCCCGTGAACGAAGGCAAGTCGAACGCGCTCAACGACGCGCTCGGCCTCTGCCGCGGCGAGCTCGTCCTCGTGCTCGACGCCGACGGGCAGGCCGACCAGCTTCCCTGGGCTGCGTGGTATCCGCTCGCCTACTGGCTGCTCTCGCTCCTGACAGTCGTGCGCGCGACGATTCCGGGCCTCGTTCGCCGCCCGCGCGGCCTCAGCACGTGGAACGTGCCGCGCACGTCGGAGAGTTAGGGGGCTACCACCTCGAGCGCCGACCGCGGCGGCTCGTGTAGACGAGCTTCGGGCGCGCGGACTTCATCCCGGCGCTCTCGAACTGCTCGCGATGGCCCAGCCGGCCGGCGACCCGGCTCGTCTCCGCCTGCTGCTCCGGCAGGACGAAGGTCACAGCGATCCCGCTCCGCCCCGCGCGGCCCGTGCGGCCCGTGCGGTGGAGGTAGCCCTTGTCCTCGTCCGGCGGGTCGTAGTTGACGACGTGCTCGACGTCGTCGATGTCGAGGCCACGGGCGGCGACGTCGGTGGCCACGAGCACTGGCACCTTGCCTTGCTCGAAGCGGTCGAGCGCGCGCCGGCGCGAGGACTGGGACATATCGCCGTGGAGCGCCTCCGCCTTGACGCCGTGGCGGCGCAGGCGGGACACGAGCCGGTCGGCGCCGCGCTTCGTGCGCACGAAGACGAGCGTCAGCCCGCTGTTGCCCTGGAGGTGCTCGACGAGCGTCTCGACCTTCGTCGACTGCTCGACGGGGACGAAGCGGTGCTCGATCTCACCGTACGCCCGGTCCGCCGGAAGCTCGGCCGAGAAGCGCGACGGGCTCGAGGTGTAGGCGCGCGCCAGCACGCCCACTTCGCCGTCGAGGGTCGCGGAGAAGAACATCGTCTGCCGGTTGCTCGGCAGGCGCCGGACGAGCTTGTCGACCTGAGGCTTGAAGCCCATGTCGAGCATGCGGTCGGCCTCGTCGAGGACGAGGATCCGGATGCGGTCGAGACCGATCAGCTTGCGCTGCACGAGATCCTCGAGCCGGCCCGGAGTGGCGACGACGACGTGCGCCTCGCGCGCCTTGGCCGCCTGGCTCTTGATCGGCACGCCGCCGTAGACCGGGGCGATCCGCAGGCCCTTCGGCTTCGCGACGAAGCGAAGCTCGTCGGTGACCTGCTGCGCGAGCTCCCGGGTCGGGGCGAGCACGAGGACGCTCGGCTTTCCGTCGCGCGGCTCGACCCGCTCGACGATCGGCAGGGCGAACGCGAGGGTCTTGCCCGAGCCCGTGGGCGACTTCGCCAGCACGTCGAGGCCGGCGAGCGCGTCGGGAAGGACGAGCTCCTGGATGCTGAAGGGCTCGTGGATCGAGCGGGCGGCCAGCGCGTCGGCAACAGACTGCGACACGCCCAGCCCGCGGAAGGACTTCTGGGACAACGTTCTACTCCTCTGTTCGTTCGAGACTCGCCTTGCCCGAACGCTCGAAGGAGGAACGAGAAGCTCATCTCACGGCCGACCCGATGCCGGCCTGGTGCGACAACAGTAGCAGCAGCCCGCGTGGGCCCGGAACTCAGCGCTCGTCGCGCTCGACGGTCCGCGCCACCTCGACGCGGGAAGTGACGCCGAGCTTGCGGAAGATGCTGCGGAGGTGCGACTCGACCGTCTTCTCGCTGAGGAACAAGGCAGCGGCGATCTCGCGGTTCGTCCTCCGGTCGGTCACCAGGCCGGCGATTTCCCGTTCGCGCTCGGTCAACGCCGCTACCCCGCTCTTTTCCCGGCTACCCGGACCGCGAGGCTCCGCGCGCGCCCCCAGCCTGCGAAGCTCGCGCCGCAGCTCGTCGCGTGCGCGGATGGAGCCGTACTCGTCGAGCTCCCGCTCGGCTACCCGAAGCACCCTGAGGGCCTCCTGACGCCGGCCTGCGGCCGAGAGCGCGCGACCCTCGAGGCCACGCGAGAACGCTGCCTGCAGGCGCGCTCCCGCGGCCGTCGCCGCAGCCGCGGACTTCGCGGCGGCGTCGGCTGCCTCGAGCGGCTCGCCGCTCGCAAGGAGGACCGCAGCGCGGGCGCGACCGGCGAGGGCCACGGGAAGCTGCAGCCCGAGGCGCGCCGAGTCCTCCTCCGCGCGGCTCGCATAACCGTCGGCCGCCTCCATGTTCCCGGCGGCGAGCTCGACGAGCGTGAGGCTTTCCCAGTCGAAGCAACGCTCGACGGGCATCGTGCGCGCGACCTCGTCGGCACCGAGCTCGAGCAGGATCGCCCGGCCCCGCTCGACCTGGCCGGCGTCGAACCAGGCAACCCCGAGCCCCCATCCGGGCCCGCCGCCGGCGTTCGGGATCGTCCCTCCGGCCAGCCGGGGGTCGAGCAGAGCGCTCTCCTCGTAGGCGGCGATGGCCCCATCGAGATCGCCGGCGAAGTACCGCGTCCAGCCGAGCTCGAACAGCGCGCGGAAGACCTCGTGCGGGCTCGCTGCCACGCGCGCCGCCTCGAGCGCCGTCTCGCAGCATTCCAGCGCCTCCGCGAGGCGTCCCTGCATCTCCAGGGGGAAGTTCCGGGCCAGGAGCAGCGGCACGAGCAACTGCCCGGCGCCCGTCGCGCGGGCGATGGACAGACCGCGATCCACGCGGGCGAGGGCGTCGTCGTAGCGCTCGAGATAGGTTTCGGCCCAGGCGAGGTAGTACAGGGCTTCGAGCCGCGGCGCCAGCTCGAGATCCGGGAGGCGGTCGACCGCGACGAGCGCGTCCTCGAGGTGCCGACGTGCGTCGTCGATCCGGCCCGCAAGCGTCTCGCCGAGGCACAGTGCCGAGGCGGCCAACGCGACGAGCGCTCGGTCGCCCACGGCCCGCGCGGTCGCTAGCGCCCGTTCTCCCGTCTCGACCGTCTGCTCGAAGTCCAGCTCGTAGAGCCCGTCCACCGCCAGCTCGATCTGGAGAACGACGGCTTCGGCCGTCGAGGGATCGGGCAGGTCCTCCCACGCGCGCACCAGACGCCGGTGGGCCTCCTCATGCCGGCCCAGCCAGTGCTCGACGGCGGCGCAGTGCGCGGTCAGCTCGACCCTTCGCACGACCGCGTTGGGAGGAAGGAGGCCGGCGGCCTCGAGCAGCGTCGCACGGCAGCGCTCGAGCTCGCCCAGCGAGCGAAGGGCCCGCGCGAGCGGTTCCCGAACCTCCACTTGCCTCGGATCGGCTTCGGGAAGCAGTCGTACGGCAGCTTCGAGCCAGCGTGCGGCCGCGGCGGGCGCGCGCACAGCCGCGCCGGCGGCGGCGGCGAGCAAGAGCTCGATCGCCTCCTTGTCGCCCTTGGCAGCCGACTGCTCCACGTGGTGGGCCTGCTCACCGACCGAGGCGCCGCGCGCGGCCAGCGCGCCTGCTGCTCTGGCGTGAGCCGCGAGTCGCCAACCTCCGGGGACTGCCTCGTAGACGGACCGGCGCACGAGCGGGTGCCGGAACCCGAAGCGCCGCGGCGCCGCCGTCGGGCGCACGAGGTCGAGCACGAGCAGCGTGTCCAGCGCGGTGAGCGCCGCTGCGGTAGGCAACTCGGCAACCGCGGCCGCCAGGTCGAGCTCGAACGGATCGCCGACGACGGCCGCCGCGTCGAGCAGCCCGCGCTCGGCGGTCCCGAGGGGCGCGAGCTCCCCGGCGAGAGCCGCCTCCACGGCGGCCGGAACGCCGGCAGCCTCGACCTTGCCGCCGCCGAGCGCCGTCGAAGGCGTACCGTCCGGGTAGGCACGCGCGAGCTGCTCGAGGTAGAACGGGTTGCCGCCTCCTTCGCGATAGATCGCCGCCGCAATGGGGGCATCAAGATGGCCCAAGAGCTCGGCCGCCTGCGCCTCTGTGAGCTGCTCGAGCTCGATCCTTCGCACCGCCGGCACTGCCAGGGCCGTCGTCAGCGACGCCGGCGCCTGAGCCGGGCGGAACGCGACGGCGAGAAGAAGGGGCCCCTCAGGCCAGCGGCGAAGCAGCGCGGCGAGCAGCTCGACCGACGCCGCGTCGCCCCACTGCAGATCGTCGAGGACGATCACCAGCGCCCGATACCGAGCGAGCCGTTCGAGGAGCCCGCGAACCGCGCGGTGGGCGCGATAGCGCTCGTCGGCTACCGACGGCGCGCGTTCGCCGGGTGGGCGGAGAGAAGGGAGAACCCCTCCAAGCTCGGCGACCAGGTCACGATCCCAGCCCTCGTCCAGGCGGAGCTCCTGCGCGGCGACGTAGGCGTCGAGCGCGTCCGTCCACACGCTGAACGGCAGGTCGCGCTCGAACTCGGAGGCCGAGCCCGCGAGCACCGCGTAGCCCCTATCGTCACCGCGGCGGCGAAGCTCGCCGAGCACGTGCGTCTTGCCGATGCCGGGCTCTCCGACGACCGCCAGACACGTCGCTACGCCCCCCGCCAAGGCCTCGAGCGCTGCGTCGAGCTCCTCGAGCTCCAGTTCGCGCCCGACCGTGACCCCGGTGGAGTCCGCACGCACCTGAGGGTCAGCTTATTGGAGTTCAGGGACTCGGTTCAGGGGGTCTCCCCGATGTCTTCAGGCGGCCTCTCGAGCACGCTGACGGCCATGCCGAGCTACCTCCTTCATCACCGGCACTCACCGCGCGATTGTGAGGCGGCTTTCGCGGCCTGGACGGGCTTCGAGAGCCCGCTCCGGCGTCGGCCGGCGACGTCCAGCTGCCTGACGGGCGGCCACGCGGTGTGGTGGTTCGTGAAGGCGGAAGGCCGCGCCCAGGCGCTCGCGCTGCTGCCGCGGTACGTGGCCCGGCGAACCACCCCGATCGAGATCACCGAGATCCGGATCCCATGAGCATCCAACCGGAGGAGCGATGAGCAGGAAATGGAAGAAGAGAATCGCCTACGGCCTGACCGGGCTTTGCCTGCTCGCGCTGGCCGCGCTCGCGGCGGTGCAGTACGCCCAGGGAGCTGCGCTTCGCGGATTCACCAACGGCAAGCTCGAGGCGGCCGACTACTGGAGCAGCGAGCCCGAGATCCTCTCTGCGGGGATGGGGTTCGACAACATCATCGGGCTCCCTGAAGTGACGCGGGAAAGCGTCCGCGAGGCCGGCGGCTCCTGGCACGAGGAGCTCACCTGCACGAGCGGCGAAGCGCCCGAGACGAGCATGCTTACCTCGGCGGCTTCCGCCGACACGATCGGGCGTGGGTACCGAGGATACGCCGATCACGACGACGGGCTGCCGATCGTCTTCAGCTGGCCCGTCGCGACTGAGACGGCCGACCCCTCGGACTTCAAGTTCACGCTCAACACCGGTGAGGTCGTCTTTCCGCATGCGGCGGGGATGAACCCGAACTGGGAGGACAACGAGCGCAACACGGTCGTCGTCTTCGGAGACTTCGGCAACCGCCTGAAGAGCACCGAGCCCGGCGCCCTCTTCCCAGTCGAGCTGGAGATCGTGGAGGACGACACGCCGCTCCTCCTCGTCGGCCCCGGCGGCCGCGAGGCGAGCGCAGTAGGGCTGACGTGGACGACCGACACGTCCGGCTACGACTCTGGCCCCAAGCTCGTCGGGGCGAAGCTGAACGACGTCGACGAGCACGCCGCCGGCGAGGGTGGCGTCGACGTGATGGACAGGTTCGGATACCTGCCCAACGACGAGGTCGCGCTCTACGACGAGGGTGACTTCCGCCTCCGGGTCCTGACCACCGGTGGCTTCTCGCCGGACGGGGTCACGGGCCTGCGGCCCGACATGTTCGAGGACTTCTTCCGCGTGCACGCCACGGGCCCGGACGGGAGGACCGTGATCCTGGACGAGGTCGGCGTGGCGTACGCAGTCGCCGGGGGCACCCTCCGCGTCGTCGGCCTCTCCGACCTGGGGAAGGCGGAAGACCCCGAGGACGGCGTTTATTACGACGACTGTTACCAGGAAGACCGCGACAACTACATCGACATCATCCTCGTCGGCGACGAGACGGCTGCCCGCAGCGTCACCTTCGTGGAGATCCCCTCGCTCGAAGGCGGATATCGAGCGTTCTACAACCCCGGCGGCCCCGGCCCGAAGCCCTTCCAGGACGTCCGCTACACCGCGCCTGGACCGCCCGACCTCGAACCGGTCGTCATCGCTCTCGACGACCCGATGCGCGTGAGCCGTGGGTAGCAACGGTCACGCAGACAGCACACGACCACCGAAAGGAAGGACCATGAACATCCACTTCAACGACACCGCCCCGGCCAACGCGTCCGCGGAGCAGCTCTTCGACGTGGTCACCGACTACGAGAGCTACCCGGAGTTCAATTCGGCGCTGATCAAGGTGGAGATCGTCCGCAAGGACAACTGGGGAGCCGAGTTCCTCGCGGATCGCAAGACGAAGATCGCCAAGCGGGTTCGGGCGTTCGACCGCTACCAGCGGAGCGGCGACCTCGTCGTCGAGCGCACCTACGAGGGCAGCGAGTCCGCCCGGTCCACTTGGACGATCCGCCGGGTCGACGCCGAGCACTCCACGCTGACGATCGACGCGTCGCAATCCCTGGGCTTCGTCCGCGGGATCGTGATGCGGCCGCTCCTCAAGAAGATCTTCTACGGCATCAACTTCAAGCCGTTCATCGAGGAGGCCGAGCGACGCGCCAAGACCTCCGAGGCGAGCCCGGCCGCGTAACGCCGGCCGCACTCAGAGGCCCGAGCACCGCTCCGCCCGCGCTGCGACCGCCGCGCGGGCGGAGCACGTTCGGAAGTCGCTTCGGCCGGTGCGGGATCCGCGCGGCAGACGCAGAGCGCGCCGCGATACAGTCGCGCAAGCGTCAACGACCGAAGGGAGCCGGATGGCAACCGATCGCCAGGCCGAGGTGACGTGGACCGGCGGCCTCCTGGACGGAGCCGGGAGGATCGACAGCGTCGGCAGCGGGGCGTTCGGGCCGCTCGACATAACCTGGGCGTCGCGCGCCGAGGAGCCCGCCGGCCGCACCAGCCCGGAGGAGCTGATCGCCGCCGCCCACGCGGCCTGCGTCTCGATGGCCCTCTCGCACGGGCTCGCCGAGGCCGGCACGCCGCCGGGGCAGCTGAAGACGAGCGCGACGGTCACCTTCCAGCCGGGCGAGGGGATAACGAAGGTCGTCCTCACGATCCGCGGCACCGTTCCCGGCCTCGACGAGGAGGGCTTCCGCGCGGCAGCCGAGGACGCGAAGGCCAACTGCCCGGTCTCGCAGGCCCTCGCCGGCGTGCCCGAGATCGCGCTGGACGCCTCGCTCGCATAGGCGATGTGGAGCAGCCCTCTCCTCTACGAGCGGCTCAGCTGGCCCGAGGTGCGCCGGGCGGCGTCCGAGGAGCGGGTCTGCCTGATCCCGGTCGCGACGCTCGAGGATCACGGGCCGCACCTACCGATCGACACGGACGTCCGCATCACCTGGGAGATCTGCCGGCGCACGGCCGAGGCGGCGCCGGAGGAGATCGTGCTCCTCCCGATCATCTCGCACGGCTACTCGCCGCACCACATGGACTTCCCGGGGCCGATCACGATCGGCTGGGACACGTTCACTCGCTACTGCAAGGACGTGGGCACTTCGCTCGCGCGGCACGGCTTCCGGCGCATGCTCTTCCTCAACGGGCACGGCTCCAACCAGCCGTTCGTGGACGCAGCTGCGCGCCTCGTCTGCGTCGACCATCCCGACGTCCTCGCCGGCTCGGCCTTCTACCTCTCCGGGAAGGAGGCGCTCGCGCGGATCGAGGTGATCCGCGACTCGGACGCGGGCGGGATGGCCCACGCCTGCGAGCTCGAGACGTCCATCTATCTCGCCATCGACCCGGACGCCGTCGAGATGGAGAAGGCGCTCGACGAGCGCGGCTTCCCGGCCGGCGAGTATTCGTTCATGGAGTGGTCGGACGGACCCATGCGCGTGATGCCGTGGTGGTCGGCCTTCTCGGTCACCGGGATCCAGGGCGACGCCTCCAAGGGCACGGCGGAGAAGGGCGAGGCCTTCCTGGCCGCCGCGGTGGAGGAGTGCCTCGGCTTCGTCCGCGACCTGCTCGCAAAGCCGCTGCCGCAGCGGCGCGAGCCGCAGGAGACGCTGTGACGCCGCCGCCGATCCCGCTCATCCGCGCCTCCGGGAGCCACCGGGAGGTCGGGCGGCAGATCGGCGCCGCCACCGCCGACGAGATGCGGCGGATGGTCGTCGAGCCTTTGCCGGATCTCGCGCTCGCTTCCCGCTACCGGGCGGTCACCCTGGAGCACGTCCCGTGGATCGTGGAGGAGCTCGACGGCGCCGCCGAGGGCGCCGGGCTCGATCCGCTGGAGGTCTTCGCCGCCTCGATCGAGGAACTCGCGCCCGCCGAGGCGCCGACCGGCTGCACCGACCTCGTCGTCACGGGCGCGGGCACCGCGGACGGGCACGTGCTCGTCGCGCACACGAACGACCTCTACGCCGAGGAGGAGGCCGGGATCGTGGCGATCGAGCGGCGCGTGCCGGGCGAGCCCGTCGTGTTCTCGCTGGGAGCCGGCCCGCTGATCAGCGTGGGCTGGAACGACGCCGGCCTCTCCGTCACGGGCAACGAGGTCTCGCCGAACGACGAGGGCATCGGGATCCCGCGTCTGCTCCAGGTGCGCGACGTGCTCACGCGCCGGACGCTGCTGGACGCCATCGACGCCACCCTTCATCCGGCCCGGTCGTCCGCCTACAACTGGGTGCTGGCCCACGCCGACGGGAGCGCGGTCAACGTCGAGGCCTCGGCTACCAGCTCGGAGACGGATCAACCTCGAGACGGCTTCCTCACGCACACGAACCACTACGCGCACGCCGAGATGCGGCCCTTCGAGCGCGAGGGCGACTACGAGAGCTCCTGCGCGCGCCTCGACCGGGCACGCGAGCTAGCGGTCGGCGACGGCTTCACCGTGGAGGGGCTCCGCGAGATCCTCTCCGACCACGAGAACGGCGAGAACGCGATCTGCCGGCACGCAGACGAGCCGAAGGCCGTGAAGACGGTCTTCTGGTGCGTCGCCGACGTCACCGCCGGAGAGATCGCGTACGGGCGCGGCAACCCGTGCCACTCGGAGGCGCAGGTCTACCGGTTTTGAACTCGGCTCGCCTCTTCGGGAAGCCGCTCCCCGACGGCGGCACGATCGGCGTCGCGGCGCCGGCGAGCCCGTACGAGAGCCGGTCCGACGTCCTCAGGAGTGTCGCGTGGTGGGAGGCGCAGGGCTACAGGGTCAAGCTGGCCGACCACGTGCTCGCCCGCGACGACTTCGTCGCCGGCGACGCCCGCGACCGCGCGTCCGACCTGAACGCACTCTTCGCCGACCCCGAAGTCGACGTCGTGCAGTGCCTGCAGGGTGGCTACGGCTCCGCGCAGGTCATTCCCCGCCTCGACTTCGACGCGATCGCCGCGAGCCCGAAGCCCTTCGTCGGCTTCTCGGACATCACGGCGCTCCACGTCGCCGTCCGTCAGCGGACAGGGCTCGCCACGTTCTACGGCAACGGACTCCTGGGCATGGGCGACCCCGAGACGACCGCGTTCTCGAAGGAGCGACTGCTGGACGTGCTTCGGGGCGGGGGTGCCGGCGAGGTCCCGACGAACCCTGACGACCCGTACTCGCGTGCGATTCGAGGCGGGAAGGTCACCGCCCCGCTCGCGGGCGGCTGCCTCTGGCTCCTCATGCAGACCATGGGCACGCCGTGGGAGGTCGACCTCGACGGGGCGATTCTCTTCTTCGAGGACACCCACCTGCCGACCTACTACCTGGACGGGGCTCTGACCCAGCTCGCGCACGCCGGCAAACTCCAAGGCGTCCGCGGAGTCGTAGTAGGGGACATGGAGAAGTGCGACTGGGGGGACCATCCGGCGGGGTGGCCGCGCGTGCGGTCGCTCGAGGACGTGCTGGAGGTTCACCTGGAGCCACTCGGCGTCCCCGTGCTATACAAGCTTCCCTTGGGGCACGGGAAGCACCTCGCAGCCATTCCGCTCGGCGTCGACGCGACGCTCGATGCAGACGCGAGGACGCTCACGATCGAGCAGTCCGGCCTGGCGACGAAAAGAGAAGGAGTGTGAGCATGAAGCGAGCGCTGTTCTTGATCGCGACTCTGGTGATGGTTGTTGGTCTCGCCGGTTGCGGCGGAGACGACGACGACACCGGGGCGCAACAGGGAACTGGTGCGACCGAGGGCACGCCGGTCGAGGGCGGAATCCTCCGGGTGGGCTCGATCAACTACATCGACTCGCTCAACCCCTTCAACTACATCGAGTCGCAGGCCTACCAGGGCATGATCATGATCTTTCCGCAGCTCGTGCAGTACGCCACGAGCGACGAGGGGCTCGTGATCGAGGGCGACTGGGCCGAGTCGTGGGAGACCTCGGCCGACGGGTTGGACTGGACGTTCAAGCTCAAGCCGGGCGGGACGTGGTCCGACGGGACGCCGCTGACGGCCGCCGACGCGGCGTGGACGATCAACACGACGCTCGAGTACGCGGGCGGCCCGACCGCCGTCGCCGCGGCCGCACTATTGCATGTGAAGAACGCAGAGGCTGTCGACGACAACACGCTCGTCATCCACTACGAAACGCCGGTCGGCAACGTCCTCGCGCAGCTCGAGCAGTTCTTCATCCTCCCGCAGCACGTCTGGGAGCCGCTGGTCGGCTCGGACGGGAAGGGGCTCAAGACGTTCCACCCCGAGCAGAACCTGCCCATCGTCTCCGCCGGCGCGTACACGATCAAGGAGTACGAGAAGAAGGGCACGACCGTCTTCATCCCGTGGGAGGGGTACTACGGGGAGCCCTCCAACGCGGAGGCTGTGACGCTTACTTACTTCACCAACTCGGACTCGATGATCGCCGAGCTGCAGCAAGGCAACCTCGACTGGGTCGACCAGGTGCCCTTCAACGCAGTGGACGTCCTCAAGGAGGACGAGAACCTCGTCGTGAACGAGGTACCGGGCGCCGAGACGACGAACATCACCTGGAACTCGAACCCGCGCAAGCCACGGAACCGCGAGCTGCTCGACCCGCAGGTGAAGAAGGCGCTCTCCATGTGCGTCGACCGCGAGCGGATCATCGAGGTGGTCTTCAATGGCTACGCGACCCTCGTCGAGAGCCTCCCCGGTCACATCACAGGTGAGATGGAGAACCCGAACCTCGGCCCGCTCGTGTACGACTGCGAGGAGGGCAACCGGATGCTGGACGAGCTCGGGTACGAGAGAGGGTCGGACGGGATCCGCGTCGCCCCGGCGACGACCGGCGAGTACGCCCAGGCCGCCCATCCGATGAAGTACGAGATCATCACGCCGACGTCCACCGACTTCAACGTCGACCGCTCCTTCGAGGTCGTGCAGGAAGGCTTCGCGGAGGCGGGAGTCGAGGTGACGCAAAAGGTCGGCGGCGACACGGCCGCGAGCTACGCCCTCGAGACCGACGAGAACTGTGACGCCAAGGCAAACACGGGCTACGCGACCTTCGACATCGCCATGTGGGACTGGGTCGGCTACGTCGACCCGGACTTCATGCTCTCGGTCGTGACCAAGAGCCAGTGGTGCTCGTGGAGCGACACCGGTTGGGACAACCCCGAGTACGACAAGATGTACGAGGAGCAGGGCACTCTCGTCGACCCCGAGGAGCGCAAGCAGCTCGTCTGGGAGATGCAGCAGGTGATCTACGACAACTGGGTCTACACGCAGCTCACGAATCACGTGTACATCGATGCCCACTCGGCCAAGTGGGCCGGCATCGAGACTGATCTCAACGCGTACTCGAAGAAGTACTGGACGTCGCCGTACATGGTCGAGTAAGCGCGAACAGAGACGAGGCGGCCGAAGGGCTCGAGCGTGAGGTCGGCGGACTACGTCATCAAGCGCGTCTTTTTCGCGATCGTCACGCTCTTCGTCGCGATCACGCTCAACTTCGTGCTTTTCCGCGCGGTCCCCGGGGACGCCGTGGACGCGCTGAGGTGCCGTCAGTGCAGCGCCGAGTTCAAGGAGATCCAGCGGCAGGAGCTGGGCCTCGACAAGTCCAAGTGGGAGCAGTACCGGCTCTACGTCGCCGGTCTGGCGACAGGGGATCTCGGCCGCTCTCTGCGTACCCAGAAGGAGGTGCGGACCGAGCTCTGGGAGCCGCTCAAGAACACCATCCCGATGATCGCGCTCGGAACGCTGTTCGCGATCGTCTTCGGGACGCTGACAGGGGTGATCTCCGCCTGGCGACGGGACACGGTGGTCGACAAGAGTGGCCTCTGGACGTCGCTGGCCTTCTACTCGATGCCTACCCAGTGGCTGGGGTTGATCATCGTCCTTTTCGTCGCCGGCGCGGTCGGGTTGCCGACGTCCGGGATCGAGGATCCCACGCTCGGCGTCCTGGAAGACCCCTCATGGCTGGAGGTAGCGGTTGATCGGCTCCGGCACATGATCCTCCCGGCGTTGACGCTCGGGCTCGTCCTCTACGGTGACTACGCGCTCATCGTGCGGTCGGCGATGCTCGAGACGCTCGGCGAGGACTACGTGCTCACGGCGCGGGCGAAGGGGCTCTCGAACTGGCAGATCGTGCGGAAGCACGGCTTTCGCAACGCGCTCCTCCCCATCGTCACCCTCATCGCCCTGTCGCTCGGGTTCATCATCGGCGGATCGATCACGATCGAGTACGTGTTCTCCTACCCGGGCATCGGGCTCGAGACTGTCGAGGCGATCGACCAGCGTGACTGGCCGCTCCTCCAAGCGATCTTCCTGCTCCTCACATTCTCGGTGATCCTCTTCAACCTGATCGCCGACCTCCTGTACGTGAAGCTCGACCCGCGGGTGGTCGAGGCATGAGCGTCCCCTCGCTCCCTCCAACCGCGTTCGACGAGGGGGCCGCTGTCGCCGACGTCAGCGGCGTCACGCCCCCCGGGCGGCTCGGCTTCCTCCGCTCCTCGGCGCTCCGGCGGCCGTCGATGATCGTCGGGCTCACCGTCCTAACCCTCTTCATCCTCGTCGCGATCTTCGCGCCGCTCCTCGAGCCGTACGACCCGCGGGCGAAAACCGGCGACGTCTACGAGCCGCCGTCGAGCGCCCATTGGCTCGGCACGGACGACGGTGGAGCGGACATGCTCTCGCTCGTCATAGCGGGCTCGCGCGTCTCGCTCATCGTCGGCTTCGCTGCTGCGCTGGTCGCCATGCTCATCGGCGGGACGATCGGGCTCTGGTCGGGCTTCTACGGCGGCAAGAGCGACACGGTGCTGATGCGCATCACCGACTACACCCTCGTAATCCCCGACATTCCGCTGATGATCATCGTCGCCGCGCTCTTCGGTCGCAGCCTCACCAACATCATCCTCATCATCGGGATCATCTACTGGACGAGCACCGCTCGGCTCATCCGCGCCCAGACCAAGAGCGTTCGCGAGCGGACCTACGTCACGCGGGCCCGTGCGCTTGGAGCCGGCAACCAGCGGCTGATCCGAAAGCACGTGCTGCCGCAGGTGCTACCGCTCCTGATCGCCAACACGGTCCTCACGATCGCGATCGCGATCTTCGCCGAGACCTACATCACGTTCCTCGGCCTCGGCGACCCCGCGCTCATCTCCTGGGGAAAGCTGATCGAAAACGCCTTCGACGGCGACGCGGTCCTCAACGACGCATGGTGGGCGATCGTCCCGCCCGGAGTTTGCGTCACGCTTGTCATCCTTGCGTGCACGATGATCGGCATGGGAATGGAGGACGCCCTCAACCCCCGTCTCCGTGTCGGCCACCTGTCCGTGCGCCGCTTCCGGCTCCGGCCGCTCAAGGGAGCGCTCGACTCCAAATGAGCGTCACTCGCCTTCGGCTCGCTCAGCGGCCTGGAACCGGCCGATGAGCGTCCCCCTGCTCCAGTTCGAGGACCTGCACGTCTGGTTCGACCTCGAAGGCGGCCGCGAGCTGCATGCGGTGCAGGGCGTCGGACTCGAGCTCGAGGAGGGGGAGCGCCTCGGCCTGGTCGGCGAGTCCGGGTGCGGCAAGACAACGTTGATCCTCGCCGCCATGGGGCTCCTGCCGCCCTCGGCGAGCGTCGCCGGCCGCGTCTACCTCAACGGCGAGGAGATCCTCGCCGAGGGCGAGGACTCGGTGAGCCCGCATCGCTGGGTGGACATTGCGATGGTGTTCCAGGGCGCGATGAACGCCTTCAACCCGGTGAAGACGGTAGGTGAGCAGATTGTCGAGCCGATGGAGCTCCACGGGACTGCTAGCGGCCGGCAGGCGCGGAGGCAGGTGGGAGAGCTGCTCGAGCGGGTGGGGATTCCTGCTGCGCGGGCAAGCAGCTACCCGCATCAGTTCTCGGGCGGGATGCGCCAGCGGGCCGCGATTGCAATGGCGCTCGCGTGCAAGCCGAAGGTCCTCCTCGCCGACGAGCCGACGACGGCACTCGACGTAATGGTGCAAGCCCAGATCCTCCAGCTCCTCGTCGGGCTCACGGACGACTTCGGGCTCGCGCTCATCCTCGTGACGCACGACCTTCCGGTCGTCGCGCAGGTCTGCGAGCGGGCCGCGGTCATGTACGCGGGAGAAATCGTCGAGCTCGGCCCGACGGACACGCTCTACCACGACCCGCGCCACCCCTACACACGGCTCCTCTTCGCGGCCACCCCCGACCTCTACGGGACGGACGAGGTCGTCTCCATCCCGGGCACGCCTCCACGGCTCGACCGGGAGCTCACGGGCTGCCCGTTCACGCTGCGCTGCGACAGCTCGTTCGCGCCGTGCGCAACGATCAAGCCGCGGCTCATCGCGACCACCCAAGACCACCTCGCAGCGTGCCACCTCAACGATCCGGCCCTGAAGGCCGCGTCGTGAGCGACTACGGCCAGTCGGCTTTGCTCGAGGTCGAGAATCTCGTCACGCGCTTCCCGGTGCCTCGTGGACTGGTGGGCACGGTTTCGAGCCGCCCCAAGCTGGCCGTCCGCGCCGTCGACGGAGTGTCCTTCTCGCTCCGCAAGGGCGAGATGCTCGCGCTCGTAGGCGAGTCCGGGAGCGGCAAGACCACGACGGCGCAGTCGATCCTGCGCCTCGTCGAGCCCGAGTCGGGGACGATCCGCTTCCTCGGCGAGGACATCTCAAAGGTCTCCAGCAGGAGGATGCGGACGCTGCGCCGACACGCGCAGCTCCTCTTCCAGGACCCGTACGAGTCTCTCGATCCTCGCTTCCGGGTTCGAGCGACCGTGGAGGAACCGCTGCTCGTCCACAACGAGGGCGGCGGGCACGCCGAACGCGAGCAGCGCGTCCGCGAGGCGCTCACGCGCGCGGGGCTGACTCCACCCGAGCTCTTCATCGACCGCTACCCCCACGAGCTCTCGGGAGGCCAGCGCCAGCGCGTGGCCATCGCCGCCAGCCTCGTGCTCGACCCTCAACTTCTCCTCGCCGACGAGCCGGTCTCGATGCTCGACGTGTCAGTGCGCGCCGGGATCCTCGCCCTCCTGGACGGGCTGCGGCAGAGTGGCCTCGGCATCCTCATGATCACCCACGACCTCTCGACTGCCGCCCACTACGCGGACCGGATTGCCGTCATGTACTTGGGGCGAATTGTCGAGGAAGGCCCGGCGCGGGAGGTCGTCACCAACCCGAAGCACCCGTACACGAAGGCCCTCATCTCGGTAGTGCCCCAGCGCGACCCGCGCGCGTACGCGGCCCCGCAGATCCTCCACGGGGAGACCCCGAACCCGATCGCAGTGCCTCCGGGCTGTCGCTTCAACCCCCGCTGCCCGATCGCCATCCCCGACTGCCGGAGCACGGATCCGGAGCTGCGAGTTCCCGCAGGCGCGGCGGCCGGGCACCTCGCGGCCTGCATCAGGGCCTAGGCGGGGTGGATCTCGTCCTCACAGGCGGGAGGATCTTCACGGCCGACGCGGCTCTGAGCGTCGCCGAGGCGGTGGCGGTGCGCGACGGGCGCATCGCCTGGGTCGGTCGGGCCACGGAGGCGGCGGATCACGTAGGGCCGGGGACGCGCGTGCTCGAGATCGACGGGCGCACGGTTCTCCCCGGCTTCCAGGACGCCCACTGCCATCCGGCCGAGTCCGGCGTCGAGCTGGCCCGCTGCTCTCTGAACGATGCCCACTCGCGCGAGGCCTGCCTGAAGGCGATCGCCCGCTACGCAGCCGAGCGTCCGGAGCTCGAGTGGGTCGTCGGCTCGGGCTGGTCGATCGACTCGTTCGAGCACGGCACGCCGAGCCGGGCCGATCTGGACGCGATCCTCCCAGACCGACCCGCGTTTTTCGACAACCGCGACGGCCATGGGGCCTGGGTCAACAGCCGCGCCCTCGCGCTCGCGGGGATCACGCGGGACACGCCGGACCCCTCCGGCGGGCGCATCGAGCGCGACGCCGCGGGGGAGCCGCAAGGGACGCTGCACGAGCATGCCATGCACCTCGTTGGCGACCTGCTTCCACCGACGACGCAGGACGAGTGGGAGGCCGGGATCATGCGCGCGCAGGCGCTGTACCACGAGCTCGGCATCACGGCGTGGCAGGACGCCCGCATCGACGACCCGACCCAGCTTGCGGCCTACCGGGCGGTGGCCGGCCGCGGCGACCTGACGATGCGGGTCGAGGGCAACCTCCTCTGGGACCGTGCGCGCGGCGTCGAGCAGATCGACGAGCTCCGGGAGAAGCGGGCACAGGGCCAAGTCGAACGGCTGCGGATCCGCGGCGGGAAGATCTTCGCCGACGGGGTCCTCGAGAACTTCACCGGCGCGTTGCTCGAGCCCTACGTGGGCACCGACAACTGCGGGATCTCCATGCTCTCCCCCGAGGAGCTCGAGCGCGCCGTCGTCGCGCTCGACGGCAACGGCTTTCAGGTGCACGTGCACACGATCGGCGACCGGGCCGTGCGCGATGCGCTCGACGCCGTCGAGGCCGCCGCGCGCGCGACCGGCCGCCCCGACGCGCGCCACCACTTCGCCCACCTCCAGCTCGTCCACCCCGACGACCTGCCGCGCTTCGCCGAGCTCGGCGTCGTCGCCAACGTCTCGCCCCTCTGGGCCTGCAGCAGCGGCTATGTGGACGAGCTGACAGTCCCGTTCATCGGGCCCGAGCGCTCCGCGCGCATGTACCCGTTCGGCAGCCTGCTCCGGGCAGGAGCACGCCTTGCCTTCGGCAGCGACTGGTCCGTGTCCACCCCCGACCCCCTGCCGCAGCTCGAGGTCGCCGTGACCCGGATCTCGCCGGAGACGCGCGACCGGGAGCCGCTGGTGGCGCAGGAGGCGATCGACCTGCCGACCGCCCTGCGGACCTTCACCGCCGGCTCGGCGTACGTCAACTTCCTCGACGGGGAGACGGGCACGCTCGAGCCGGGAAAGCTCGCCGACCTGGTGGTCCTGGACCGGGACATCCTCGACTCCGGCGCGGGCCCGATCGGGGACGCGCGGGTGCTCCTGACGCTCTCCGAGGGGGAGGCGGTCCACGCCGATCCCGCACTCGGCTGGTAGCTCTCAGCGGCCGCGCAGCTCGTTCCTGAGGCCCAGGGCCTCCTGCTCGCTCAGGAGCCAGTCCGCGAAGAACGGCTCCACGATCCGATAGGCGCGTCCCTCGTCCCGCGCGACGACCTCCTTGGCAACGAGCGCCCCGATGGCCCGCTGGAGAGTGGGCTTCGCGGGGAGATCGTGCCGCTCCGCGTACTCCGCGGCGTAGAGCGAGCCCGTGGGCTCCTCCGCCAGCGCGAGCATGACGAGGCGCTGCGCGTGCGGCGCGTCGTCCCAGAGCTTGGCGAAGTGGTTGTGCTCGGAGCGGAGCGCCTGCGCGAGCGCCGCCTCCACGTCGCGGAGCCGTGCGAAGTGCCCGGTGGGAACGATTTCCCAGACGAAGTAGGCCAGCTCCTGTGTCCCGTAAGGGTGGCCTCCGGTCGCCTCGAGCAGCCGGTCCAATGCCTGATCGTCGATGCCCTTCTCGGTCTCCTCGAAGCGCTTACGGACGAAGCGGGCGAACTCGCCGACCCCGATCGGCCCGATCTCCAGCCGCTTCGCGCTGCGCCAGAACGGCTCGTTCTCGTCCTCGAAGATCCGCTCGAGCACGTGGCGCTTGCTGCCCAGGTAGACATGGCCCACCTCGGGCTGCTCCTGGAAGACCGCCCTCATGAGGTTCGGGTAGGCGCGGTCGAGCGTGACGATCTCCTGGAACTCGTCGAAGACGAGCACGGCGCGCCGCTTGCGCTCGGCGGCGATCTGGCCCGGAAGCGCCAGCAGCGCCTCGATCGTGTCGTCGACCGCTGCGCGCTGCCTGCCGCCGTGGAAGATGAAGCGGAGGCTCCCGTCGATCGGGTCGACCTCCATCGTCGGCGTGATGCGGAGACCGCGGAAGAGTCGCGTCGCCCGCTCGATCGCCTGCCCGGCGGCAGTCTCGAGATCGCTGTATATCGTCTTCGCGAGCGCGGCCGCGAAGCGCTCCCTGGTCGGCGTCCGCATCAGGTCGCAGTAGCCGACGAGGATCCCCTTGCGGATCGCCCGCTGCGCAGCACGGAGCACGAGCGAGGACTTGCCGTAGCGGCGCGGCGCGTAGACGAGGACGTCCTGCCCGTTCTGCATGTCGCCGACGAGCTCTCGGATCTCCGACTCGCGATTCGCGAACGCGCGGTCGAGCGCCAGCGCGCCGAAGGTGAACGGGTTCGTATGCGTCATTGCCTCATGCAGTATTGCATACCGCCAGTATGCGCGATGGCATGACGCCGAGCCGCATACGAGCGTTACTACGCTTGCACGAGGACGCGCCCGTCCTCGACCCGCACCGGGTAGACAGCGGCGCGGAGACCCGGCTCGTCGACGCAGACGCCGGTCTCGAGATCGAACTCCCACCCGTGCCAGGGGCACCGGAGCGTGTGCCTCCCGGCCAGCTCGTACGTTCCGGGCGCGCCCTCGACCCGCTCACCGACGCGCCCGAGGCAGAGCGGCCCTCCGTGATGCGGGCAGCGGTTCCGGATCCCGTGCGGGGTGCCGTCCGGCTCCGCGACGACCCCGATTTCGCGACCGTTCACGCGGGCCACGAGACGCCCGGTGCGCTCGAGGTCGGCCGCAGCGCCGACGTCGACCCACTCAGCCAACGGCGGGCAGGCCCAGCCGCGCTCCATAGAGCCCGGCGGCGTTCTCGTGCAGGACCTTCGCGCGCCATGCCTCCGGCAGCCGCTTGAGCATGAAGCCCGGGTCGTCGAAGTCCCAGTGCGGGTAGTCGGAGGCGAAGCAGAGGTTGTCCGGCGCGCCGGCAGCCTCGAGCATCTCGAAGAGCGTCTCGTCGCGCCCGTCGGTGTGCTCCAGCGGTTGGGTCGAGAAGCGGACGTGCTCGCGCGCGACCTCGCTCGGCTTGCGCTCGAGCCACGGCACCTCGCTCCTGAGCGCGCGCCAGTTGGTGTCGAGCCGCCAGAGCATGCCTGGGAGCCAGGCGATGCCGCCCTCGATCAGGAGCACCTTGAGGGTCGGGAGGCGCTCGAACGTCCCGTGGCAGAGGAGCGAGACGAGGTGTGACATCGTCGAGCACGCCGATCCGAGCGTGTGCCACTCGAGGTAGAACGTCACGGGGCCGGCGCCACCCGGAGGGGCGGCGATGCCCATGCCCTCGCCGCCGGAGTGCACGGCCACGGGCAGGCCGCACTCCGCGGCGGCTTCGAAGATCGGGAGGTAGCGCGGCTCGCCGTACGGCCGCTCGGCGCCGCCGCAGAGGAGCACCTGGACGAAGCGCTCGTCCTCGGCCGCCCGACGGATCTCGGCGGCGGCAGCCTGGGGGTCCTGCGCCGGGCAGAGGATGGAGGCGCGCAGGCGCGGCTCGGCGTCGAGCCAGCGCTCGCGCAGCCACTCGTTGTGCGCCCGCGCCAGCTCGGCGGCGCGGTACGGGCTCGGCATCAGCGGGACGAGCACCGCGTCGTCCCCGTTCAGGACGCCGACGTCGATGCCGCTCGGGTCGAGCAGCTCGCGCCGGACCGCGTCCACGTCTGAGCCGGGCGGCCGGCCGTTCTGCTCGATGTCCTGCCGAAACCAGGAGGCGGGGTGGGCCCAGGAGTAGCCGGGAAGCCCCAGCGAGGGCCCCTGCGCGCGGAACCACTCGCGCTGCGCGGGGTCGACGTAGGCGAGCAGCTCCTCGGGGTCGCCGATCTGCGGGTGGATGTCGCAGTCGATCACGCGCTCACAGTATCGGGCCTGAGAATTCCTAACAGCATGGTGACCATGGCTCCTGATTGTGTTGGAGCTCTAAGATCGTCTTGTTGTGGCCGTCGACACTCTCCGCGCCTACGTCGAGGAGACCCTGGCCGTTGAGGGTTTCCCGGGCCTCTCGCTGGCGGTCACCGACAGGGAAGGGCTCGTCGCCTCGGAGACGTTCGGCCTCGCGAACATCGACGCGGGAACCCCCACGAGCCGGGAGACGTACTTCGAGTTCGGCTCCATCGGCAAGACCTTCACCTCCGTCATGTTGCTCCAGCTGCGCGAACGAGGCGAGCTCGACCTCGAGGCACCCCTGACCCGCTACCTGCCCTGGTTCGAAGTTCGCTCCGAGCACGCGCCGATCACGATCCGCCATCTGCTCACGCACTCGAGCGGCCTGATGGTGGGTGCCGACCTGAGCTCGAACTCGCGCTACGACGTGTGGGCGCTGCGCGAGACGGACGTCGGCTTCCCCCCAGGAAGTCGGTACCTCTATTCGAACGTCGGCTATCAGGCTCTCGGCTTCGTCGTCGAAGAGCTCGCCGGGAGGCGATATGCGGAGGCCCTCCGCACGCGCATCTTGGAGCCGCTCGGCCTCGAGGCCACCGACCCCGAGATCACCAGCGAGGGCCGCCACCGGCTCGCCGTCGCCTACGAACGCCGGTACGACGACCGGCCGGCGAGGCGCACCGACCCCTGGGTGCCAGCGCCGTGGCTCGAGACGGGTACGGGCGACGGCTCGCTGGCCGGGACCGTCGAGGATCTCGCCGGCTTCCTGCGGATGCTCCTGAAACGCGGGGAGGGCGTCCTCTCGCCTGAGTCGTTCGAGCTCATGACCACTCCGGCGATCGAGGCGGACGACGGCTGGTGGTACGGCCTGGGCCTCGAGCTTCGCGAGCGGGAGGGTAGGAGGGAGATCAGGCACGGCGGCTCGATGCCCGGGTTCGGAACGACGATGCTGGGCGACCTCGACTCGGGGCTCGGGGTCGCGGTCGGCGTGAACGCGTACGACGAGCAGGACCTCACGGAAGGAGTCGCCGAGGCGATTCTTGACCTCTACCGCGACGCCGTAGCCCCTCGTGTCCGTGATCCGCTGGCGGTCGAGGACGCGGCGGATTACGCGGGCGTGTACGTGGGCGAGGCCGGCAGGCTTGCGGTCAGCGCCGAGGGCAACCACCTCCTCCTCGACGGAGAGCCACTCGAGCCCCGGCGTACCGATCGCTTTCTTGCAGCCCGCCCCGACCTTCCCCTCTACGTCCTCCGCTTCCGCCGCGAGGACGGCCTAGTCGTGGAGGCGGTGCACGGAGGCGACGTCTACCGGCGCGAAGGCAGCGCGCCGGCATCCGCTCCAGCGCCTCCGTCGGAGTGGAGCGCCTACCCGGGCCATTACCGGGCCTACAACCCCTGGTACTCGAACTTCCGAATCGTCCTGCGCACAGGCGAGCTGATCGCGATCTTCCCCTGGGGCATGGAGTTGACCTTCGAGCCGCTCCCGGACGGGAGCTTCCGCGTCGGCGACGAGTGGTCGCCGGAGCGCATGCGCTTCGACGCGCTGGTCGACGGCCGCGCGTTGGTGGTCAACTTCACCGGCGAGCGGTTCTACCGGCTCCGCTAGACGCCGTCGCGCGGAAACCGGTGCGTCCAGGTCCGCGCGAAGATACGTGCGCTGCGCTCGTAGACCTCGAGCATCGTCGTCACGTGGAAGGCCTCTTCGTCCGAGGTCATCGCGCTGGTCACCTCCGAGCGCATGCTCCAGTCGCCGCGCCCCATGCCCGACGCCGCGTGGAAGCGGACCTCGGCGGACAACGGGTCGCCCTCGCGGACGGAGTAGACGGTGCGGCTCGCGTCCGCGGTCTCCAGGTCGATGTCCACGAGGCGCTGCGAGCCGCCGAGGTCCCAGTCGAAGACCTGCTCGACGAGGCTCGAGGCGAGCTCACGGCGGATCGTTCGGCCCTCGGGCGAGCCGGCGACCGCCTCGACCTCGACCTGCGGCGAGTGCTCCGGCTCGCCGAAGTCGCGAAGCTCCGCGTCCTCCGGCCGCAGCGGACGCTCCGGCAGCTCCAGCCTCCCGGCGAAGAGCCTCAACGTCACCGGCTCCGGCGAGGGCCAGGCCCACGGCCAGTAGGTCGGCGAGATCGCGAGGCGCAGGCGGTGGCCGGCCGGAATGGAGTACGCCATAACGTCGAGCGGCACCCGCACCTCGTAACGACTCCCGGGCTCCAACGGCTCCGGATGCGCGTGGCTCTCGCGATGCGCCAGGTTCAGGAGCCCACGTGTGACGAGCGCCGAGGACCCGTTCGGGAAGACGTCGCAGAGCCGCACGGCGACCAGGGCCAGCGGCCGGTCGACCGCCAGCTCCAGCACGGCCTCAGGGAACCCGAGGAGCTCGAGCGGCTCGTCCAGCGGCTCCGAGTCGAACGCGAGCGAGAGCGCGTCGTCGGGACGCTGGTCGCCGGCGAGGTCGGCCGACTGCCCCTCGGCCGTCCAGACGCCCGCCTCCATGCCGCAGGACTGGACGCCCAGGAGCGTGCACGGCTTCTCGACGGGCAGCTCCCAGACGCGCGAGCCGACGGTGGGCGAAGGCCAGGAGGGCTCCGCCACCCAGCGCCCCGGCCTCACGTCGTAGCTCGGCCGCGGCTCGACCGAGTCCTGCATCCAGACACGGAGCATCGGCTCGTCCATGACTCCCGTGTCGATCCCCCTCAGCCAGTGGTCGAACCAGCGCACGCACTCCTGCAGGAAGCCGATCGACGGGCCGGGCGAGGCCTCGTCGGGGAAGGCATGCGCCCAGGGCCCGATCAATCCCTTGCGCGGACCGGGGAGCCCGGCGAGGAGGCGGGGCACCGCGTTCGTGTACCCGTCGGCGAAGCCGCCGACCGCGTAGACGGGGCACTCGATCGCCGCGTAGTCCTCGCAGATGGAGCCGTGGCGCCAGTACTCGTCGCGGCGCTGGTGGCCGAGCCAGTGCCCGATCCACGGCGTGAGGTTCTCCAGCCGCCGAATCCACTCCTCGCGCCAGAACTCGCCGTAGACGCGCGGATCGGGCGGGCGCGCGTTCCACGTCAGCATCGAGGACGCCCAGTGGAGCATGTCGAGCGCGAGCACGCAGCCGCCGCGGTAGTGGACGTCGTCCGCGTAGCGGTCGTCCGTCGAGCAGAGCGTGATGATCGCCCCCAGGCCGGGCGGCCTGCGCGCCGCGATCTGGAGCGAGTTGAAGCCGCCCCAGGAGATCCCCCACATCCCGAGCTTCCCGTCGCACCACGGCTGCGCCGCCAGCCAGGCGAGGATCTCGACGGCGTCGTCGAGCTCCTGCTGCGTGTACTCGTCGGTGATGATTCCGTCCGAGTCCCCGGTGCCGCGCATGTCCACCCGCACGGCCGCGTAGCCGTGGCCCGCCAGATACGGCTGGCGGCGTGAGTCGCGCACGACCGTCCCGTCCGTCTTCCGGTATGGGAGGTACTCGAGGATCGCTGGTACCGGGTCGTCCTCGGCGTCCTCGGGAAGCCAGATCCGCACGGCCAGGCGCGTACCGTCGGAGAGGTGGAACCAGGCGTTCTCGATCTCCCGCACCGGACGCGGGAAGTTCGTCAGAACGCGCGCCATTAGGCGGTCGTGACGGGATCGAGCACGAGCCGCTCGCGCTTGTACGGGAGCGGGATCGCCGGGTTCTCGGAGTCGATCTCGCGCCCGAGCCGGTGCCCGTCGAAGATCGCCTCGGCGATGATCCGAGGGGAGACGCAGTCGCCGATCCGGTAGAGCGCCTCGATCCCCTCGTCCGCCAGGGTGTCCTCCGCGGCCTTGAGCTCGAGGTAAAGCGCCTCTTCCGAGAGTCGCTGCGTGACGAGGACGACGGCGTCCGCGTCCAGCTTGAAGGCCTCGCCGAAGTCGTCCGCGGCGCTTACCCGCCCCGGCTCGATTGCCGTCAGCATCGTCCCCTGGCGCTGGCGAATGCCGAGGCCGTGGAGGTGCTGCCGGAGGAGCGGCCCCTCGAGCGTCTCGTCGCAGACCGGCGCAACCCGGTCGTGCGGCGTGACGAGCTCGACGTCGTACCCGTCCACGCGCAGCTTCTCCGCCAGGCCGGCGGCCATGAAGTAGCCCTCGGCGTCGAACACGAGCACGCGCTCCCCGGGGGGCGTCTTCCCTTCGAGCATGACCTGCTCGGGAGTCAGCACGTGCGGCAGCGACGCGTCGGCGCCCGGGATCGGCTCGTGAGTCACGAAGTTGAGACCATCTGTCGACCAGCGGGCCCCCGTGGCGACGACGACGACCTCGGCGCCGTACTCGCGCACGCCGGCGGCCTCGAGACGCACGCCGGTCAGCACCTCGACGTTCGCGAGCTTAGAGAGCTGGACGGTGCGCCAGTTCAGGACACGACCCCACTCACCGAGTCCTGGAAGCTTCGGGATCCAGCGCGAGAGGCCGCCGATCTCGGGCTCGGCCTCGACGAGGTGGACGCGGCGGAAGCCGCGCTTGCCGAGGACGATCGCGCACTCCATCCCGGCGGGGCCGGCGCCCACGACGAGCACGTCGCGGTCGCGGTTCTCCGCGGGCTCGAACCGCTCCGGGTGCCAGCCGCGACGGTACTCCTCGCCCGCGCTGGCGTTCTGGGTGCAGCCGAGGTGATTGCCCTCCTCGGCCTTCAGCACGCAGACGTTGCAGCCGATGCACTCCCGTACCTCCCCGTAGCGGCCCTCCTCGACCTTCTTCGGGAGGAACGGGTCGGCGATGGACGGCCGGGCCGCGCCGATCAGGTCCCACGCTCCCGAGCGGACGATGTCGGCCATGCGATCGGGGTTCGTGAGCCTGCCGACGCCGACGATCGGCTTCGCCGTCGCCTCGCGCACGCGGCTGGTCCACTCGAGCTGGTAGCCCTCCTCGAAGAAGCGGGAGGCGCCCGAGTCCTTCGACCACTCGAGGATCGAGCCGACGTTCACGTCCCAGAGGTCGACGAGGTGGTCGGCGAGACGGACGAAGCCGAGCCCTTCCTCGAGCTCGACCCCCGCAGGGCCGAGGGCCGCGACGCACAGCCGGACGGCGATCGCGCAGTCGTCGCCGACCGCCTCGCGAACCGCCTCCAGCGTCTCCACCCAGAAGCGCGCGCGGTTCTCGAGCGAGCCGCCGTAGGCGTCGGTGCGCTTGTTGTAGAAGGGCGAGAGGAACTGGAGCGGCAGGTAGGAGTGCCCGCCGTAGACGTAGACGATGTCGAGCCCGGCGTCGCGGACGAGCTTCGCGGCGCGCACCCAGTCTGCCCGGATGCGCCGGATATCGTCGAGCTCCATCGCCTTCGCAACGACGAACGAGTAGTAGTCGCTCGCGAGCTGTGACGGCGCGATCGCCGGCCAGCGCGACTCGCGCGCAGTCCCGTGCGCGCCGCCGTGAGTCAGCTCGACCCCGGCGAGGGCACCGTGCCGGTGCGCTTCCTCGGCCATGAGCGCCAGGTTGCGCGCGTCGTCCTCGTCCCAGATCCGCTGCGAGACGACCGGCCAGAAGTCCGAGTCGGGGCTGACGAGCGCCTCTTCCGTACAGACCGCCGCCCAGCCTCCCTCGGCCTTCATGCCGCGGAAATGCGCCTGCGAGAGCGGCTTCTCGCTCCCGAAGCCCGTGCAGTGCGGCACCTGGTAGAAGCGGTTCCTGAGCGTCTTCGGCCCGATCTGGACCGGCTCGAAGAGGATGTCGTGACGGGGATCGCGCGCCATGAGCCTGGATAGGATCGCTGCTGTGGCGCAGACGGTCAAAGCGCGTACGGGAGGAAGCCTCGTCGCCGAGAGCCTGGAAGCCCTCGGCGCCGAGGTCGCCTTCGGCGTGCCGGGGATCCACGCGCTCGCGATCTGGGAGGGGCTGCGGACGTGCTCGATCGCGGCGATCGGCCTCCGGACCGAGCTCTCCGCAGGCTTTGCCGCCGACGGCTACGCGCGGACCAGCGGCAGGCCCACGCCGCTTCTGCTCTCCACCGGTCCGGGCGCGCTGATCTCGCTCGCCGCGCTGATGGAGGCCGCTAGCGCGCACGTCCCCGTCGTGGCGGTCGCGAGCCAGATCCCGCACGACCTGATCGGCGCCGGCCGCGGGTTCCTGCACGAGCTGCCCGACCAGAAGGCGTCCTTCGAGCCCATCGTCAAGTCGGCCGCCCGCGCCGAGTCAGCGGAGGAGATCCCGACGCTGCTCGCGGAGGCCTGGCGCCGGGCGGTGACGCCGCCCGGCGGCCCGGCGTTCCTGGAGATTCCGGTCGACGTCCTCGCCGGAGAGACCGAGATCGCCCCGGGCGACCTGATCCCGAGCCCCGAGGCTCCCCCGCTCCCCGATCACCGATTGCTGGACGAAGTCGCCCGCTTGCTCTCGAACGCGGAGGCGCCGGTCGTCTGGGCCGGGGGCGGCGTCCTCCGCTCGGGCGCGTGGGACGAGCTGCGCGCCGTCGCCGAGCGGCTCGGCGCGCCGGTGGCGACCACCTACATGGGCAAGAGCGCCTTCCCGGAAGACGACCCGCTCGCCCTCGGGACGGCGCTGGACGAGCCGGCGTTCCGGCAGCTCCTCCGCGACGCCGATGTCGTCCTGGCCGTCGGCACGGAGCTCGGCGCCGAGACGACAGGACAGTACGAGCTGCGCCTCTCCGGACGCCTGATCCACGTCGACGCCGACGCGCGCCGGATCGGCGCGACGTACGATGCGCTCGGCGTCGTCGGCGACGCGAAGGCGGTACTCGGCGCGCTCGCCGAGCGGTTGCTCGGGGCTCCGCGCGCGGACGGGCCGGCCCGGGTCGGCGAGCTCAGGAAGCGGATCGCCGAGGGACGCAGAGAGCCCGAGCTCGAGCTCCTGCGAAGCATCCGCGAGGCTCTCCCCCGTGATGCGGTCACCGCCTGGGACATGACCATCCTGGCCTACTGGGCGGCGGCGCACTTCCCCGTTTACGAGCCACGCACGTTCCTCTACCCGCTCGGCTCGGGGACGCTCGGCTACGCCTGGCCCGCGGCGCTCGGCGCGTCGCTCGCGACGCCCGGCCGGAAGGTGCTCGCCGTCGTCGGCGACGGCGGCTTCAACTACGGCATCGCCGAGCTGGCGGCCGCGCGCCAGTACGGGCTCGACGCGAAGCTCCTGCTCGTCGACGACGGCGGCTACGGGATCCTCCGGGAGTACCAGCGCGACCAGTTCGGCGAGACCACGAGCGTCGACCTCGTCGAGCCGGACTTCCGCGCCCTCGTCGACGCGTACGGGCTTCCCATCGTCTCCGTGCCCCCGGAGGAGCTGGCCGAAGCGTTGACGGGCGCGTTCGCCAAGGACGGTCCCGCAGTCGTGCACGTCCCCACGCTCCTCGCGATGTGGTCATGACGGACTGGAGCCGCATCGTCCGCCCCTCACTGATCGGTCTCGAGCCCTACCGGCCTGGCCCGAGCCTCGAGGAGCTGCAGGAGGCCCACGGGCTCGACGAGATCGTGAAGCTGAACTGGAACGAAGGCCTCGAGGGCCCGTTTCCCGGCGTCCGCGAGGAGGTCCTCGCCGAGCTCGAGCGCGCCTGGATCTACCCGGCCGAGGCGTACACCGACCTGCGCGAGAGCGTCGCCGCCTGGGTCGGCGCGACTCCCGATCAGATCGTGCCCGCCCACGGCATCCAGGCTCTCGTGGCCATGGTCGTCCACGCCTTCGTCGAGCCCGGCGACGCCGTCGTGCTGACGACGCCGACCTACGGCCTCTACGCGACGACGAGCGCGGCCGCCGGAGCGAGGCTGGTCCGGGTCCCCTCACGCGACCTCCGTCATGACGTCGTCGCGCTCGCGGCTGCGGCCCGCGAGGCAGACGCCAGGCTCGTCTGGCTCTGCGATCCCAACAACCCCACCGGGTCGCACGTGACGCACGACGAGTGGGAGACGCTCCTCGCCGGGCTGCCGGAGCGCTGCGCCGTCGTCGTCGACGAGGCCTACGTCGAGTACGTCGACCCCGCGCTTCGGCTCGAGCGCCTGCGCGACGTCGAGGCGGGGCGGCCCGTGATCCTCATGCGCACGTTCTCGAAGATCTTCGCCCTCGCCGGCCTCCGCCTCGGCTACGCGGTCGTCGACCGGCCGCTGGTCGACATGCTGGACGTCGTGCTCGAGCCGTTCAACGTGAACCGTGCCGCCCTGGCGGCCGGGAGGGCGAGCCTGCGCCGGCTGGAGCTCGTCGAGGAGCGCCGCCGGGCGAACGAGGAAGGACGCGAGCGCCTGGCCGAGATCCTCCGCGAGACCGGCGCGAAGCCGTATCCGTCGCAGGCGAACTTCCTCCTCGTGGACGTCGGCGTGGACGACGTCGCGCTGACGGACGGGCTGGTTCGGCGCGGCTTCCTGGTGCGGGCGGGCAGCGAGTTCGGGCTCGGCGGCTGCGTTCGCATCACGACAGGCCCTGCCCCGCTCATGGAGCGGGCGGCGCGAGAAGTGGCCGATGTGCGCGGAGAGTTGCTCGAGCCCTCAGCTGCGCTCGAGGCCTGACGCCAGGGTCGGGTCCTCGACGGCCTCCTGGGCCTCGCCCCGGTCTTCGGCCGGAATGACTCGCAGAGCCTCGACCGGGAAATGGAGCTGGACGGGGGTCCCCTGCTGATACGGCAGGTCCTTGCCCGTGTTCGTCACGAGCACCTGCAGGGTCTCGCCTGTTGCGATGCGGACGAGGACCTGAACGGCCGAGCCCACGTACACGACCCGCTCGACCATTCCCGGCAGCCGGTTCGGCCCGAAGTCGGCTTCGTGGGGTTCGAGCTCGACCCGCTCGGGCCGGATGACGAGTTTCGCAGGACCGGTCACGTCGGGCGGGCCGCCGCCCGCATCGAGCTCGAACCGCCCCGTCTCCACACGGCAGCGCCCGTCGACCGAGCCTCGGCCGGTCGCGTCCATGAGGTTCGAGACACCCAGGAAGTCGGCGACGAAAAGGGTCTCCGGATCCTCGTACACGTCCTGAGGAGCGCCGATCTGCTCGACGCGGCCGCCGTTCATCACCGCGAGCCGGTCCGACATCGTCAAGGCCTCCTCCTGGTCGTGGGTCACGTAGAGAAACGTGATCCCGACCTCCTGCTGCAGCGTCTTCAGCTCGATCTGGAGCGCCTTGCGGAGCTTTGCGTCGAGCGCGCCCAGAGGCTCGTCGAGCAGGAGCACCGAGGGGTTCAGGACGAGCGCGCGGGCGAGCGCGACCCGCTGCTGCTGGCCACCCGAAAGCTGAGAGGACTTCCGGCGCTCGAGGCCGCTCATGCGGACGAGCTCGAGCGCCTCTGCGACCCGCCGCTTCAACTCGTCCTTCGGGCACTTCGCGCGCCGGAGCCCGAAGGCGACGTTGTCGAACACGTTCAGGTGCGGGAAGAGCGCGTAGTTCTGGAACACCGTGTTGACGTTCCGCTTGTGCGGCGGGGTGTACGCCACGTCGACCCCGTCGAGGAGGATGCGGCCCTCCGAGGGCTGCTCGAACCCCGCGATCATCCGCAGCGTGGTGGTCTTCCCGCAGCCGGACGGCCCGAGCAGCGAGAAGAACTCGCCGCCGGCGATCACGAGGTCGAGGTGATCCACCGCCGTCACGTCGGCGAAACGCTTGCTCAACCCGATCAGCCGTATCTCTCCGCGGGCCATGACGTCTTCTGGAACCTACCTGTCCTCCGTGCGCCGCTCGCCGCGGGTGAACGCACGCCAGACGAGGTAGCCGGCCGTGACCGAGACGAGCGTGAGGACCATCATCACCGTCGCGATGGCGTTCGTGGAGGGGAGCGGAGCTGCGCGTGTGGCGGCATAGATCTGAATGGGGACGGTGTCGGTCTCACCACCCTTCGAGAGCCACTGGCTGATGACGAAGTCGTCGAGTGAGATGGCGAAGACGACCGCCGCCGAGGCGATGATCGCCGGCATCAGCAGCGGCAGGAGGACGCGGTAGAGCGCGACCATGGGGGAGGCGCCGAGATCGGCGGCCGCCTCCTCGTACTGTCTTCCGATCGAGAACAGGCGGCCCCTGACGATGACGACGACGTAGGAGATCGAGAAGGTCACGTGACCGAGGATCTGCGCCAGCGTCCCGGTCCCGACGAACACGAACACGTGGGTGAAGAGAAGGAGCAAAGAGACCCCCATGACGATTTCCGGCGTCACGAGCGGGAAGAGCATGAGGAAGTTCGAGGGTCTCGACCCCCAGCCGCTCCAGCGCGCCAGGCCGATCGCCAGGAGGACGCCGATCGGTGTCGCGATGAGGACGTCGGCGGTCGCGAGCTTCAGGCTCTGGGCCAGGGCGTTGCGCAGAGTCGGGTCATGCCAGACGGAGTCGACCGGGTCTCCCCAGTACCAGCGGGTCGAGAAGCCCTGCCACACGGTGCGCGACCGCGAGTCGTTGAACGAGAACTGCACCGCGATCAGGACCGGGACGAGGGCCCAGACCATGTAGGCCCAGGTGAAGAGAACGAGGAAGCGAGGGCGTCCCCAGGGGTTCGTCAGCCAGCCGTGGAACCGGCTCCAGGCGGAGAGACGGGGCGGCGCCTGAACCTCGGCGGCCGTGCTCATGCAATCCTCGCCTCCCGGGAGGCCTTGTGGATCGTCCACAGGTAGTAGGCCATGAGGACGGTGAGGAACACGGAGAGCACGACGGTGATCGCGGCCCCGATCGTCGGCTGGCCCCCGACGTGGAAGTAGGAGTCGATCTGGTTGCCGATCATCGACGTGGTCGGCGCGCCCGAGACGATGTTGGGCGTGTAGTAGTCGCCGAACATCGGCAGAGCGATGAGGACCGCGCCGCCGAGGATGCCGGCCTTCGACAGCGGCAGAGTGACGTGGAGGAAGGTGCTGAACCGGTTCGCCCCGAGGTCCCGCGCCGCCTCCAGGTGGCTCCGGTCGATCCGGTCGAGTGCGGCGAAGAGGGGCAGGATCATGAACGGGATGTAGCCGTAGACGAGCGCGAGGATCACTGTGGACGCCCGCCCCCCCAGCCAGTCGCGCGGCTCCGCGAGCACGTGGGTGAACGTGAGGAACCGGTTCACGTACCCGTCCGGGGCGAGGAGGTTCACCCACGCGAGCATCCGCATCAGGTAGTTGATCCAGAGAGGAGCGATCAGGAGGATCAGGAGCAGGCTCTTCGTCCGGCCGGCGTGGCGGGCGATGTAGTAGGCGACCGGATAGCCGATCAGGAGCGAGAGGACGAGCGCGATGCCGACGTAGACGATGGTTCGTACGGCGGCCCCGAAGAACCTACCCCCGGGCGCCAGTTGCTCGAGAACCTCCTGGATCCAGCCGACGTTCCACTCGAGCGGGTTCCAGAAGGGGACAGCCTGCCCGAGGACGGGATCGACGGTGCCGAACGCGGTGGCCACGACCGCATAGAAGGGCACGAGGAAGAGGACGATCAGCCAGACGATGCCCGGGAGCGCGAAGCCGGGCCAGAGCCAGCGGCGGTACACGGAGCTCCTTTAGCCCCCGGCTGTGAAGTCCGAGTAGCCGTCCTGCCAGAGCTGCTGACCCCGCGACGTCAGCGTCCCGTATTGGAGCGAATCGGGCCCGATGTCGTCGTTCGTCAGCACGCTGTTGGCCAGATGCTCGGGGACGATGCCGTCCGCCACGAGCGACGAGGGGTCGATCTCGTTTATCGGCGGCTGGTAGCCGTTGAAGTCGACGAAGTTCGAGTAGGCGACGCCGTTGTCCAGGATGTAGTTCAGCCAGAGATGCGAGAGGACGGGCTTCTCCGTCGTCGCGCAGATCGACCAGCAGTCGTTCTGGACAGGAACCTTGCCGTGCTCCGCCTTCCAGAAGCCGAGCGCCGTCGCGGGCGTGCCCTTCGGCAGGTAGTAGATGTAGCCGGCGATCATGTCGCCCGACCATGCCTGGTGAAGCCAGCTTCTGCCCTCTGGGACCGTCTGGTACTGGAGGTCGTCGACCTTGATGTTGCAGATGTCGTAGAGCTCCTTGAGGTCGGCGACGGCCTGGTCGATGAGCTGTGGGTCCTCGGTGTTGATATCCAGGATCCCCTTGCGCAGGAGCGCCGTGCCGATCGTCTCACGTTCCTCGCTCAGGAGCGCGACCTTGCCTTCGTAGGCGCCCGACTCCCAGAAGATGTCCCAGGGCTGGGCCATCCCGGCAATGTCCTCGGTGACCTTGTCCGTCCGCCAGGCGATCCCCGTCGCATAGATCGTGTACGGGACCGTGTAGTGCGAGTCGACGTCGTAGAAGGGGCTGACGAGGTCCGGCCAGACGTTCTTCTGCAGGTTGGGGATGTAGTCGAGGTTGAGCGGCTTGATCAGCTTGCCGGCGACCGCGCGCGACAGGTTGTCGGGCGTCATCTCCATCACGTCGGGAGTGACGGCGCCGGAAGCGAGCCGCTGAATGCCGGCGGAAATGCTGTCGAAGGGCGTGTATTGCGGCTCGACCCCGTACTTCTCGCAGAACTCGTTGAGGAGCTTCTTGTAGAGATATGCGGGGTAGTTGTAGACGGTGAAGGTCCCGCCGGTCTCCGGCTCGAGCCCGGACTCGATCGGGTCCTCCCAGAGGGGCATCGTGACGCGCTTGTCGGGTCTCGCGAGCGGCAGGCCGCCGGGCCCGAGCGGCTCGCCGCTCGCGCCGGTCGTCGCCTCCGGGGTCGTCTCGGAGCTACAGGCCGCCAGCAAGCCGCCCGATCCCGAGAGGACGGTGGCGGCGGCCGCAGAGCGGAGAAGGAAATCTCGCCGATTGAGCCCGCCGTACCGCTCTTTGGGATGATGCGTCATGGTCAATCTCCTTCCACGGCCAGGCACTTGTTCGGGAGACGCGCAGGGTCTCAGACGTCGCTCGCGCCTTCAAGTTAGAAGCGAGGCGTAGGGCGCCCGGCCGTGCGGAGCTCTCACTTCCCCCGCAGCGCCGTCGAGCGTGGGCTCCCGGACACGGTCGCCTTCCTCCAGGAGCTCGTCCGCGTTCGCAGCCTCCTGGGAAACGAGGAGCCGGCGCAGCGGCTGGTGGAGGAACGCCTGCGCGAGCTCGGCTTCGACGTGCGCTCCGTGGAGCCGTGCGCGGAGCGGCTCGCCTCGCACCCCGACAGTGGCATTCCGCTCGTCCCCTACGAGGGCCGCCGCTGCCTCGTGGGGACGCTGGCTGGCGGATCCGGCCGCTCGCTCCTTCTGAACGGCCACGTCGACGTCGTCAGCGAGGCACCGGCCGAGCGGTGGACGCGGCCACCGTTCGGGGCGGAGATCGACGGCGCGCGCCTGTACGGACGGGGCGCCTGTGACATGAAGGGCGGGATCGCCGCGATGCTTCTCGGCGTCGAGGCGGCGCGGGCCACCGGTTCTCTGCCCGGCTCGATCGTCTACCAGAGCGTCATCGAGGAGGAGTGCGGCGGGAACGGCGCGCTCGCCGCCTGCCTCGCGGGCCCTTCGGCGGACGGCGTCGTCATCGCGGAGCCGACGAACGGCGGCTTCGACGTCGTGGCCGTCGGCGTGATCTGGGCCCGGCTCACGTTCGAGGCGACTGCGCGCCACGCCTCGTCCGCAGACGAGGGCGCGAACCCGATCGAGACGGCCTTCGCAGCAGTCGAGGCTCTGCGCGAGCTCGAGGCGGATCTGAACGCCGACCCCGAGCCGGAGTTCGCGGGCGTCGAGCGTCCTTACCTCCTCAACGTCGGCGCACTGCATGCGGGGGACTGGCCGTCCATGACCCCCGGCGAAGCCGTCCTCGACGTCCGTCTGGGCCTTCCGCTCCGCATGGAACCGGCGGAGGGACAGAATCGGCTCCTCAGGGCAGTCCGAAGCGTCGCCCCGAAGACTGAAGTCGAGTTCCGTGGCTTCCGGGCCCGCGGCTATGCCTTCGACGAGCGCTCGCCGCTGGTCGCGCTGCTCTCGGAGTGCCACGAGGCTGTGCACGGGCGCCGTCCGGAGCAGGACCCCTCCCGGGCGACGACGGACCTGCGGTTCTTCGCACCGCCCCTCGGCCCGGGACAGGCGGTCTGCTACGGGCCGAGCGGCGACGGCCTGCACGGCGTCGACGAATGGGTCGACCTCGAGTCGATCGCCGACGTCGCAACCGTTTTTGCGCTCCTTCTCCACCGATGGGGCGAATCCGCCTAGAGTTACGCGTATGGCAACCGAGGCGACCGTCGTCCAGATCGACCGCGAGCGGATCAGTGAGCTGACCGAGCGCGAGGAGGCCCGCCTCGACGAGCGCACCCCCGGTTCGCGCGCGATGTACGAGCGCGCCCGCAAGACGCTGTCCGGCGGCGTCGCGTCGTCGTACCAGGTCCGCGATCCGTGGCCGATCTATCTCGCCGGCGGCAGCGGCGCGAAGGTCTGGGACGTCGACGGCAACGAGCTCCTCGACTTCCACAACGGCTTCGGCTCGATGGTGCAAGGCCATGCGAACCCTGTGATCGGGAAGGCGATCGCCGAGCGCTACCCGCGGGGGACGCACTTCGCCGCGCCCACCGAGGACGGCATCGTCGTCGCGGAGGAGCTCGCCCGCCGCTGGGGCCTGCCGAAGTGGCGCTACACCAACTCGGGCTCCGAGGCGACGATGGACGCGATCCGGGTCGCCAGGGCGGCGACGGGGCGCGACACGATCGTGAAGATCTTCGGCTCGTACCACGGCCACCACGACTACGTCATGGTCTCGATCGGAGTCCCCTACGATCGGATCGGCCTCCGCGACGACCTCCAGTCGCTGCCGTACGGAGGAGGGATCCCGCAGGCGGTCGCCGACCTGACCGTCCCCGTTCCCTTCAACGACGCGCCGGCGATGGAGCGGCGCATCGAGCGCCTGATCGAGGAGGGCCGCAAGCCCGCCTGTGTGATCATGGAGGCGGCGATGATGAACCTTGGGGTCGTGCTCCCCGAGCCCGGCTACCTCGAGGCCGTCCGCGAGCTGACCCGGAAGCACCAGATCATCCTCATCTTCGACGAGGTGAAGACCGGCCTCTGCATCGCGGCCGGCGGCGCCACCGAGCGCTTCGGGGTCCTGCCGGACATGGTCACGCTGGCGAAGACCCTCGGCGGCGGCCTCCCCTCGGGCGCCATCGGCGGTACCGAAGAGGTGTTCGAGGTCGTCGAGAATGGCGGCGTCTACCAGGTGGGTACCTACAACGGGAATCCGCTCACCATGGCCGCGGCCCGCGCGAGCCTGCTCGAGGTGCTGACCCCCGAGGCCTACGAGCACCTGGACGCGCTCAACGACCGCATCCTTGCGGGCTGTCAGAAGGTGATCGAGGACTACCACCTGCCCGGCTACGCCGTGGGCGTGGGCGCCAAGGGCTGCGTCACCTTCTCGCCGACGAAGATCGTCGACTACGAGACCTACAAGGAGAACCAGGACGGAGAGCTCTGCGACCTCGCGTGGCTCTACAACATGAACCGCGGCGTCTTCATGACGCCGGGCCGCGAAGAGGAATGGACGCTCTCCGTCGTCCACTCCTTCGAGGACTGCGACGCCTTCGTCGCCGCCTTCGAGGAGATGGCGGCTGACCTCACCGCGTAGAATTCGGTGATGGAGACCGATCTCGGGGCTGCCCTCGCGGCCGGCGCGACGCTCCCGGCCGGCTGGTACGCCGACCCGGCGATCCAGCGGCTGGAGGGCGAGCGCATCTTCGCCCGCACCTGGCAGTACGCCGGCTGCGCCGACCGGGCGTCGAATCCCGGAGACTTCTTCACCTGCTTCGCCGGACAGATCCCGATCGTTGTCGTCCGCGACCTCGAGGGGGAGCTGCGCGGCTTCGTGAACGTCTGTCGGCACCGCGGGCACCTGATCGCGAGCGGCGAGGGCAACCGCAAGGCGCTCCAGTGTCCGTACCACGCCTGGACGTACGACCTCGACGGCACGTTGCGGAAGGCGCCGCGCTCGGAGCGGGAGCCCGACTTCGACAAGGAGGGCTTCTCCATGCTGTCGGTGGCGACCGAGGCCTGGGGCCCGCTCGTCTTCGTCAACCCGGATCCGGAAGCCGGCCCGCTCGCCGACGCGCTCGGCCCGCTTCCAGGCTTCGTCGCCGAAAGCGGAGTCGACCTCGACCGGCTGCGCCGCCGCGTCCGCAACGAATGGGAGATCGACTGCGACTGGAAGGTTGCGATCGAGAACTACCTCGAGTGCTACCACTGCGCAGTCGCGCACCCCGGCTTCTCGAAGGTGATCGACGTCGGCCCCGACGAGTACCTGCTTCGCTCCGAGGGCCTCGTCATGAGCCAGTTCGGGACGGTGCGCGAGTCCGCGAACGGGAAGGTCGCCTACCTCGCCGACCGCGACGTGAAGCAGGCGCAGTACCACATGCTCTTCCCGAACTTCACGCTCAACATCGACCCGGGCCCGGGTAACATGTCCGTCGACGTGACGCGCCCCGCCGGCCCGGGACGCTGCGCCGGGTCGACGGAGTACTTCTTCTACGAGGAAGTCTCCGACGAGACCGCCACCGAGATGATGGCCTTCGCGAACCAGGTCGGCGCCGAGGACGCGACGCTCGTCGCCTCCGTGCAGCTCGGCCTCTCCTCCGGGATGATCCCGCACGGGCGCCTCCTGCCCTCGAGCGAGCACCTGATCCAGCACTTCCAGCGGCTCGTGCACGACGCGCTAAGTGCCGACTGACCCTCGGCACGCGGTTCTCTTCGAGCCGCTCGAGATCGGCCCGAAGACGCTCCGCAATCGCTTCTACCAGGTGCCCCACTGCACCGGGTTCGGCGTGCAGAAGCCGGGGGGCCAGGCGCGGCACCGGGCGATGAAGGCGGAGGGGGGCTGGGCCGCGGTCAACACCGAGTACTGCGCCGTCAGCCCGGACTCCGACGAGACGCCCTTCATCTCGGCGCGGCTCTGGGACGACGGCGACCTGCACGCGCTCGCGCTCATGTGCGACGAGGTGCACGAGCACGGAGCGCTCGCGGGCGTCGAGCTCCACCACTCCGGCGCCCACTGCCCCCGGCGCGAGTGGCGGCTCCCCGCGATCGCGCCCTCGCAGCTCGCGAGCGACTACCTGCTCGTGACGCCGAAGGCCATGGATCGCGAGGACATCAAGCGCGTCCAGGCCGACTGGGCTGCAGCGGCGCGGCGCTCGCGGGCGGCCGGCTTCGACATCGTCTACGTCTACGGCGCGCACAGCTACCTGCCCATGCAGTTCCTGTCGCCGTTCTACAACCGGCGCACGGACGAGTACGGCGGCCCGCTCGAGAACCGCTCACGCTTCTGGCTGGAGCTGCTCGAGCTGACGCGGGAGGCCGTCGACGGCGAGTGCGCCGTCGCGACCCGGATCTCTGTCGCCGCGCTGAGCCCGTACGGCGTCGACCTCGACGAGGGCCTCGAGTTCGTGCGGCTCGCCGACCACCTCGTCGACCTCTGGGACGTGGCCATCGGCTCGGCGAACGAGTGGTCGAAGGACTCGGGCGCCTCGCGCTTCTTCAAGCAGGGGTGGCAGCTCGAGTGGACGAAGCACGTCCGCGAGGCGACGGCGAAGCCGATCGTCGGCGTCTCGCGCCTCACCGACCCGGATCAGATGGCGGAGATCGTCTCGAGCGGCGCCTGGGACGTGATCGGCGCCGCAAGGCCGTCGATCGCCGACCCCTTCCTGCCGCTGAAGATCGAGGAGGGCCGCCTCGACGAGATCCGCGAGTGCATCGGCTGCAACATCTGCATCCCCAAGTCCGACCCCGGCGGAAACGTCGGCTGCACCCAGAACGCGACCGCGGGTGAGGAGTACCGGCGCGGCTGGCACCCGGAGCGGTTCGAGCCGGCCGAGAACCGCGACCGCGACGTGCTCGTCGTCGGCGCGGGACCGGCGGGAATGGAGTGCACGATCGTGCTCGGCAAGCGCGGCTTCCGCCGTGTTCACCTCGCCGAGGCGGAACCCGAGATCGGCGGGATCATGCGCTGGATCCCGAAGCTCCCGGGGCGCGGCGAGTGGGGGCGGGTGCTGAACTGGCGGGCAATCCAGCTCGGGAAGCTCGGAAACGTCGAGGTGCTGACCGGCCTTCGCCTGGACCTCGACGGCGTGCGCCAGTACGGCGCGGAGCTGGTGGTGGTGGCGACCGGCGCCCACTGGGCGCCCGACGGCCTCAACCGCGAGACGCACGAGCCGATCCCGGGCGCGGACGCCTCGCTCCCGCACGTCCTCACGCCCGAGCAGCTGATGGTCGAGGGCAAGACAGCGCCGGGCAAGCGCGTCGTCGTCTACGACTCCGACGGCTACTTCATGGGCCCGGACCTCGCGGAGAGGCTCGCGGTCAACGGGCACGAGGTCGACTTCGTCACCTCGCTCGAGGACATCTCGCCCTTCTCGCACGAGACGCTCGAGCAGGTCTTCCTCAAGGAGCGGCTGCACAAGGTGGGCGTCCGGATGCACCGCACCGTCTCCCTCGAGCGCATCGAGCCCGGCCGAGTCACGTGCGCGGACGAGTTCGGCCGCCCCGTCGAGCTGCAGGCCGACGCGGTCGTCCTCGTCACGCAGCGTGTCTCCAACGACGGTCTCTACCACGAGCTCCGGGCCGACGAGGCGCGCCTGGAAGCCGAGGGGATCGAGGCCGTGTACCGGATTGGCGACTGCGTCGCGCCGCAGCTCATCGCCGACGCGATCTTCGACGGCCACCGCCTGGCTCGGGAAATCGACGCCGAGAACCCGGCGGTGCCGCTCCCCTACCTCCGCGAGCGCCCGGTGACCGCCCTTGCTTGAGATCCATCGCGAAGGCTCGATCTGCGTGCTCGGCTTTCAGCGTGAGGAGAAGCTGAACGCGATCTCGACGGCGGTCGAGCGGGCAATGCTCGACGCGCTCGCCGGCCCGGAGGTGCAGGAGGCGCGCTGCGTCGTCTTCACCGGGAGCGCTCGGGCGTTCTCCGCCGGCGCCGACCTCAAGGAGGAGCGTGACGAGAGCCCCGCCGGAATCGACGCCTACTACCGTGAGACCGGTGACGTCTACGAGCGCATCGCGGCGCTGCCGCAACCGACGTTCAGCGCCGTCTCCGGGTGGTGCCTGGGCGCCGGCTTCGAGCTCGCGCTGGCCACCGACTTCCGTATCGCGGACGAGACCGCCGTCTTCGGGCTCCCCGAGGTCGAGCTTGGCATCGTCCCCAGCTCGGGCGGGACGTATCGCCTCGTCCGCACGGTCGGTCCCGCACGCGCAAAGGAGCTCATGCTCCTCCGACCGCGCGTCGACGCCGCGGAAGCGTTCCGGCTCGGGCTCGTCACGGAGCTTGTCCCGGCCGGCCAGGCGCTCTCACGGACACTCGAGCTCGCGGGGCAGGTGGCTGCCCTGCCCCCGCTCGCGGCTTCGGCGGCGAAGCAGGCGGCGAACGCGATCGCCGAGTCGAGCCGTGAGGCGGGAGTCATGCTCGAACGCCTGGCGTACGCGGCCCTGGCGCAGACGCCAGAGTCCAGGGAAGCCGGCGCAGCCTTCAGCACACGCAAGCAGTCCAAGTAGGCAATCTGAGGGAAACGTCATTCCGAGGGAGAGGACGCTGAACCATGCCAGTCAGGCGCTGCTGGTGGCTCTCTCGCGCTAGGGTCCGGCTGCCCCCATGTCTCTTGCTGCCGCAGACGAGGGTCATCTTCTGAGGGCGATCGAGCTCGCACGAGTATCGCGGGAACATGGGAACCATCCCTTTGGCTCGCTCCTTGTGGATGCGTCCGGAGATGTCGTCCTCGAGGCGGAGAACACCGTCGTCACGCGACGCGACGTCACTGGTCACGCGGAGCTCAACCTGGTGCGTGCCGCGAGCATGCAGTTCGAAGCCGAGATACTCCGAACGTCCACGCTCTACACGAGCACCGAGCCGTGCGCGATGTGTTCGAGTGCGATCTACTGGTCAGGCATCGGGCGAGTGGTCTATGCACTCGGCAGCGAGCAACTCATGGGGATCGTGAACGACGTTTCCGGAGACTCGACTTTGGCGCTCTCGTGCCGTGACGTCTTCGCTCGAGGTGGGCGAAGCACTGATGTCAGCGGACCACACTTCACAGAAGAGGCAGCAGCTGTTCACGAGGGGTTCTGGGGATGACGAGCCTCCAGAAACATCCCGAACACTCGCCCAGCCGACCGTCCGTTGCCTCGACTGAGCGGTGCGAGACTGACGGGGTGGGTTGCCGGAGCCCTCAGCCGATCCGCTCCGCCAGCTCGACGATGATTCCTTCCGGGCCGCGGACGTAGCAGAGCCGATAGATGCCTTCGTAGTTCTCTATCTCGCCAACGAGCTTCGCGCCGCGGGCTCGCAAGCTAGCGACGACGGCGTCGAGGTCGTCGACTCCGAATGCGAGATGGCGGAGGCCCGGGGTGTTCGCCGGCGCGTGCCGGTCGCCGTCCGGGCCCGACGGGGCGCGAAACTTCACCAGCTCGAGCCGTCCGTGGCCATTCGGAGTCTCCATCATCGCGTACTCCACCCGGATGCCCTCGAGCCCTACCACGACTGCTGAGCAGTCCCTCAGGGGTGTATTCGCGAACACTCGTGCAGCCGAGACTGGTATGGCCCGATGTACCTCGGCGGTCTGGTTCAGCCGGTCAGTTCGAACGGCGGCACCACGACCGCGCCGTCACAGGGTGTTGTGTCCAGGCCTTTGGTGGTGCCGCGGTCGATGAAGTCCGCCAGGATCGGGTAGAGGCAGCCGCCGATGCTGAACTGGTGCCCGATGTGCGGGAAGATCATGGTGCGGCTGTCGGGGAAGTGTTGCTTCAGGTCGGAGAGGTTCTTGACGGGGTCCTGCGGATCGGCGCCGCCCACGAGGGCGAGCACGGGCACGGGGCTGGGGGTGGGGAGCGTCCAGAGCGACCGCAGCTCATCGCGCTTGGGGACGGAGGAGCAAGCGTTCCGGAATGCCGCGATCCTCGCGGCCGTGTAGCTGTCGAAGTCGGTGCCCCACGGCCCCGTCGCATCGAGCCCGGTCCAGGGCTCGTTGCACCAGATTGACGAGCCCATCAGATTCAAGTCGACGGCGGGATCCCCCGAGCCCTCCTCCTTGAGGGGCGAGTAGTCGCCCTTCGCGGCGCTGCTGACGACGAGGGGGATCGAGACCGCCTTCTCGAGGTCGAGCAGCATCCCGTGCACGATGGAGGCGAACTGGTCGCCCGTCATGCCGTGCTCCGGGTGGACATTCCATGCATTCACGAGCATGCCGAACTGGCGCTCCCAGCCGGGAAACGCCTTCCGGCAGTCAGGGTCTGAGGCGCAGAGGCTCGCGAGGCGGTCGAGGGCGCGCTGGGCGTTGACGGCAAAGCGGTCGAAGAAGGGGACGTCGATCGCGGTTGCGCCCGAGAGGATGAGCGTGCGCACCGAGGAGGAATGGAGCTTCAGGTAGACCTGCGCCGCGGTTGCGCCGTAGGAGCTGCCGAGCACGTCGAGCTGCCGGTAGCGGAGGGCTGCCCGCACCGCTTCGAGGTCGTCCATCGCCATCCGCGTCCCGTACTGGGTCACGTCCCCGCCCTCGGGGCTCGATCCCCCGGTGCCGCGCTGGTCGACGAGCAGGATGTCGCGATACATGTTCAGCGCGCTCAACTGCCGGCTCAGGTCGGCCGCCGCGTCGGTTGCGGCCTCTCCCGGTCCGCCGGCGAGAAACGTGACCGCGTCCTTTCGGGCCGGCTTAGAGAACGCAGGCAGAACGACCACGTGGAGCCCGATCATGCGCCCGTTCGGCTTCGTGCGGTTCTCCGGGACGACGAAGGTGCCGCAGCGGGCTTGGATCCCCTGCACCACGCACGGCTCCGGCGGCCACGACCACTGCGTCTGGCCCGAAAAGAACGCTCGGTCGATGCCGACGCAGATGCCGGCGGCGGCGACCAGGCCGACCAGAAGCCACACAACCCACCGAAGCCGATGAACCCGATGCAGCGCCGGATGTGCACTCGTCGACATGGGCGAACCGTCCCTCACCTTGCGAGACGCGCCATCAGGGAACAAACGGATCCTGCGTCCGTGCATTCGCGAATGTGCGTTTTCGTCCCGGCGCACCCCGCTCCACCCAAAGAACGCTCCGGCTCAGGAGACATTCTCGAACACCGGCGCATCCGGGCGTGCTTCCCCCACGGGGCGCTGCAGTAGGTTGTTTCGAGAGGCACGATGCCCGAGGTTACGAGCGGCGGCGTGAGGATCAGCTACGACGTGGTCGGCGAGGGACGGCCGCTCGTGCTGCTGCACGGCTGGTGCTGCGATCGATCGTGGTGGACCGAGCCGGGGTGCGCTCACGGTCCCCACCGCCCGCGCGTTCCTCGACCGCTGGTTCGCGTGATGAGCTGAATGGATCTGTCCTACCGGTTGCGTGCACGTCTGCGCCCATCAGGCGGGTAGGACGTCGGACAGCCGCACAGCGTCAAGCGACATTCCCGCGCACCCCACCCATCCGAGTGTGGCCTGACCGGGTCTTGAGCCTAACTCTGTTCGGTCGAGCGGGGCGAATCAGCGAGGTCGACCGTGGCCGCCCATCTGCCGAGGAGCTTCAACGCCTCCTCAGACCGCGAACCGGGCTCGGCGGCGTAAGTGAAGATCGTCAACCCGTGGTCTGCGGCGAGGTCCAAGCGGTTGTAGGTCAGGCTGAGCCCGCCAACGACGGGATGGTGGAACTGCTTGACACCGGTGTTGTGGAAGCGCACGTCGTGCGCGGCCCAGCGGGTGCGGAACGCCTCGCTGTGCGTTGCGAGCTCGCCGACGAGATCCGAAAGGTCGCGGTCGTCCGGGTCACGGCCCACAGCCCAGCGCAGGATCGCGACGCACTCACCGGCAACGCGCTCCCAGTCGCCGTAGAACGTCTCGGCTCGCGGATCGAGGAACACGAACCGGGCGCTGTTGACCGGTCGTGCGGGCGCGGCGTACAGCTCGGAGAACAGTGCACGGCCGAGCTGGTTGGCGGTCAGGATGTCGAGGCTCTGGTTGCGGACAAAGGCGGCGGCGCCGGTAATCGCTTCGAGGGTCCATTGGACCTCGGGTCGGACGCGTTGCTTGACCCGGCGTCGACGAGGTCGAGGCCGTCGCGTCCGAGGTCGACGCCACACCGGCGCAGGTCGCCTTGGCCTGGCTGCTCGCGCAGGGCGACGACATCGCCCCCATCCCCGGCACCAAGCGGGTTTCCCGCGTCGAGGAGAACGCGGCAGCCGACGGTATCGAGCTGACCGTGGAGCAGATCGCACGGCTGAACGATCTCACCCCCGCCACCGAGCGCCACGACGAGGCGAACATGTCCACCGTCGAGCGCTGACCACCGACGAGCCGGCCAACGGCGCGCTCGCCCTCGAGGGAGCAAGTTCCCGCGCGCGCATGTCCTGTGGGTAGCGAGCGCAGCTTGCCGCTAGGAGCGGGTTACAGTCGGACCTCATGCTCCCCGTTTTCGCGGCACGCGCCACTGCAGTGTTGACGGTGGCCATCGCAGCGTTTCAGGTTGCACTCGTCTTCGGTGCACCATGGGGTGCATACACGCAAGGAGGCAAGACAGAAGGCGCCCTCGACACATCTGGACGAGTGTTCGCCGCAGTCTCCTGCGTGATCCTGCTTGTCATGGCCACTGCCATCCTGGCGCGAGTGCGCGAGGGTCCGCTCAAGAACGCTCCGAGGAGACTCGTGACCGCTCTCGCCTGGTTCACGACGATCTATTCGGCCCTCGCGGTTGTCCTCAACCTGACCACGCAGAGCTCGTCGGAGCGGGCCGTGTTCGCGCCGACGGCGATCCTCCTCCTCGTGCTCGTTGTGACCACGATGGTCGGCTCTCGACGGACTCGCTAGGCCGGCCCCGGCCTCGAGGGACATTGCCGAACACTGGCGCATGCCGACGCACTAGAAGGCGGCGATGCCGAACGGCCAGGCGATTTGCGGGATGACTTTGCCGTCAGAGGGGGGAGTGGGTGCAGATTTCCCCGCCACGCATGTCCCGATGGTAGGCATCCATAAGAGAACTGGAGTCACATGGCGGCGGATCCGTACCGTGGAGAGGAGTGAATGAGGTGGCCATCAAGGTGATCGTCGAGTTGCAGGCCAAACCAGGCAGGCGGGATGAGCTTCAGAGTCAGCTCGAGAGCATGGTGGCGAGCCACGGACCGAACCAGCGCGGCTTTCTGGGCAGCACGCGCTACGAGGTGCTCGATGACCCCGACAAGCTGATCGAGATTGCCGAGTGGGACTCAGCCGACGCGCGGGAAGCGCACATGCAGGAGAGTGCGGCCACCGGCGCCTATGCACCTCTGCTGGAGATGCTGGCCGCGCCGTTCCGGGCGACGGTCATCAGGCAGCTGCCCTGACCATCGCCCAGATCATTCTCGACAACCCACGGGTCATTGAGACCGAATGTCACGCGGAGTAAGCTCGCGGGCCGTGTCGACTCGACACGCCGTGGTGCTGCTGCCGGGCGTGGTGTTGCCCGCGGAGCCTGCGTACGCAGCGTTGCTGCAGAGGCTCGGAGAGCGGGTCGATGCGGTCGCCAAGGACCTCGATGTCTACGCAGGGGAGGAGCCACCGCCGGACTTCGGTCTCGACACCGAGGTGGAGGGGGTTCTGCGGGAAGCTGACCTTCGCGGCTTCGGCCGTTTCCATCTCGTCGGCTACTCGGCAGGTGGCGCCTCCTCGCTCGCCTTCGCTGCACGGCACGGCGAGAGGCTCCTGAGCCTGGCGCTCCTCGAACCGGCCTGGGCGGGGAACGACCGGACGCCGGAGGAGGACGGGCTCATGGACCGGTTCCGGGCGCTGGGGTCGCTCCCTCAAGATCAGTTGCTGGCAGGATTCATGCGGCTGCAACTTGCACCCGGCGTCGAGCCGCCGCCGCCTCCCGAGGGCTCGCCCCCGGCGTGGATGGCCAAGCGGCCCGCAGGTGTGCGTGCCTTCATCGACGCGTTCGACAACGGGAATCTCGACGTCGGAGCGCTGCGAGAGTTCGACCGACCGGTCTACTTCGCCCTCGGCGGCCGCAGCAACCCCGACTACTACGGCCGGATGGCCGAGCGGCTGGGCCAGACCTTCCAGGACTTCACCCTTGAAACCTTTCCGGAGCGCCACCACTTCGACCCTCCGCATCGGATCGAGCCCGAGCGGCTCGCCGACTCGTTGCTCGCACTCTGGCAGCGTGCCGAGCCGTAAGGCAGGTGAGTCTCGGAGATCGGTACAGAGGGACCCGGTCTCTAGCGCGGATCCACCGTGTCGCCCACGCGGACCCGCCCCGGCGTGACCACCCGGCCGTAGACGCCGAAGTCGACCTTCTTGCCGTTCCGCTTGCCGCGGTACGCGGCGATCTCCCTGAGCGCGTCGAAGTCCCGCCTCCCCGTCGCCGGATCGCGCGTCGTCGTCGCGCAGCGCGGCACCGGCCCCGGGATCTCGACGAGCGCCTCCCCGAGTCGCACCCGGCGGCCGATCCACGTGTCCTCCTCGTGCGGCCGGCAGCCGTCGACCTCGATCAGCGTGCGGAAGCGCCTGCCGTCGAGCGGCTCGGCGCCGGCCCGGCGCCCAAGCTCGGCGATCGACGCGGAGGAGACGAGCGTGATCGGCTCCACGTCCACGCCGCCCGCAGGCGCGTCCGCCTTCACGAGCCGCGCCGGCCGGCCCGCGAACCCGGACAGCGCCTCGGCCCACGGCCCCTCCACGACCCGCCCGGGAACGCGATGGCCCCAGAAGTCCGTGAGCACGGGATCGGCGAGGCGAACGTCGCCCTCGACGACCTCGCCGTCCGGGAACGTCAGCTTCAGCCGATCCCGCCCGGGCTCCCAGTCGGCGCGGACGAGCGCGAGCGGGCCGTGGTGGAGGCCCGCGAGGAGGCGCCCGTCCTCCCGGATCAGGTAGAAGCGGCGGTCGCCGGCGACTCCGAACGGCTCGAGCTCGATCTCCTGTGGATGGTGCAGCAGGAGGCTCTTGACCGGCGTCGTGGAGAGGCGAACGACGGTGGGCACGGCTACTGCTCCAGTGGAGGCGGCGGCTCGGCGTGGCCCCAGGCGTCGACGCCGCCGTCGACGACGACCGTCGTCCCGGTGACGTAGGAGGCCGCCGGCGAGACGAGGAAGGCGATGACGGAGGCCACCTCCTCCGGCGTCCCGAGCCGCCCGAGGGGAATCGCCTTCTCCCACTCGGCGACCTGCTCCGCCCCGTACCCCTCGAGGCCCTCCGTGAGGATCGTGCCCGGCGCGACGCAGACCGCCCGGATCCCGTAGCGGCTCCACTCGCCGGCGAGTCCTGCGGCGAGGTTCTCGACGGCGGCCCGGGCGGCGGCGGCATGCGCGAACCCGGGGATGCCGCGGCGCGGGCTGAAGCCGACGAAGACGACGACGCCGCCGCGGTTCGGGATCATCGAGCGCGTCGCCACCTTGCGCGTGACGTCCCAGACGGCGTCGACCGCGAGCCGGTGCACCGCCCGCCAGCCCTTGAGGGAGATCTCCTCCGCGGGCGCGATGAACTGTCCGCCGGCGTTGTTGACGAGGACGTCGACCCGGCCGAAGCGCTTGAGGGCGGCGTCGACGAGCGCTTCCACCTGGTCCGGCTCGCGGACGTCGGCGGGGAAGGCCAGGCACCCCGCGCCGAGCTCCTCCACGGCCGCGCGCGTCTCCTCCAACGGCTCAGCCCGCCGTCCGCAGACGACGACGGACGCGCCCGCGCGGGCAAGCTCGAGCGTCGTCGCGCGCCCGATCCCGGTCCCTCCGCCGGTGACGAGGGCGATCACGGCCGGTTCAGCGCTCCGTCCGGCTCGCGGCCTTCGAGGACGGCGCGGACGGAGAGCACCGGCCGCGTGACGCAGGCCCGCTCGGCCTCGGCGCTGTACCAGGCGACGTGCGGCGTCACGACCAGGCGCGGCCAGTCCGGCGCTGGATTGTCGACCGTGGGCGGCTCCACCGGGAGGACGTCGAGCGCCGCGCCGCCGAGACGACCGCGCTCCAGCTCGCGGCGAAGCGCCTCCAGGTCGACGAGCTGCGGCCGCGCCGTGTCGACGAGCACGGCGCCGTCGGGCATGAGCGCCAGCTCCTCCTTCCCGAGCAGGCCCTCGGTCTCCGGTGAGAGCGCGACGTGGAGCGAGACGGCGTGGCAGGAGGCGAGCAGCTCCCGGAGCGTAGCCGGCCGCGCTCCGGCGGCCGCGATCTCGTCGTCTCTGAGCGCCGGATCCGTCCCCCAGACCTCGAGGCCGAGCGCGACCGCCCGCTCGACGAGCGTCCGGCCGGTGCGACCGAGGCCGACGACGCCCAGTCGTGTCCCCCGGATCCGCCGCAGCTCTCCGGCCGCCTGCCAGTCCCAGCCGCCGGCGCGCACGTCGCGGTCGAGCACGACCACGCCGCGGAGCAGCGAGAGGACGAGCGCGAGCGCGTGGTCGGCGACCTCCTCGACGCAGTAGTCGGGGACGTTGCAGACCCAGACGCCACGCCGCTCGGCCTCCTCCACGTCCAGGTGGTCGAAGCCGACGCTGCACGTGGCCACAACGCGAAGCGACGGCAGCCGGTCGAGGTCGGCCGCGCGTACCTCTGTCTCCGTCCCGACCAGGAGGGCTACGACGTCGTCGCCCTGCCACGGCTCGCTGCCCTCGGCCACGCTCACGCCGGTGCCGCCCAGGAGCTCGCGCACCCGTTCGGTGTCGTAGAACCGGTCGCCGACGACGACGCGCACGGCCCGGTTACTATCACCGCCCGCTGCCCGCCGGCAACCGTGCACCAGAAGGAGATCGAGATCCGCTGGAACGACCTCGACCCGTTCGGGCACGTCAACCATGCGATCTTCCTGACATATCTGGAGGAAGTTCGGGACGAGTGGCTCGTGCGCGCCATGGGTGGCGACACCATGGACTACGTCGTCGCCCGGGTCGAGATCGACTACCGCCGCGAGCTCACGCTCCGCGACGACCGCGTCACGGCCCGTATCGGCCTGGACTCTCTCGGCACGTCCAGTATCCGCACGGTCGAGGAGCTCCTCGTGCAGGGCGGTGAGACCGCCGCCGACGCGAGGGCGGTGCTGGTGGCCTGCGACGACGAGCGCCGCCCGCGCCCGCTAACGGAGGCGGAGCGCGCGGCGCTTGCCGCTGCGTAGGATCCGCGCGTGGTCCCGACCGTCCCAGAGCTGCCCGCGGACGTCCGCGAGCTGAAGGAGCGCGTCTCCGGGTTCCTCGAGCGCGAGGTCTACCCGCTCGAACAGCGCGTCGCCGAGGCCGGGCGCATCGACCCCGAGTGGACGAACGAGCTTCGCCGGAAGTCCTGGGCGGAGGGCTTCGCAATGCTGAACATGCCCGCGGACGCCGGCGGGCGCGGCCTCCCCATGCTCGGCCAGGTGGCGCTCGAGGAGGAGTCGGGGAAGGCCACGAACGGGCTCGGCTTCACCGTCGTCGACCGCGGGCCCGCCGAGCTCTGGGACATCGCGACGCCTGCCCAGCGCGAGACGTTCGTCGCGCCGATCCTCCGGGGCGAGTACAGGGAGGCCTGGGCGGTCACCGAGCCGGGAGCCGGCTCCGACGTCAACGCGATCGCCGCCACCGCCGAGCGCGACGAGGACGAGTGGATCCTGAACGGCGAGAAGTGGTTTGTGACGAGCGAGGGCGATCCGGGGTTCTATCTCGTGCTGGCGGTCGCGGACGGCGAGCAGGCGCTCTTCATCGTCGAGCCCTGGCGGCCGGGCCTCGACATCGTTCGGACACCCGCGTTCCTTCACGATCCCTACCTCGACCACCATCCGGAGATCGGGCTCACGAACGTCCGCGTACCCGACGAGAACCGCATTCCCGAGGGCGGCGGCGAGGGAGCGCGGGAGTGGTTCCTGGTGGAGCGCCTCTTCATCGCCGCGCGTTGCTGCGGGGCGGCGGCTCGGTCGCTCGAGCTGGCGCGCGAGTACGCGCTGGAGCGCGAAGCCTTCGGCACGAAGATCGCCGAGCACCAGGGCGTCTCCTTCCAGCTGGCGGACTCACTGACGGAGCTCCTGGCGGCCCGGCTCCTCACCTACCACGCCGCGCACGCCTTCGACACGGAGCCCGACCGCCGGGTCGTCCACGGCAAGGTGGCGATGGCGAAGCTCTATGCGTCCGAGGCCGCCGGCCGCATCGTCGACCGCGCGCTGCAGGTGCTAGGCGGCCGCGGCTACATGCTGGAGAACCCCGTCGCGCGCTTCTACCGCGAGGTTCGTGTAGACCGCATCTGGGAGGGCACCAGCGAGATCCAGCGGCTGATCGTCTCGCGCGGGCTCCTCAAGCGCGGCGTCGGACCGTACCTGCGCTGACCGTTACTCGCGGGACCTCAGGGCCGGCAGGTAGCTCTCCTGCTCGAGCCAGTGGCCGCCGTCGATCGTCAGCGTCTCGCCGGTGATGTACCCCGCGTACGGGGAGCAGAGCGCCGCTGCCCAGACGGCGACCTCGTGTGGCGTCGCCAGGCGGCCCAGCGGCACCGTCGCCGCGACTCGCGCTCGGTCTTGCTCTGTCGGCCAGAGCGCCGCGCCGGCGCCCTCCGTGTCGGTCGGGCCCGGGCAGATGCAGTTCGCGCGGATGCCGTGCGGGGCCCACTCGACCGCCAACGTTCTCGTCATCGCGACCAGGCCCGCCTTCGCGGCTGCCGAGTGGACGGTGCCCGGGCCCCCGGTCCAGGCGTAGCTCGCGATGACGCTGAGGATGGCGCCGCCCTCGCCCTGCGCGATCAACTGCCGCCCCGCCGCACGCGAGCAGAGGAACCCGCCGTCGAGGACGATGGCAACAACGGCGCGCCAGCCGTTCGGCGAGAGGTCCTCTGCCTTGACCACGAAGTTGCCGGCGGCGTTGTTCACGAGCACGTCGACGCGGCCGAAGGCCTCGACCGTGGCGGCGACGAGGGCGTCGACGGCCTCCGGGTCGCGCACGTCGGTCGGGACCGCGAGGCCCGTCCCGCCGAGGATCGCCACGGTCTCGTCCAGCGGCTCCGGTCGCCGTCCCGCCACCGCGACGGAGGCGCCGAGCCGGCTCAGCTCGAGCGCGATTGCCCGGCCGAGGCCGCTGCCGCCGCCGGTGACGACCGCGACCTTCCCCTCGAATGTGCCCTCAGCGAGCATCGTCGCCCAGGACGATACGCGCGTCGAGGGCGAGGGCGCCGTCCGGCAGGGCGAGCAGGGGGTTGATCTCGACCTCGGCGATCTCCGGATGCTCGGCCGCGAAGTGCGAGAGCGCAGCGGCCGCCCGCGCGGCCGCGCCGACGTCGACGGCGGGCTTTCCCCGTGCCCCGTCCAGGAGGGGCGCGATCTGCAACGAGCGGAACAGGGCCTCGGCGGCGGCCTGCGTAACCGGGGCCAGCGCCACCGCCACGTCCCTGACGATCTCCGCGTAGAGCCCGCCCGCTCCGACGAGGAGGATCGGCCCGAAGCGCGGGTCGCGCTTCGCGCCGACGATCAGCTCGAGCCCCAGCGCCAGCGGCGCCATCGCCTCCACCGAGTACGCCGGCGGCGAAAGGGCCGCCTCCATGCGCGTGAAGGCGTCGTTGAGCTGCTCGGGGCCCTGGAGCCCGACAGCGACCCCGCCCGAGTCCGACTTGTGCAGCTCACCGAGCGCCTTGAGGACGACCGGGTAGCCGATCTCGGCGGCGGCGCCCATCACGTCCTCGCCGCCCCCGGCCTTGCGCGCCTCGACGAACGCGACTCCAGCCGAGGCGAGAAGCTCGCGCGACTCGTAGTAGTCGGGCGCTGCCAGGACACGCTCGGCCGGCGGGGGGAGGTCGGGGACGTGGCGGAGCGCCTCGGGCGTCACTCGCGCGAGCCGGCCGACCGCCCACACGGCGGCCTCGACCTCGCGGAACACCGGAACGCCGCTCGCCCGCAGCATCTCGGCCGGCGGCGAGCGCCAGTACATCGTGTGGGCGAGAAGCGGCACCCCGGTCTCCGCGGCCGCCTGAGCCATGCCCTCGGCGGACGCGACCTCGCGCCGCCGGAACTCCTCCGAGTAGTGGGCGTAGCCGCCGAAGTAGCCGGTGAAGAGAACGGAGTCGACCTCCCCGGACTCGAGCAGCGCCCGGGCGACCTTGGCGAAGCTGGAGATGTCCTGCTCGCCCCCGCCGGCGAAGTCGACGGGGTTCACGAGCGTCGCGGTCGGCGGCAGGGCCTCGGCGAGCCGCTCGCGGGTGGCCTCCGAGAGCGGCGGCAGCTCGAGCCCGGCCTGGTCGGCTAGGTCCGACGCGACCACGGTGTGGCCGCCGCCGTCCGCGGCGAGCGCGACCCGCTTCCCCTGCGGCCGGCGGCCCGTGAGGAGCGCCTGGGCCAGGTCGACGACCTCCTTCGGCGACGAGACGAGCTCGATCCCTGCGGCGACGGCGGCGGCCTGGATGGCCGAGAGGTCGCTCGCGAGAGCGCCTGTGTGCGACCGCGCCGCGCGGGCGGCAGCCTCCGTCGCACCGCCGGCCAGGAGCACGACGGGCTTTCCCGCCGCTGCGCACGCGCGCGCGAAAGCCCTCCCGTCGCGGAAGTCCTCGAGGTAGACGGCGATCAACCTCGTCGGCTCGTGCGCGGCGAAGGAATCGACGAGCTCCCACGCCTCGACGTCGGCCTGGTTCCCCAGCGAGACGAAGCGCGAGAATCCGAGCTCGAAGTCCGCCGCGAGCAGGCCGACCTCGAGCGCAAGGTTGCCGCTCTGCGAGATGAGGCCGATCGACCCCGGCACGAGATCCTCGGAGCAGAGCTCGAGCCCCGCCTCCGCGTCGTAGACGCCGAGGCAGTTCGGCCCGACCAGGACCGCGCCCGCGGCCTGGACGCGCTCGACGATCGCCTCCTCGCGCGCGCGGCCGTCGGCGCCCATCTCGCCGAGGCCGGCGCTGATGGCGACGAGCGCCTTCGCGCCCGCGGCGAGTGAGTCCTCCACCGCCTCCTCGAGTCCGGAGGCCGGCACGGAGATGACGACGAGCTCGGGGGCCTCCGGCAGCTCCGCGACCGACGTATGCGCAGGCCGGCCGAGCACCTCGCCGCCGCGGCGGTTGACGAGGTAGACGGAGCGCCGCCCCTCGCCCCGCAGAGCGCCGTCGGCGAGCAGGTAGCCCCACTTCCCGGGGACGCTCGAGGCACCGACGACGGCGACCGAGCGAGGGTCGAAGAGGGCCGAGAGGTCGCGCGTCACTTCAGAAGGTTCCGCGAGATGATCAGGCGCTGGATGTCGGACGTGCCCTCCTCGATCTCCTCGAGCTTCGCGTCCCGCATCCACTTCTCGACCGGGTACTCGCGCGAGTAGCCCCAGCCGCCAAGAGTCTGCACGGCGGCCCACGTGCACCACATCGCGGTCTCCGAGGCGAAGAGCTTCGCCATCGCGGCCTCCATGGGGACGCTCTCGCCGGCGTCCAGCTTCCGCGCCGCGCGGTGGACGAGCAGGCGGGCGGCGTCGACCCGGGTGGCCATGTCGGCAAGGCGGAAGGCGACGGCCTGGTGCTCGGCGATCGGCTTGCCGAACTGCTCCCGCGACTTCGCGTACTCGACCGCGTACTCGAGCGCCGCCCGCGCGATTCCGGTCGCCGACGCGCCCAGCGTGATGCGCGAGCGGTCGAAGGTATGCATGAGCCCGTAGAAGCCCTGTCCCTCGTCGCCGAGCCGGCGATCCTTCGGCAGCTCCGCGTCCTCGAGAAACATCTCGGCGTTCACGATCGCGCGCTGGCCCATCTTCTTCATCGGCTCGCCGAAGGTGATTCCCGGGTCACCCTTCTCGACGACGAACGCCGTGATGCCGCGCGAACGGGAGCCGGGCTCCACGGTGGCGAAGACGACGTAGAAGTCCGCGACGCCTCCGTTCGAGATCCACGTCTTCTGGCCCTGCAGGACGTAGCCACGGTCGGTGCTGGCCGCGGTGGTCGTGATGGAGGCCGCGTCGGAGCCCGCACCGGGCTCGGTGGTGGCAAGGGCCGTCAGCGGCGGCTGCTCGCCGGCGATCGGCTCGAGCCAGCGGCGCTTTTGCTCGTCGCTCCCGAGCTCGACGACGGGCTCCGCGAAGAACCCGCCGGAGGTGATGAGATTGCCGATCCCGGCACAGCCTCGGCAGAGCTCCTCCTGGACGACGACGGCAGTGAGGGCGTCGGTGAGGCCGCCTCCGCCGTGCTCCTCGGGGAGCATGAACGAGGTGAGGCCGAGCGCCGCGGCCTTGTACCAGACCTCCCACGGCGTCTCGACGTCCGCCTCGTCGACCTCGGCGGCGATCGGCCGGATCTCCCGGTCGGCGAACTCCCGGCAGACGTCCCGGATCTCGCGCTGCTCGGGCGTCAGCCCGTAGGGTTCGGAGGCGACCTCGCTCATCCGCCAGATCCTCGCAGATGCGCCCGTCTCCCGGCCTCGATAGCCTCGTGCGGATGGCGCAGGTCCCCGAGTCCGCAGAGGTGGTGATCGTCGGCGGCGGCGCGATGGGCGCGAGCGTCGCCTACCACCTGGCCAAGAAGGGCGTGAAGGACGTCGTCCTCCTGGAGCGGGACTCCCTCGCGAGCGGCTCGACGAGCAAGTCCGCGGGCGGGATCCGCGCTCAGTTCGCGGACGAGCTCAACGTGCGGATCGCGCTTCGCTCGATGGCGGAGTTCCAGGCACTCGACCGCGTGAGCGGGATCGAGTACAAGCGCCACGGCTACCTCTTCCTCCTGACGAACGAGGTCGACCTCGAGAGCTTCCAGAAGGCGCTCGCCCTCCAGGAGAATCTGGGTGTCCCGTCGCGGCTGATCTCGCCCGACGACGTCAAGGCGATGATCCCGGCGCTCGAGACGTCGGATCTCCTGGCGGCGGCCTATTGCCCTATCGACGGCCACGCGTCGCCGGAGTCGGTCGTCCAGGCGTACGCCGGCGCGGCGGCGGCCCAGGGGATCAACATCGTCCAGGGCACGTCACTCGACCGCATCGCCGTGCTCGGCGACAAGATCGTCACCATCGAGACCTCGGCAGGCCGCATCCGCACCGGGACTGTGATCTGCACGGCGGGTGTGTGGTCCCGCGACGTGGGCAACCTCGCCGGCCTCGACATCCCCGTGCGCGGCGAGGCCCGCTGGATGCACTTCACCCCCGAGGACGGAGGGCTGCCGCAGGAGCTGCCGCTGACCGTGGACTTCGCCACCGGCTTCTACTTCCACCGCGAGGGCGCCGGTCTCGTCTTCGGCGGGCGCGAGCCCACGATCGAGGGCGTCGCGAGCCACGGGACGCGCCGCCTTCCGGTGCTCGCCGAGCTGCCGATCCAGTCGTCCTGGTGGGGCTTCTACGAGATGAGCCCCGACCAAAACGCCATCGTCGGCGAGGTCTCGCAGCCGCGGCGCTTCCTCTACGCGACCGGGTTCTCCGGCCACGGGTTCCAGCAGGCGCCGGCAATCGGGGAGCACCTTGCCGAGCTCGTCGTCGGCGACGAGCCCTCGCTCGACCTCTCCCCGCTCTCGCTGGACCGCTTCGCGAGCGGCGGTGAGCGGCACGAGCGCTTCGTGGTCTAGGCCTTGCGGGTCTTCGCTTTCGCGCGGCACGGGGAGTCGACACTGAACATCGAGCGGCGCGTGAACGGCGACCCGGCGGTGCCCGTCGCGCTGACCGAGCGCGGACGCGACGAGGCCCGCCGGCTGGGCGAGCAGGTCGCGCAGCTTCCGCTCGACGCCTGCCTGCACACGCGCTTCCCGCGAACGAGGGAAACCGCCGAGATCGCCCTGGCGGGGCGCAAGGACGTCCCGCTCGTGGCGGAGCCGTTGCTCGACGACATCGACATCGGCGACCTGGAGGGCGAGAAGCTCGAGGACTATCGCGCGTGGAAACACGCGCACGCGCGGGACGCCCCTTTCCCCGGCGGGGAGAGCCTCGACGACGCCGCGCGGCGTTACGCGGACGCCTTCCGGCGGCTCCTCGACTCGTCGTGGCGCGCCGTCCTCGTCGTCTGCCACGAGATCCCGATCCGCTACGCGCTGAACGGCGCCTCCGGGTCGGACTCCCTGGACGGCCCGGCGCACGAGATCGCGAACGCGGCGCCCTACCTCTTCGACGAGGACGCGCTCGCCCGGGCAGCGAGCCGGATCGAGCAGTTGGTTAGTATCGCTCGATAGAGACCGGGGAGCCGCTTCCTAGCGGCTGAGAGGGGGCTCGGGAGCCCCGACCCGCCGAACCTGATCTGGGTAATGCCAGCGAAGGGAGGCACGATGCAACCGATCGAGCGGACGTGGGGCGTCACTCCAGTGCCGGAGCGGCTGCGGACGCTCTCGGGGCTCGACACGGGGCTGCTCTGGGGGAATCTGGGGATCAGCCTGCTCGTCCTCTTCACGGGAACCTTCCTAGCCGGCCTGGGCCTTCAGCGCGCTTTGTTCGCGATCGTCGTCGGAGCCGTGCTCGGGTGCGCACTGCTCGGGCTCGCCGGCCTGATCGGCTTCGATCGGCGTGTGCCCGGCATGGTGCTCCTCCGCGCTCCCCTGGGCGAGCGCGGCTCGTACGCGCCGAGCGTTCTCAACATCGCCCAGAACCTCGGCTGGGCGGTCTTCGAGCTCTACGTGATGTCGCTCGCGGCCGCCGCGCTGTCCGAGCGGGTGTTCGGCTTCGAGGCCCGCTGGCTCTGGGTGCTCGTGTTCGCAGCCTTGACGCTGTGGCTCGCGCTTGCCGGGCCGATCTCCTTCGTGCGCCGCTGGGTGCGTCGCTTCGCGGTGTGGGTCGTCGCCGCGTCGACCGCCTACCTGGTCTGGTGGGCGCTCGACGGCGCCGACGTCGGAGCGCTCTGGTCGGCGGACGGCGAGGGCGGGATGCGCTTCTTCCAGGGAGTCGACCTCACCGTGGCGATGGCGGCCTCGTGGCTGCCCCTCGCCGCCGACTACACACGCTTCTCCCGCAGCAGGAGGGCGGCTTTCTGGGGGACGGGGGTCGGGTACCTCGCCCCGCTTGCGCTCCTCTTCGCGCTCGGCGCCCTGCTCGCGCTCTCGCGCGGCCTCGCCGAGCCCGCGGCCATCTTCACGGCGATCGCCGCCGGCGGCGCCGGCAGCGCAGTCGCCCTGCTCGCGCTGACGGTCGACGAGGCGGACGAGCCGTTCGCCAACGTCTACTCGGCCGCCGTGTCGATTCAGAACCTCGCGCCGGCTGTGTCGCAGCGACTCCTGATCTGTACGGTTGCGGGGGTGGCCACGGTGGGCGCGCTCTTCGTCGACATCGTCGCCTACGAGACGTTCCTCTTCCTGCTCGGCTCCTTCTTCGTGCCGCTGTTCGGGGTCCTGGCGGCGGACTTCGTGCTCGGCACAGCACGTCCCGTCGAGGTGCGCTGGAGCGGCATCGGCGCCTGGGCAGCCGGCTTCGTGCTCTACCAGTGGATCCAACCGACCGGCCCGGAGTGGTGGACGGACCTGCTCGCCGAGGTTCCGCGCGCGGGCGACGTGACGATCGGCGCTTCGCTGCCGGCGTTTGGGCTCGCGTTCCTCGTCTATGCAGGCGTACGCTCCGCGCATGCGCCGCTTGGGCGTCGTCGGGCTCGTCTCGCTGGATCGCGTTGACGGTGGCATTCCCCGCCTCGGAGGGGCGCCGGTGTACGCCGTGCGCACGCTTCGCCTGCTCGGGCAGCCGGCCGTCGTGGCGACGAAGCTCGCCGACGAGGATCGCCCTCGGCTCGCAGGTCTCGGCTTGCCGGTCCTGGCCGAGAGCGCGCCGCGGACGATCGAGTTCCGGATCGAGAACGACGGCGACCGCCGCCGGATAGCGATCGATGAGCTGGGCGAGCCCTGGAGCGTGGCGGAGGCGCGCGGCTGGCTCACGCGGGCGCTCGCCGACGCCGACTGGGTGCACGCGGGCGCGCTCACGCGGGCCGACTTCCCTCCGGAGACGCTGGCCGCCTTGGCACGCGGCCGCGTGCTCAGCCTCGACGGGCAGGGCCTCGTGCGACGGGCCGCCGTGGGCGACGTCGTCCTCGACCCCGACTACGACCCGGACGTCCTCCGCCACGTCGGCGTCCTCAAGTTGGCACTCGACGAGCTCGACGCGCTCGGGCTCGAGCTCACCGAGCGATCGCTCGGGTCGCTCGGCGTCCGCGAGATCGTCGTTACGCTCGGCCAGGCCGGCGCCGTCGTCTATGCGGACGGTCTCGCGGAGCACGTGCCGACCATCCCGCTGGCCGGCGTCGACCCGACCGGGGCAGGCGACTCCTGGGCGGCCGCGTACCTCAGCTTCCGCCGCCGCCGCCATTCGCCCGTCTCGGCGGCGCGGCTCGCCAACGGCGCAGTAGGTGCGAGCCTCGGACGGTGACGCGGCCGCTGATCGTCATCGCCGGCTGCGACGACGGGATGTATCTCGTCGAGGTGGGCGCGAGCGCCGAGGATGACCAGCTGGCGGGCCGCCAGGAGGGCGCGGCGGTCGAGCGGGAGCGTCCGCTCGAGCTCGCACCGTCGTGGGCGGCCGGGCACGTTCTCGACGTCGACGCGGTCGGCTCCACCGTCATCCTCCTTCTCGATCGCAAGCCGCCGCTGCTCGTCTCCCACGACGGCGGGGTGACGTGGGACGAGCGCGGCGCCGGCCTTCCGGCCGGCCGCGCTGTGGCGCTCCGGGAGAACCCGGACCACGTCCTCTACGGCGCGCGCAACCGCCTCTTCGTCTCCGGCGACGGCGGCCGCTTCTGGCGCGCGCTCGCAGTCGAGCTCCCGGAGATCCACGATGTCGCGTGGGGCTGAGGCCACGTCCCCTCCGGCCACGCCCCGGTGCCAGGCACTTGGACGTGTCCAGCCGCAGCCTTTTCGCGCTCGGGGGCCAGACTGCCACGAAGATCGCATCGGCCCCGGGGCCATGTCCCGGTGCCAGGCACGAGGACGTGGCCCTAAAGACTGAACTCGCCGCGGGCGACGACGACCGCGGAGCCGCCGACCTCGATCCGCTCCACCCGCTCGGCCGACCCGTCGACCCTGGCGAAGAGCGTGCTCGGGCGGCCGATCTCGACGCCCTGGGTGATCTCGATCTCGGCGCCGAAGGGGATGCGACCGTGGCGGGCGAGATGGACGGCGAGCGGGCCCGCCGCGGAGCCGGTGGCCGGGTCCTCCGGGACGCCGTCGCCGGGCGCGAACATTCGTGTCTTCCAGCGCGTGCCGGAGCCCGCAGAGCAGTTGGCGTGGACGTCACCCATGATCCGAGCGACCGAGCCGAGGTCGGGCTCGACGGCCGCCACCGCATCCTGGTTCGGGAGCAGCACGTAGACGTTGCCGACACCGGACTCGTAGAGCTCCAGCGGGAGCTCCGACCCCTCGACGCCGAGTGCCGCGAGCAGCTCGTCGCCCCGCTCGAACGGCGAGACGGTCGGGATCGGCTGGCTCATCCGGCCGAAGACGATCCGGCCGGAGTCGTCGCGCTCGAGCGCCACGGGAACGACGCCGACACCGGTCTCCAGCCGGATCTCGACCAGCTGCAACGGCGCGCCGAGGACGAAGGCCGTCCCCAGCACCGGGTGGCCGGCGAACGGAAGCTCCGAGACCGGCGTGAAGATCCGGATGCGGGCGTGGCCGCCCGCCTCGGGCGTGTAGACGAAGACCGTCTCCGAGTAGTTCATCTCCTTCGCCAGCCGCTGGAGCTGCTCCTCGGGTATCTCGCGAGCGTCGGTGAACACGGCGAGCTGGTTCCCCTCCAGCGGCGCATCCGTGAAGACGTCCGCGACGACGTAGCGGTAGCTCGCCACATGAGAACTCTGACAGAACCGCCTCGAAACGGACGCAGGCTGCTACCCTCGTCCGGCTGCTCGCCCGGGTGACCCACCCATTCGTCGCCGTCGCCGCCGTGGGCGGAATCGGATTTGCGGGCTCAGAACGAGAAAAGACCAGAGAGCCCGCGCCGGAGGCGACAGGCCTCACCCCCGAAGGCACCGGCCGCGACGTCGCCACGGGCCGGGCCGAACCGACGCAGCCGGCAGCACACTCTCCTACCGCTGGAGACTGCGGCAACGCCGTCAAGTCCCCCAGGCGGAAGGAGCAGGAGCGCCGCACGCGAAGAACCGAATAGCTCCGGACGGAGATAGCTGCCTGCCAGCCAAGGCAGCCGAGCCAAGAAGGCGAGTAGGCACTCCGACGGACGAAGGCCGACCCGGATAGCCGCAGTCCGGGTCGGCCGCCTTTTCTTCCTCCGGATCAGTCCGATCGGTCGAGCTCGAAGACGAGCTCGAGGCCGTCCTCGTCGTCCCACTGCTCGCCGGTCTGGACGAAGCCGAGCTTGCTCACGATCGCGAGCGAAGGCGCGTTCAAGGGACCGACCGAGGCGACGAAGCGCCTGATGCCCCGGCCTCCTGCCCACTCCATGAGCGCCAGTACGGCCTCGGTCGCGTAGCCGCGGCCGCGGAACGCGGGGAAGACCGTATAACCGAGCTCTGCCTTGCCGGGTGCGAGGCCACCCGTGCCGGGCGGGCCGTGGAAGCCGGCGTGGCCGATCATCGTCCCGTCCTGGCGGCGGACGAGCGCCCGCACGAGCCACGGCTGCAGCTCCGGGTCCTGCGCCAGCTGCCCGAGCCGCAGCCGTAGGAAGGGCTCGACATCAGCGTGCGGCCAGTCGACTGGCAGCGCTGCCGACAGTTCCGCCTCGGCGTCCCCGCGACGACCGTCCAGTAGGGCCTCCAGGATCAGCGGCGACAGCGAAACGAGGTCGAGCCGAGCAGAGCGAATCACCGGAACGTCCACGAGGGCAAGCCTAGAGCGTGTCCTCGGTATCCTCGCCCTCCGTGAGCGCAATTGCCGTCTCCGGCCTGCGGAAGTCCTACGGGCAGCAGGAGGTCCTGCACGGCCTCTCCTTCACGGTCGAGAACGGCGAGGTCTTCGCCCTGCTCGGGCCGAACGGCGCCGGGAAGACGACCACCGTCGAGATCCTCGAGGGCTACCGCCGCCGGGACGGCGGCGACGTTCGCGTCCTCGGGGTGGATCCCGAGCGCGGCGACCGCGGCTTCAAGGCGCGGATCGGCATTGTCCTGCAGTCCTCCGCCGTGTACCACCTGCTGAGCGTCCGCGAGATCGTGGAGCTCTTCGCGGGCTACTACCCGCGGCCGCGACCGGCCGCCGAGGTGATCGAGCTCGTCGGGCTCGACGAGCAACGGGAGGCGCGGGTGCGCACGCTCTCCGGCGGCCAGCTCCGCCGCCTCGACCTCGCCCTCGCGCTTGTCGGCGACCCGGAGCTCGTCTTCCTCGACGAGCCGACGACCGGCTTCGACCCCGCCGCGCGGCGGCAGGCCTGGGAGACGATCCGTGACCTCCGCTCGCTGGGGAAGAGCATCCTCCTGACGACCCACTACATGGAGGAGGCGCAGCGCCTCGCCGACCGGGTCGCCATCCTCCGCGGCGGCGAGATCGTCGGCACGGGCTCGCCGCGGGAGCTCCTCTCCGGCCATGCCTCCGTGGAGATCCGCTACCGCCGGAACGGCAGCGAGGTCGTCCTCGCCACCGAGGAGCCGACCCGCGTCCTCCACGAGCTCACGGCCCAGGCGCTCGCGGACGGCATCGAGCTGGAAGGGCTCGAGGTGCACCGCCGCAGCCTCGAGGACGTCTACCTCGAGCTCACCCGGGAGGAGAGCGAGTGAGGCTCTTCCTGCACGAGCTCCGCGTCCAGCAGCTCCTCTTCTGGCGGAACCGCGAGGCGGCCTTTTTCAGCTTCCTCTTCCCGATCCTCCTCCTCGTCCTCATCGGCTCCGTGTACGGCGACGAGCCGATCGAGGGGGTGAACGCTTCCACGTTCCTCCTGATCGGGCTGCTCGGCTACGGCGTGGCCGCGAACGCGTTCGCGTCCCTGGCGATCACGCTCGTCGTCCGCCGGGAGGCCGGGCTCCTGAAGCGGGTGCGCGGGACGCCGCTGGGGCCGGGGAGGTACCTGTCGGCCGTCATTGCCTCGACCGTCGTCGTGATCGTGCTGCAGGTCGTGGCACAGCTCCTCCTGGGCGTCTATCTCCTGGACGCCGACTGGCCCGAGCGGCCGCTCGCGTTCGCCTTCGCGATCCTGCTCGGCGCGGCGGCGTTCGCCGCCCTCGGCCTGGCCGTGACAACCGTCGTCCGCACGGCGGAGGGCTCCTCTGCGGTCGTCAACGCCATCTACCTCCCGATGGCCTTCATCTCCGGCGTCTTCTTCTCGACGGAGGAGATGCCCGCCTTCCTCCAGGCGATCTCCGAGGTGCTCCCGCTCACGTACTTCCTCGACCTCATCCGCGCGAGCTTCGTCGAGGGAGAGAGCTATGCCGCGTCGGCGCTGGTCGTCCTCTCCCTCTGGGGCCTCGCCGGCCTGATCGTGGCCCTGCGCCGCTTCCGCTGGGAGCCCCGCGAGGGTCTCGCCAGCACCTAGACATCCCCTTTGGGGGGATACGCACAGCAGGTTGGGGCTCCGACTCGACCAGCATGAAGCCGCAGCCGCTGGGCCAGCCGTGCTCTGAGGCGTCGGACGACGCCGCGGGCTCGACGCTGTCCGTCTTCGCGCTCGCGCTCCTCGGCTACGCGTACGCGATCGGCGTCTTCCTCGTCCTCCTCGCGGTCGGCGCCGGCGCGTTCCTCCTCCTGCCCAGCCCCGCCGTGGCGCTCTGGGTGACCATCCCTCTCGCCCTCGTCGCCGTGGGCGTTTTCCTCTCGCTCTGGGTGCGGATCCCGGCACCCACCGGAGTCAGGATCTCGGAGCACGAGGCGCCCGAGCTCTTCGACTGCCTCCGCGAGCTGAGACGCGACCTCGGGGCGCCGCGCATCCACGAGGTGTGGATCGACGGCGGGTTCAACGCCGCTGTGGCGCAGTACCCGCGGCTGGGGATCGTCGGATCTCACCGCAACGTCCTCCTGGTCGGCCTCCCGCTCATGCTCGGGCTTCCCGAGGACGAGCTGCGGGCGGTGCTAGCTCACGAACTGGGGCACGTCTCGCGCCGTCACGGCCGGATCGGGGCCTGGGTGTACCGCCTGCGCGTCGCCTGGGAGCGCGTGAGCCTGCACATGGAGGCGGTCGGCACGTGGAGCGCTCTCCTCGTCCGGCCGTTCGTCCGCTGGTACGTCCCGCGCTTCGACCGGGCCTCGCTGGCGCTCGCCCGGGCGCACGAGCACGAGGCGGACGACGCGGCGGCCCGCACCGCGGGAGCGGAGACGGCGGGAAGCGCGCTCGTACGCAGCGAGATCGGAAACGCGCTCCTGGCCGAGCACTTCTGGCCGGAGCTCTGGAAGCGGGCCGATCGCGAGCCCGACCCTCCGCCGCTGATCGACCTCATGGGCCATGCTCTCCGGGAGTCCGGAACGGACGCAGACGCCGACCGCTGGCGCACGGCGGCTCTCGACGCCGATCCCGTTGCGGGCTCGACGCACCCCACGCTCCGCGCGCGCCTGGCCGCGCTCGGCCTCGAGCCCGAGCACGTGCGGCCCCGGCCGACCCACGTGACCGCGTCCGCGGCCGACGCCTTGCTCGACGTGGAGCGCCGGACGGCGTTGACCACCGCTCTCGACTCGATCTGGCAGGAGGAGGCGGCCTCGACGTGGCGGGAGTACTTCGACAGCGCGCGGGAGGACAAGGCGAGGCTCGCCGACCTCGAGGCCTCCGGAGGCTGGCAGACGCTTCCGGTCGACGAGTTGCGGGAGTACGCGGGACTGGTGAGCAGGCTCCGCGGGCTCGAGGTCGCCCGGTCGGCCTGGGAGCGCGTGCTCGCGTTGGAGCCCGAGACGGGTGAGGCGCGCCTCGCGCTCGGCGAGCTGGCTGTTGAGCGCGGCGACCCGAGCGCGGCCGAGCTGCTCGAGGAGGCGGCTCGCCTGGAGCCTCTGTACGCGCCACACGCGCTATCAACGCTCGCGGAGTCGCTGGCAAAGCAGGGCCGCCGTGCGGAGGCCGCGGACTGCCGCCGGCGCGCCGAGGAGGCACAAGTACTGGTCGTGCAAGCGCACGCCGAGCGCTCGAGCTTGACGCCGTCCGACGACGTCGTCGAGCACGGGCTCCCTGCCGAGGCGGTCCAGGCGATCGCCGCCGTGCTCGACCGGCCCGAGATCGCACGCGCCTATCTCGCCCGGAAGGCGCCCGAGACTCTCGCCGATCACTATCCGGTCCACGTCGTCGGCTACGTCCGCCGTGGGCGTGCCCTCCGCTACGAGCGCCGGGGCGCGAGGGGAGCGCTCGAGGCCGAGCTCTTCGAGCAGCTCGAGCAGGTCATGCCGGGGCCGTTCTGGCTCGTCGACCTTACCGAGGACTCGAGCCGGCTGCACCGACGCCTCCGCAGCATCCCGGACGGGTGCATCGTGCGGAACGGGATCTCCGCGCGGCCGCTCGCCCGGGTCGCGCCTGTCCTCGTCGGGATCCTCATCGTCGGCGGCATCGTCACCCGCTTCGTGGACGACGAGCCTTCCAACCCCCCGCCGGCGGCCGTGACTCCCGCCCCGGCTGCGTCGAACGCGATCTACCGGTGGGCGTCTCGGGCCGAGGAGGTCTGCTCGGTCAACCGCACCCACGCGAGCCTCCGCCTCGACGACGTGCGCCGGGAGCGAGGCCAGCTCGATCTGGCTGAGACCTGGGCCGTGCTCCGCCCGTTCGAGCAGCAGCTCATCGAGAGCCTTCGCACGCTGCCCCGGCTCGACCACGGCGAGTACGCCGTGGGGCTCCTCGAGCGCGACCTGCGGCGGCTCGACCGGATCGCGGACGACTACGCAGGGGGCAGAACCGACGCCGCAAGGGCTCGGTTGGGCCGCTTCGACCGCGACGACAAGACCGAGCAGGCCTTCGCCGCCGTCGGCGTGCACGAGTGCGCGCCGTCCGCACCGCAAGCGCGCTGAGCGGGCCGTTGCGCGGTGCTACCGTGACCGCGCGCCCCCGTAGCTCAGTGGATAGAGCAGCGGTTTCCTAAACCGCGTGCGCACGTTCGATTCGTGCCGGGGGCACTTTACGATTCTCCCGCAAGGAGTATGCGATTTGCAGGCTTTCTTGCGTACTTTTCCGTCTTGCCACGAGCTCGGCTCGTCTACATGCGGGATGGCGAGAAGCGTCCTCGTAGTGACGTCGGTGGTGGTCCCCAACGGTCCGCAGCATCCCCACGGTCCTCCGGCGCTCAAGAGCGCTCGCTGTGCTTGATCGCCGGCGCGCTGGCAAGGCCTCCGCTGATGGCCGCTGCGAAGCGCTCGATGCTGTGTGCGTCTTGCTCGGTGTGGTCGGGGTTCAGCTCAGTGATAGTCACTCCGGCCAGCCGCGGACTCGCCAGTAAGGTCTGAAGCGCGCTCATAGCGTCGTCGAAGGCGAGCCCTTCATTGCGGCCCCAATTCTCCGAGAGGGGCACGTCCGTGAAATCGATGACGTCGACGTCGAAGTGCACCAGCAGCCGATCGCAGCAATCCTCGAGTAGTTCTCGCGCTCGCCGCGCGGCCCGCTCGGGCCCCGCGCCAACCTCATCGACTGGAATCACCGAGATGTCGCGGCCGTCGATCACGGCGCGCTCGAAGGACGTCGCCTGCTCGCTTCCCCAGGCGAACAAGATGACTTGATCGGCCTGGAGCAGCGGGGCACGCGGGCCCACGTTGACCAGTTCCGGCGCGGCTCCCTCCTCGCCCAGCATGTGGGCCAAGCCCATCCAGTCCAGGGCGCCTTCCCGGACGCTGCTCGGGACATTGAGATCGGCATGGGTGTCGAAGTAGACGAGCGCGATCCGAGCGCCGGTTGCGAGATGACCGGCGACGGTGCCGATGCCCACCGTGCAGTCGCCACCGAGCACCAGGGTGGCCTCGTCCGCTCTGACGGCTTCAGCGACGCGGCGAGCAGTCTCGCGCACGATCTCGACAACCGTGGCGAGGTTCTGGGCCCGCCGGTTCTCCCGGTCAGGGCGCCAGCGCCATGCCTGCCGATCCTCGTGGTCGCGCACGACAACGCCGGCTTTTTGCAGCGACTCGACCAAGCCCGCCTCTCGGAGCGCCCGAGGCGCCTGCTCCTGACCGGGGGCGAAGGCACCGGCGCTGGTGGGTACACCGATCAGCCCCAAGGGTCGACTCAGCGTTTTCTCCTTTGGTCCGCTGTCTCACCAGACAAACGAATCTACCCGAGCGGCGTCGCCTGGTCGCAGGATCGGCCGTCACGCCTGCCCGAGGTTGAAGTAGTCGGAAGTTCTTAGGACACGATGGAGGGCGCATCATGGTTCCCGACAGAGTGTGCTGTTGGCCTAGACCGCGTGCGCAAGTTCGATTCGTTGCCACCTCCTGCGCTGGGGCGGCTCACGTTCGAGGCGGCGTCCGCTCGATCGGCGTGAGCTCGAAGACCGGGTGACGAGCCGCCTCCGCGACGAAGTCCTCGACCGGGGAGTCCTCGCTCGCGTCGAACCACGCCCGCGTTTTCGTAGCGACGCCGACGTAGCGCTTGAGGACTGGGCCGGCTTCGTCGGGCCGGGCCTCGCGCACGCCGTACTCCTGCGTATCCCGCCCGTGGCGCAGGCTGACCAGGCCGGCGGCCCGTGCGTTGCGCACCCACGCCACAGTCCCGTAGGGCGCGACGAGCCAGCGTTTCCCAGCATGCTGGACCGGGACGACCGGGTTCGCATACAACCGACCGGTCTTGCGGCCGCGCGTGGTCAGGATCGAGATCGGCCCGATCCCCGCACGTGCCAGCACGCTCACCATCGCATTGCCCAGACGCCAGCTCCGGCTTCCGAACTCGGGCGCTAGGGGGTCGGCCATGGTCCTCCCAGGACGAACGCCGAACGCTCGATTCTAGAGCCCTCGGCCTGTCGCTTCGGCCAGGGCGACTGTCTCCCCGAGCCCCGGCACACCCTCGACCGCGCCCACCGCAGTCGTCGCCAGGGCTCCCGCCGCGTTCGCGAACGCCGCGGTGCGCTCCAGCGGCCAGCCGGCCAGGTGGCCGTGGAGGAAGCCCGCGGCGAACGCGTCTCCCGCGCCAGTGCTGTCGACGGCTTCCACCGCCGGTGCCACCAAGAAGCCCTCGAACCCCTCTCCCGCGACGTAGCAGCCGTCCGCGCCCAGCTTCAGGGCCACCGTCCCGACGCCCCGCTCCCGGAGCCACGCGGCCGCCGCTTCCGGCTTCTCCTCGCCGGAGATCGCCGCCGCCTCGGCGAGGCTCGGAACGAAGGCGTCCACGAAGGGAAGACTCGGTAGGACGCGCTCCCAGCGGCCCGTGGCGTCCCAGACGGTGTCGAGGCTCGTCGTCAGGCCGCGCGCCTTCGCCCGCTCGAGGACCGCCGCCGCCGGCTCGCCGTCGAGGTCGGGCATGACGAGGGCGCCGGCCAGGTGCAGTGCACGGCCTGAGAAGAGCACGTCCTCGTCGAGCTCGTCTGCCCGCAGGCGCCCGTTGGCGCCGGGAAGGTGGAGAAAGGTTCGCTCGCCGCCCGAGTCCACGAGCACGACGGTCGCCGAGGTCGGCGTCTCCAGATCCCGCAGGACGCCGCGCCGCTCGACCCCGCGCTCGTCGAGGAGCCCGAGGACGAAGTCCCCGAAGGGATCGGCGCCGACCTTCCCGACCACCGAGGCCGTGAGCCCGAATCGGGCGAGCACGCTCGCCGTGTTGAGCGCGCAGCCGCCGCCGTGCAGGGAGATCTCCTCGACGAGCCCGAGCGAGCCGCGCGCCGGGACGTCGTCCACCCGGCGCGCGATCACGTCGGCAACCAGGATTCCCAGGCAGACGACATCGACCACGGGAGGCACGACTATCCCGGGCGCTCATGCCTGTCAAGCGCAGGCGACCTGCTAGTAGCCGTAGCCTCCTCCCGTCGAGGTCGAGCCGCTCGACACGGGCCCCGTGGCGGCCACGTGCCAGGTGAAGCTCGTACCGCCGAAGGCGTCCGTGAACCCGTCTCCGGTCACGGTGCCCGGCTCGGGGTCCGCGACGAACGTGTAGAGAGGCTTGCCCTCGAACGTCACCTGGCTAGTGCCGTCGGGGCGCTGGACGGTGCCAAGCTTCGCGCTCACGTCTGACGAGCCGGTGGGCTGGTCGCCGTCAGGGAGCGTGAGAGGCTCCCAGATGGACGCGCAGGCGCCGGTGCAGAGCACCTTCCCGCCCGCTTCCTGGTCCGGCGAATAGAGGGCGTCACCCTGAGCGTCGACCAGGACGTCGCCGACGCCGTCGACGGTCTCGACCGAAACCGTCTCGCCGCCGGCGGCGGGCGTCGAGTCGGAGGAACCGCCCCCGCAGGCGGCAAGCGCGAACACGGCGGCCGCGGCGAGGGCAACGAGAGCTGAGTATGTTCGGAATCGAGTCATACAAGGCGGTACGGCACGCTTCGGCCGCGGGATGTTGCGCCCGGGTTAAGGCGAGGCCCTGGGTCGAGATCAGGCCCGGCTCGCCACCGCCTCCGCGGTCATCAGCGGGTGGGCGCGGTGCTCCATCATCTCGTCCGGCGCGTCCGGCAGCGACCGCAGGGCGGTACCGAACGCCTCGCTGAAGGACGGGAACTGCGCGATCGCGTCCTTGAGGACGGCGATCGGAATCTCCGCCCGGATGGCGAGCACGGCCTGGTGGATCCACTCGCTCGCGAGCGGAGCGACCGCCCAGGCGCCGACGAGGAGCTGCCGCTCCATGTCCGCGACTATCCCGAAGACGCCTCGCGGGCTCTCCTGGAAGGTGTACGGGCGCGCGATCGACGTCGGCAGGTCGAGCGTGACGCTCGCCGCCTCGATCCCCTGCGCCCGCGCTTCCTCCTCGGTCGTCAGCCCGACGGCCGCGACCTCCGGATCGGTGAACGTGACCCGCGGGACCGCGCGGTAGTCCGCGCGCACGGCGTCGCCGAGGATGTCCATGGCGGCGATCCGCCCCTGGTACTTGGCGACGTGCGTGAAGGCGGCGATGCCGGTCACGTCACCCACCGCCCAGACGCCCCCGCCCGCGCGGCAGCGCTCGTCGACCCCGATGCCGCGGCGGGTCGGCTCGATCCCGACGGTCTCGAGCCCGAGGCCGTCCGTTCGGGGCCGCCGGCCGGTGGCGACGATGACGACGCTCCCGGAGACCTCGTCGCCGTCCGCGAGCGTGACGATCTTGAGGCCGTCCTCGACCCGCACTGCGTCGGCACGGGCCGAAAGGCGCAGGTCGACGCCGTCCTCCCGGAGGATCTCGGCAAGGGCGTCGCCGATCTCGGCGGCCTCGCGGTCGGCAAGGCGCTCGGCGCCCTGCACGAGCGTCACGGAGGAGCCGAAGCGGGCGAGGAACTGTGCAAGCTCGATCCCGACGGCACCGCCGCCGACGACCACGGCGCTCTCGGGGATCTCGGTAAGGGCCGTCGCCTCCCGGTTCGTCCAGTAGCCCGCCTCGGCGAGGCCGGGGATCGGCGGGATCACCGCCTCGGCGCCCGTGGCGAGGATGACGGCGTCGCCTTCGAGGACGCGCCCGCCCGCCTCGACGCGGCCCGGCGCCGTGAGCCGGCCGCGCTCCTTGACGACGGTGATGCCGCGCTCCTCGTAGCGCGCGACCTTCCCGGTGTCGTCGTGGTTCGAGACGATGTAGTCGCGGTAGTCGGACAGGTGCGGCCAGTCGAGCGCCGGGGTCATGATCCCGGCCGCGCGCATGGACTTCCCCTGCAGCTCGGTCGCGCGGAGAAGGGTCTTCGAGGGAATGCAGCCCCAGTTGGTGCACTCCCCGCCGATCAGCTCCTGCTCGACGAGCGCGATGCTCGCGCCCCGCTTGGCGAGCGTGTTGAGGGCGACCTCGCCGCCCGGGCCGGCGCCGACGATGACGACGTCGAAGCGCTCGCTCATCGTCCTCTCCTTCCCGCGAGCTGGTAGCCGGCGGCGACGCCGGAGCCGTAGACCAGGTGATACGAGACGTCCTTCGCGATCGCGCCCGCCCGGTAGTGCCACGGCCACTCGTAGAGGCCCAGCGGGACAAGGGTCGCATAGGACGAGGCCCACACCCCGAGCCCGAAGAGCGGGCCGCGGACGAGCGGGCTCCCCTCCCGGGTGCGCTGGACGAGCCCGTACATGACACCCATGGAGGTGCCGTAGCCCCAGTGCACGGCGTTCGTGAAGAGCGGGATCTTCTCGGCCGGAACGTCCAGGCCGGTCGCCCCGCGGATCACCATGCGGGCGAGCTGTGCAGGGGCGGGCGCGCTCGCCCAGGGATCGTCCGGCTTCGAGCCGTTCCCGCCCATCGCCGCGCGGGTGCGACGGCGGCGGGCGGCCATGACCTCCTGCAACGCGGTCATCGCCGTCGTGCCGACGAGGCCGGCGGCCAGGCCCGCGGCGATCGTCCGAAAGCCCGTCATCGTGAGCTCCTCCTTCCCGCTGCGACCGGGCGCTTCGCGGCCCGGCGCTTGGGCGCGGCCGCCTTCGCATTCTTCGCGCGCGCAGCCATCCGCTCGGGGTGCCGGCGCTCCCACTCTTCGCGGACGCCGGGAGCGAGCGGGTCGAAGTTGTAGTCGTACTCGCGCCGCAGCTCCCGCAGGTCGGTCCAGAGGTCGTAGACCGAGGGCCTGCCATAGAACCAGAAGCCGACGTAGACCTTGAAGATCTTCAGGCCGGGCGCGAGGACGACCGTGTGCGGAACCGAAGCCGTGTGGTGGTCGTCCACGTACTCCTCGATCCCGAGCTCGGAGCGCACCTTCAGGTCGCGGTCGGCGAGAAACGTCCAGTGCGCCCCTGTCGTCATCTTCAGCTTGAGGACGTCGTGGAGGTCGTTCGGGAGGATGGTGACGAGCTCGCTCTCCAGCACACCGCACCACTCGTGGAACTTGAGCAGCTCGCGGTGGTGCTGGCGCTCGCGCGGGCAGTGCTCGCCGCGGCCGAGCTGCAGCACGAGCGGGTTCGCGCCCTGGAGCTCCGAGAGCCGGTGCATGACGCCCTTTTCGTCCGGAAGCTCGTAGTCGGGGAACGTGTCTCCGACGGTCAGGTTCTTCAGCATGGCGTGTCCTTTCACTCGGGCCGGATGCCGGGGACGCCCACGCGCAGGCGGTAGACGCCGGTCTCGGCGGTGACGTAGAGCCCGCGGGCGTCCTCGTCGCCCCAGGCGAGGTTGTGCGGCGCCTCGGGGAGGCGCAGGGTGCCGAGGTGCTCGCCCTTGGACGAGAGTGCCCAGATGCCGCCCGGGCCGCAGACCCAGACGTTGCCGTCCCGGTCGACCTTGATGCCGTCGATCGCGTCCTCGCCGGGCGCGTCGGTCATGTCGAAGAAGACCTCGCCCTCGCCGCGCTCCAGGTCGTGGCGCCAGACGATCTTGCGGTCGTCCTGCCAGTTGCCGACGTAGAGGTGGCGCTCGTCGGGCGAGAAGGCGATGCCGTTCGGCCCTTCCAGCTCGTCCGTGACGAGCTCCACGCGATCGCCGGCCACGCTGTAGACGCCGGCAAAGCCGAGCTCGCTCTCTGCGGGATCGGGGAGGCCGAAGGGCGGATCGGTGAAGAAGAGCGTCCCGTCCGAGCGGTAGGCGAGGTCGTTGGGGCTGTTCAGCCGCTTGCCCTCGTAGCGGTCGGCGAGCACGGTGGTGTCGCCGTGCGGGTTGACGCGGAGCACGCGCCGGTTGCCGTGCTGGCAGATGGTCAGCCGCCCCTCGGGGTCGAACGTGAGGCCGTTGGAGCCCGGCTGGTGGTAGCGGCCGACGTCGGTTCCGGTGTAGCCGCTCTTCGGCCGGAAGACGGTGACCCGTCCTTCGGGCGTCCAGCGGTAGATCGCGTTCGTATTCGGCGAGCTGAAGAGGAGCGCTCCGTCGCGCGTCCAGACGGGGCCCTCCGTGAACTCGAAGCCGCCCGCGATGCGCTCGAGCCGCGCATCGGCGGGGACGATGCCGTCGAGCCCCTCGACCCGGAGCGGAGCCTGCTCGGCAGCGGCGGCCCGCTCGGGCGCGTAGAAGTCGAGCGTGGCCGTCCGCATCCAGATGTAATTCCGCGGCGAGGCCGAGATGGGGCCGTTGATCCCGAAGACAGCGAGCTCGAAGCGCTGACCGGGCCGGGCGTGTTGCGTCAGGACGACGCGGTTCGGCGCGTTGAAGCCGGCGACGACCCGGCCGCCCGCGTCGCCGAGCGCGACCGGCAGCTCGCCGTCCACCCAGATCTCTGCGTAGTCGTCGACGACGGTCTCGAACACCACCGTGGCGCCGGTCGGGTCGAAGTCGCCGACCCGCTCCGGGATCGTGACCGCGAGCCGGTACCAGTTGAAGCAGACGCGGCCGTTCGCGAGGCGCAGCATGGTCTCCTCCGGGGCGAGCACGCGCCAGCCGGAGTCGTCGAAGCCGGCGGCCTCAGCGTGAGGGACGACGTCGTACGTCCGGTTCGGCTCCAGCCCCGGCCCGAGCGGGTCGTCGGGGTGGCCGAGCGCGACGAAGTCGATCTCCTCCACCCGGGCGTCCGAGTGGCGCCACTCGCCGCCGACGAGGGCGAGGCCTTCCCCGGTCTGAAGATCGACGATCGCGTCCGGCTTGCCCGGCAGGAGCTCCGGGGGCCCCGGGAGCCGCGCGGCGCGAGTGAGGGTCTCGACGGCGGCCATCACTCCTCCACCTTCACGACGAAGTAGAGAAACGGGTCGGAGACCTCGACGAACTGGTGGGGGACGCCGCTCGGGATGGCGAGCACGTCGCCCTCGGTGACGACCTGGGTCTCGCCGCCCTCGATCCGGTCGCCACGGATCTCTCCGCCGGTGACGACCGTGGCCTTCCCCTGGACGACGCGCATGACGTCGACCTCGCTCGCGTGAAGCTCGGGTGCGCCGGGCGCCTCTCGGCGTCCGGCGTCGAGCTTGAAGCTCTGCTCCTCGAGCAGGAGCCCGCCCTCGGCGAACTTGCGGGCGAGATCCTCGCTGGAGAAGAAGCGGGCGCGGGAGCCGTTCGAGCCGCCGTTCGCCGAGGCCAGCGCCTGCGCGCCGATGACGGCGAGCTCCTGATCCTCGTCGGCCGAGGAGGCGCCGGAGACGCCGACGCCGCCGACGACGTGGCCGTCGAAGACGATGGGCATGCCGCCCTGGAGCGGGACGGCGCGCGCGAGGTGGAGCGCCGAGGGACGCCCGCCGGACGCCTGCTCCTCGAAGTCCTTGCTCGGACGCCGGTAGATCGCTGCCGTCCGCGCCTTGTCGGTCGTCACCTCGACGCTCGCCACCTGGGCGGCATCGGGTCGGTGGAGGTAGATCAGCGCTCCGCCGGCGTCGACGGCCGAGACGACAGGGGCGACGCCGCGCGCGGCGGCGGCTGCTCCGACGGCCTCGGCGATCGCCTTCGCGCCGGCCTGCGTGAGCGCCGGAACCTCGGTGGTCGTGAAGTCCGCGGCCGCTGCGGCGATGGAGACGGCCTCGTCCTCGTCCGGCGTCTCGCCGCTCGTGCCGACGGCGCCGACGACCTCGTCGCCGACCTTCAACGGGATGCCGCCGATCAAGCACGAGGCGCCGTGGAGCGCGAGCGCGCCGAGGCGGCCGTTCGTGACCTGCTCCTCCATCTCGCGGCTCGGGCGGACGAAGATCGCCGCGGTGCGGGCCTTGTCCACCGCGACCCGGCTGGAGGCGATCTGGGCGCCCTCCGTCTGGCGAAGCGCGACGACCTCGCCCCAGGGGTCGACGACCGCGATCACGACGCGGAGGCCGTCGGCGTTCGCCTTCGCCTCGGCGGCGACGAGCACTGCTTCTGCCCCCTGGATGTCGATGACGCGGCGGGTGCGGATCGGGTTCATCTCAGGCTCCTTTCGCGAGCAGGTGAGCGGCCCAGACGGAGTCGTCCCGGGTGATGTAGAGGACGTTTCGGGCGGGACCGCCG
>DATIBF010000074.1:0-15143 GCA_035457655.1 Gaiellaceae bacterium
TCGGGGGGCGCGTTCGCGCCGGTGACCGTGACGGCGCCCGAGGGCTCCCTCGTCAACGCCCACCGGCCGGCCGCCGTCGTCGCCGGGAACGTCGAGACGTCGAGTCGGATCGCTGACGTGCTCTTCCGCGCGTTCGGGCAGGCGCTCCCCGTGCCCGCCCAGGGGCAGGGGACGATGAACAACCTCACCTTCGGGAACGCACGCTTCACGTACTACGAGACGATCGCCGGGGGCCAGGGAGCCTGCCCGCACGCGGACGGGCCCTCCGCGGTGCACGTGGCGATGTCGAATACCCTGAACACGCCCGTCGAGGCCCTCGAGCTCTCCTACCCGCTCCGAGTCGAGCGCTATGCCCTGCGGCTGGGGTCGGGCGGCAAGGGCCGCTTTTGGGGCGGCGACGGCGTCATCAGGGAGATCACGGCGCTCGAGCCGTGCCGCGTCTCGATCGTCAGCGAGCGGCGCGCGCGCGGCCCCGGGGGGACGCGTGGCGGCGAGCCCGGCTCGCCCGGCCGGAACCTGATCGACGGCGACGAGGTGCCGGCGAAGATCACCCGCGCGCTCGGCGCAGGTCAGTCGGTGACGATCGAGACTCCGGGCGGCGGGGGCTTCGGGTCTGCGGCGTAGCTCCGGCCGCCGCCCGCGCTACGCTCGCCGCGTGCGGATCTTCCGCAGGCGAGTAGAGCTCCGGACGCTCGACGAGCGGGAGTGCTACATCCGCTTGCACGGCATCCGCTCCGGCGAGGTTGGGGTCGTTCGCCGGGCGAGGGTCGAGGGTCCGCCGCCTCGCAGCACCGAACCGGACGGCCCGACGGAGGAATCGCCGGCTCTCCACCTCGTCATCGACTACCCGCGCAACCGCGGCCGGCTCACCGGCGAGCAGGTGCGGCGAGAGCTGCTGCGGCGCATGTCCGCCCGGACGGGCGAGGCCGCCTAGGTCAGCAGCGCGCCCTCGAGACCGAGGAGCGCCTGCTTCCGCTCCAGGCCGCCGGCATAGCCGACGAGGCTCCCGCTCGCGCCCACGATGCGGTGGCAGGGCACGACGATCGGGATCGGATTGCGGTTGAGGGCTCCGCCGACGGCACGCGCGGCGCGCGGCTTCCCGACCCTCTGTGCAAGCGCCCCGTACGTGTCGACGTGGCCGTACGGGACGCGAACCAGCTCCTCCAGCACGGCCCGCTGGAAGTCTGCGAGCGGCGTCAGGTCGACCCGGAGGTCGAACTCCCGGCGCGAACCCTCGAAGTACTCGTGGAGCTCGCGCCGGACGCCCTCCACCGGGCCTGGGGAGCGGAGGACGCGCACGCCGAAGTCCTTCGCGAGCGTAGTGAGCTCCCGCTCGGGCTCCGGGTCGAAGGAGATGCGGCAAACGCCGCGCTCGCTGGTGGCGACCAGCAGCGTGCCGATCGGAGAGTCGGCGAAGTCGTAGGCGACGTCGAGCATCCCTGCCGCGGCGGCCTGGTCGCGGAAGCGGCGGTCGACGTGGTCGGGGACGGTGGTCATGATGTCTCCTTCCCGCGCAGGCGCCGCACTCCCGACGAGGCCGCGGCACGCGCCGCCTCGGCGCTCGAGCCGAGCGCTGCGCCGATGTCGTCGTAGGAGAGGTCGTAGCCGTACCGGAGCACGACGGCCGCCCGCTCGGTCGGCGGAAGCCGATCGGCGAGATGCTCGAGCTCCGCGAACGCAGGCCGCTCGTCGTGGACCGGGACATCGGTCGGCTCGCCGACGGGCGTCGTCCTGCGGCGCTCGTCGACCGCGACCCTGGTTGCGATCGTGAAGACCCACGCCCGCAGGTGCCGGCCGTGCTCCAGCTTCCCGTAGGCGCGCAGCGCCCGCAGGAACGTCTCCTGGAACGCGTCCTCGGCGGCCTGCCGGCCGAGCAGCCGGGCGAGGTAGCCGAAGACCTCGTCCTTTCGCTCCGCGTAGAAGCGCTCGAAGGGGGGTATCGCGGCCACGGCCTCCATCATCCGTTGAAACGCGCGGCCGCGCCGAGATGTGAGACTGCCGCGGATGCGCACGGCGGTGGTCGGTCACGTCGAGTGGGTCGAGTTCGCCCGCGTCGAGCGGGTGCCGGCGCCCGGAGCGATCGTTCAGGCGAGCGACTCGTGGGGCGAGGCGGCGGGGGGAGGAGGCGTGGCCTCCGTTCAGCTTGCGCGGCTCGCCGGCTCGTGCACCCTGTATACGGCGCTCGGGCGGGACGAGCTCGGGCAGGCATCGCTCGACGCGCTGACGAACCTCGGCGTCCGAGTGGAGGCGGCCCGTCACGCCGGACCCCAGCGACGGGGCTTCACGTTCGTGGACGCCGGCGGCGAGCGGACGATCACGATCATCGGCGAGAAGCACGTCCCTCACGGCCGCGACCCTCTGCCGTGGGAGGAGCTCGCGCGGGTCGACGGCGTCTACTTCGTCAGCGGCGACAACGCCGCGGCGGAGGCGGCGCGGAATGCGCGCGTGCTCGTGGCGACCGCCCGCTCCCTGTCCGTTCTGCAGGAAGCGGGAGTCGAGCTCGACGCGCTCGTCCGCAGCGCGCACGACCCGAGCGAGCGCTACGCTCGCGGCGACCTCGAGCCGCAGCCTAGGCTCGCCGTCGCAACGGCGGGTAACGGCGGCGGGACGTGGGAGACCGCCGACGGTCGCGTGGGCTCCTACGCCGCGGCGGCTCTACCCGGGCCGGCAGCCGACGCCTACGGCGCCGGCGACAGCTTCGCCGCCGGGCTCACCTTCGCGCTCGCACGGGGGGACGCGGTCGAGCGCGCGCTGGCCTTCGCCGCCGGGTGCGGGGCCGCCGCGCTGACGCGCCGCGGCGCCCACGGCACCGACTACCCCTGAGGGCCTTCCAGGCGGCGCAGGATGTAGTCGGCGTACCAGGCGGGCCAGTCCTCGTCGCGGCGTCCGAGCTCGCGCTCGTAGGCGGCGTGTGCCTGCTCGGCCTCGCGGAGCAGCCTGGCGAGCTCCTCTCTGGTCGGTTGCGCCTGCATGGCCGCATTATCCAGAAGATGGCCATCGGCAGCGGGCTCCGGGACGGCGTCATCGACAGCGCTCCCGCGGCCTCGCCGACGAGGCCCAGCACGTATGCCGCTCGCGGCCCATGAGGTCGCCGAGCTTGGTGCCGATCAGGATGACGGCCGCCGATGCGAGCGCCTCGAGCGCGATCGCGACTGGAGCCTAGAGGGCGTCCACCAGCGGCGCATCATCCCGGTCGGCGAGAGGCGAAGCGCCCGCTCCCCGCGCACGGTGGGTTCCAGGAGTTGCGTCGTGGGGGATTGTGGTTTACAGTGGGGTGAAGTGGAGGAGAAGGAAGGCCTCAGCCGATGCTGCATGGCGAGTACGAGCACACGATCGACGACAAGAACCGTCTTACGCTTCCCGCTCGCTTCCGGGAGTCCTTCGCGGACGGCGTGGTCGTCACGCGCGGCATCGAGCCCTGCCTGGCCGTGTTCACGCAGGACGGCTGGGAGGACTTCTCGGGCTCCCACCTCGCAGGCCTCGACCGCTTCAGCGGCGAGGCGCGGGACATGCGGCGCTACCTCTTCTCCGCGACAGTGGTGACCGAGCTCGACAAGCAGGGGCGCGTCACGATTCCGGCGGGGCTCCTGGCGAAGGCCGACCTCGGTCGAGACGTGATCGTCGCCGGCGTCGGCGACTGCCTGGAAATCTGGAATCCCGAGGCCTGGCGCACCCGAATGGACGAGGTGGAGAGGAGGGCCCCCGTTGCTGCGGAACGCCTTGCAACACGAGACAGCTGATCACGTCCCCGTGCTTGCGGAGGAGGTTGGCCAGCTCCTGGCCGTCGAGCCCGGGGACACGGTCATCGACGCCACCTTCGGCGCCGGGGGCCACGCGGAGCTCCTCGCGGCTGACTTGCAGGGGAAAGGACGGTTCATCGCCGTCGACCGAGACGCGAGCGTGCGGCCGTACTTCGAGCGCTTCCAGCGCCGGGCGCGCGTCCAGTCGCGCTTTCTGCGCGGCGACTTCGCGGTCGTCCTCGGCCAGCTGGCCGACAACGACCTCCGGGCCGACGCGATCCTCCTCGACCTCGGCGTCTCGAGCATGCAGATCGACCGCCCCGAGCGCGGGTTCTCGTACGCGGTCGACGCTCCGCTCGACATGCGCATGGACGTCTCGGCCCCGCGGTCGGCCCGGGACGTCGTCAACGGGCTGAGCGAGCGCGAGCTCGCGGAGGTCTTCCGTCGCTACGGCGAAGAGCGTTTCGCGAGGCAGATCGCGCGCGCGATCGTCCGCCGCCGCGCCGAGCAGCCCTTCGAGCGGACGAGCGACCTCGTCGAGGTGGTCCGCGCGGCGATCCCCGCTCCACGCCGCTTCGGCGACGGCCATCCGGCGAAGCGCGTGTTCCAGGCGCTGCGCATTGTCGTCAACGACGAGCTCGACTCGCTCGAGCGCGCGCTGCCCATCGCGCTCCGGCTGCTGAGCCCGGGCGGACGCCTTGCGGTCGTGAGCTTCCACTCGCTCGAGGACCGCATCGTCAAGCGCTTCTTCGCCGCCCAGGCACGCGGCTGCACCTGCCCGCCGGATCTCCCCGTGTGCGTCTGCGGCAAGGAGCCGACACTCCGACTGGTCACCCGCAAGGCGGTGCGCCCGTCCCCCGCCGAGACCGGCGAGAACCCGCGCGCCGCGTCGGCCCGCCTGCGCGTGGCGATGAAGCCGGGGGAGAGTCGCTAGGTGGCGACCGCGACCGCGACCGCACGCGCCGAGCCGCGGCGAGCGCCTCAGCCGCGACCTAGCTCGACTCCCCGCCGGGCGCCCAGGCACCGTGCCTCGCCGCGCCCGCGCGTAGCCGGCAACGTCGTCTGGATCGTCGTCGTCGCCGCGCTCCTCGCCGGAATCGTCGCCCTGAACGTCGCCGTCCTCCGTCTCAACGTCCAGGCCGAGGAGCTGGAGGCCGAGCGGGCCGAGCTCGCAGCAAAGCGAGAAAGCCTCGAGGCGGAGCTCTCGCGGGGAGCGGCTCCTGGGCGCATCGAGGAAATCGCGGTGACCAGATACGGGCTCGTCGAGCCCGCCGAGATCTCCTACGTCCGGCTGGCGCGCGTCAAGGAGTAGAGTCCGGTGCGCCACGCGAACAGGCGCCTCCGGCTCCTCGTCGCGGTCTTCGCCGTCGTCTTCCTCGCAGCGTTCGTTCGCGTTGCCTGGCTCCAGGCGGTGAAGGCGCAGACGCTCGACCACCTGGCCGCGAGCCAGCAGCGCAAGGAGATCTCGGTGACCGCACGCCGGGGGACGATCTTCGACCGCAACGGCGTGCAGCTTGCATTCGGGGAGCGGGCGACGACCGTCTACGCGAACCCGAGGCAGATCGCCGACCCGCGCGAGGCCGCGATCGCGGTCGGCGAGACACTCGGGCTCGACGCCGGGAAGCTCTACCCGCTGCTCACCGACCGCTCGCGCGGGTTCGTCTACCTGGCCCGCAAGGCGGATCCAGAGCAGGCAGAGGTGCTGGAGGCACGCGAGATCCCGGGCATCGGGTTCCAGCCCGAGGAACGCCGCGTCTATCCGCAGCGGCAGCTCGCCTCGGAGATCGTCGGCTACGCAGGCACCGACAACCGAGGGCTCTCCGGCATCGAGCTGCAGCTCGACGAGGAGCTCGCCGGCTCCGACGGCTCGAAGACGATCGTCAGAGATCCGTTCGGACGCACGATCGACGTTGTCCAGGCCGAGACGGTGCAGGACGGCAAGGACGTCTACCTGACCATCGACCAGACGCTCCAGAGCCACGCCGAACGCGTGCTCCGCCGAGCCGCGAGCCGCTGGTCCGCGCAATCGGCCTCGGCGGTCGTCCTCGACGCCCGCACCGGCGGCATCCTCGCGCTCGCGGTCGAGCCCGGCTTCGACGCCAACGACTACCCCGAGGTGGCGAAGTGGGACGAGGAGCGGCTGCGGAACCGGGCCGTGACCGACACGTACGAGCCGGGATCGACCTTCAAGGTCGTGACCGTCGGTGGCGTGCTCGAGTCCGGCATCGTCTCGCCGTCGACGAAGTTCCGCCTGCCGTACGAGATCCCCGTCGCCGACCGGATCATTCACGACGCGCTGCCGCGGAAGACTCAGACGATGACCGTCGAGCAGATCCTCTCCCGCTCGTCGAACGTCGGCGTGGTGACCCTCGCCCAGCAGCTGCAGCGCGACGGCGTGAACGAATGGATTCACCGCTTCGGCTTCGGGCGTTTGACGGGCGTCGACTTCCCGGGCGAGTCCCCCGGCATCGTCCTCAAGCCCGACGAGTGGTCAGGCTCGACCATCGGCAACGTCCCGATCGGGCAGGGGATCGCCGTGACGCCGATCCAGATGGCCGCCGCCTACGGCGCGATCGCGAACGACGGCATGTGGCTGCAGCCGCACCTGGTCGAGCGGATCGAGGGGAACGGGCGCCTGCAGCCGAAGGAGCGCCGGGTGCTCTCCGAGACGACCGCCCAGGAGTTGACGACGATGCTCCGCGGGGTGGTCAAGGAGGGCTCGGGGACGATGGCGCAGATCCCCGGCTATCGCGTCGCCGGCAAGACGGGGACGGCGGCCAAGCCCGAGCCGACCGGCGGGTACTCGGACACGCGCTACGTGGCCTCCTTCGTCGGTTTCGCGCCCGCGAAGCGCCCGGAGCTCGTCGTCCTGGTCACCGTCGACGAGCCGCGGGGCGCGATCTGGGGCGGCGTCGTCGCCGCGCCACCGTTCGCCCAGATCATGGAGTTCGCGCTCCAGTCCCTCGAGGTTCCGCCGGACGCAAGGTCCCGCTGAGGCGAGAGCGAGGCCCGCCAGAGCTCGAAGGGAAACGGGATGACCCCGGCTTAGACTCGCTGGCGGGAAGGCCGATAGATATGGGGGGATGGAATCGACTCCGAGCCGGTGGAAGCCCCTCCTTCTCGTCTCGCTCGGGATCGGCATTGCCTTTGCGGTAGTCCGAGCATGGCCCACGCTCGTCGTCTCCTCCGCGGCGCTATTTGGCTTGGTCTTCTACCTGGCCCTTCTGTCCAGTCGCTTCCGCCTGGAGGGAAGCAGCACGCAAGCCTCGCCTACCAGAACCGCCATCGCGCCTGCGACGATCAGGACTTGGCGGGAGGCCGACCGTGACGCTCTTCGCGTTCATCGCGACGCGCTAACCCAGCCCTCCGGGTCGGCGGGGCAGGCCGGGCGGCTCGGGCGGCGCTCCGCCGGACGCGCGCCGACTAGCTGCGACGCCACGACCTGCGCGGGTCCGGCGCCGAGCGCGCCAGAATGCACGCAGCAAGGGAAGAAGAACACCGCGTCCCACGCCGAACTCAGCCTGACCCATGCCCGAACAGCTCCTCATCAACCTCGAGGCCCTCGCCGAGGCGACACACGCGAGCGAGATCCGCAACCCGGCGCCCGTCGCCGTCACGGACCTCGTCTACGACGCGGGCCGCGTCGGGCCCGGAGCGCTGTTCGTGTGCGTACCCGGGCAGCGTGCCGACGGGCACGAGTTCGCCGCGAGCGCGCTCGAGCGCGGCGCGGTCGCGTTGCTCGTCGAGCGCGTGCTCGCGCTGCCGGCGCCCCAGCTGGTCGTGCCGGACGCTCGCCTGGCGATGGCGCTCGCAGCGGACGCCTTCTTCGGCAGGCCCACGCGCGAGCTCGAGGTCGCGGGCGTGACCGGCACGAACGGGAAAACCACCACCGCCTTCCTCCTCTACTCGATCCTCGCCGCGGCCGGCCGCCGGCCCGGTCTTCTCGGGACGGTCGAGATGCGCATCGGGGGAGAGCGTCGCGCCGTCACGCGCACGACCCCGGAGGCGATCGACCTGCAGCGCATCTTCCGCGAGCTCCTCGACGCGGGCGACCGGAGCTGCGCGATGGAGGCCTCCTCCCACGGATCCGAGCTCAAGCGCCTCGTCGGTACGCGCTTCCGCGCGCTCGTCTTCACCAATCTCTCGCAGGACCACCTCGACCTGCACGGGACGATGGAGGCCTACTACGACGCCAAGCGTCGCCTCTTCACCGAGCCGGACGTGGACGGGCGACGGCCTCCCGCGGCCGTCAACGTCGGCGACCCGTATGGGCGCAGGCTCGCGGACGAGCTGCGCGGGCTCGGCGGCCAGCTCCTCACGTTCGGCCTCGTCGACGACGCGGACGTCAGGGTCGGGAACCTCGAGCTGACCCCCTCCACGACGAGCTTTCGGGCGGCCGGGCTCGCGGTCCGGCCGCGCCTGCGGGGCCGCTTCAACGTCGAGAACGTGCTCGGCGCGGTCGCGGCGAGCCGCCTGCTCGGGATCCCCGACGACGCGATCGTGCGCGGGATCGAGCACGTGAGCGGCGTCCCCGGGCGGTTCGAGCCCGTGGACGAGGGTCAGCAGTTCGCCGTGCTCGTCGACTACGCCCACACGCCGGAGGCGCTCGAGAACGTCCTCGTCGAGGCGCGCCGCCTCGCATCAGGCCGCGTGCTCTGCGTGTTCGGCTGCGGCGGCGACCGCGACCGTGCCAAGCGTCCGCGCATGGGAGAGGTGGTCACGCGCCTCGCCGACCGGGCGATCGTCACCTCCGACAACCCGCGGAGCGAGGCGCCGGAGGCGATCATCGACGAGATCCGCACCGGGATGGACGGCGAGGAGACCGTGCAGCCGGATCGCGCCGCCGCGATCGCGCTCGCCGTCGAGGCGGCCGGGGAGGGGGACGTCGTCGTCATCGCCGGCAAGGGCCACGAGCAGGGGCAGGAGTTCCGCGACCGGACGATCCCCTTCGACGACCGTGAGGTCGCCCGCGACGTCCTGCGGCGCCTCGGCGCGGCGGCATGATCCCGCTCGGGCTCGACGAGATGGAAGCCCTGGCGCCCGGGCGGCTCGAGCGCGCCCAGGGCGCCGAGCGAGCCACGGGCGTGACCATCGACTCGCGGCGCACGCGCCCGGGCGACCTCTTCGTCGCGGTCGGCGGCGGGGTGGCGTTCGTCGAGGACGCGCTCGCGGCGGGAGCAGCGGCTGCGCTTGTCCCCGAGGACGCCTTCGGAGCCCTCGGCGCGCTGGGGAAGGCCGTGCGGGAGCGCTCGGCCGCCAAGGTCGTCGCGGTCACCGGGTCGACTGCGAAGACGTCCACGAAGGACATCCTCGGAGCGCTGTGCTCTCCCCACGCCCGCACCGTGGTCGCCGAGGGCAGCCAGAACAACGAGATCGGGCTCCCGCTCACGCTCTGTCGGCTCGAGGAGGACACCGAGATCGCCATCGTCGAGATGGGCATGCGCGGGCTCGGCCAGATCGCCGACCTCTGCGAGATCGCTCAGCCCGACGTGGGCATCGTCACGAGCGTCGGCCCCGTCCACCTCGAGCTCCTGGGCACGGTCGAGCGGGTCGCCCAGGCCAAAGCGGAGCTCATCCAGGGGCTTCCGCCGAGCGGCACGGCGGTCGTTCCCGCCGGGGAGTCCTACCTGGACCCGTATCTCGCGCGCGAGGACCTGTGCGTCTTTCGCTTCGGCGACGGGGGCGACGTCAGCCTCAGCTACTTCGCGGCGCACGACGGCAGCGCGCGTATCCGAGTCGAGGCGTTCGGCCGGCCGCTCACGCTCGAGTTCAGCTTCTCGTCGCGCTACAACGCCACGAACGCGCTCGCGGCGCTCGCCGCCTACCACGCGCTGGGCCTGCCGCTCGGAAAGGCGCAGAAGGGCGCCCGCCACGTCCAGCTCTCGCGCCTGCGTGGGGAGGAGGTTACGTTGCCGGGCGGTGGCGTCCTCCTCAACGACTGCTACAACGCGAACCCGCTCTCGATGGCCGCTGCCCTGGAGCACCTCGGCGACCGGGCCGCCGGGCACCGGAAGGTCGCAGTCCTCGGCGACATGGCCGAGCTCGGGCCGGGGGCGCCCGCGTACCACCGCGAGGTGGGGGCGGCCGCGGCCCGCGCGGGCGTCGAGGTGTTGGTCGCCGTCGGCCCGCTCGCGCGGAACTACGTCCAGGGCGCCCGTGGCGTCCCCGTCACCCGCTGGGCGCCGACGGTGGAGCAGGGCCTGGCCGCGCTCCGCTCCGTCCTCCGACCCGGCGACTGCGTGCTGGTCAAGGGCTCGCGGGCGATGGGCCTCGAGGTGATCGCCGAGGCCGTCGCCGTCGTCCCGGCGCAGGCCTAGGCTTAGGCCCCAGCTATGGTCGAAGTCTTGCTCGCGGGAGTGCTGGCGATGGTGATCTCCATCCTCAGCGGCCCGAAGTTCATCGACTTCCTACGGAAGAACGAGTTCGGCCAGCAGATCCGCGAGGAGGGGCCGAAGGGCCACGTCGTCAAGCAGGGGACGCCCGCCATGGGCGGCCTCCTGATCATGGTCTCGATGGCCGTGCCGTTCCTGATCTTCTCGGATCGGACCGTGCCGGCCGTCACCGCCTTCTTCGTCGCGCTCGGCTGTGCGGCGATCGGCTTCGTGGACGACTGGACGAAGGTCTCGCGCCGCCGGTCGCTCGGCCTCGCCGGCCGCTGGAAGCTCCTCTGGCTCGGAGGCATCACCGTGGTCGTCGGCTTCGTCGCCGCCCGGGGGCTCGACGACCCGCTGACCACCGACGTCTACATCCCGCTCATCGACGTCGACCTGCCGCTCGGGTGGGGCTGGTACGTCCTCCTCTACTTCATCATCGCGGGCTTCGCGAACGGCGTGAACCTGACGGACGGCGTGGATGGGCTCGCGGCCGGGACGACGACAATCTCCCTGCTCACCTACACGGCCATGAGCCTCGTGGCCGCCCTCGCCTCGATCCGCGCCGTCGGGCGCGCCGACCAGGTCGACCTCGACCTGGCCATCCTCGGCGCGAGCCTGATCGGGGCCTCGATCGGATTCCTCTGGTACAACGCCTTCCCCGCGCAGGTCTTCATGGGGGACACCGGCTCGATGGGACTCGGCGGGGCGATCGCGGCCTTCGCGATCATGACGAAGACCGAGTCCCTGCTCATCTTCATCGGCGGGATCTTCGTCATCGAGGCGCTCTCCGTGATCGTCCAGGTCGTTAGTTTCAAGTGGTTCGGGAGGCGCGTCCTCCTCATGGCGCCGCTTCACCACCACTTCGAGATGAAGGCGTGGTCGGAGACCCGCATCATGGTCCGCTTCTGGATCGTCACGGCCATCCTCTGCGCCTGCGGGTTCGTCCTCTACTACCGCTACTCGTCCGAGTTTGCTTCCTGAGACGGCTGTCGTCCTCGGTCTCGCCCGCTCGGGCGAGGCGGCGGCGCTCGCGCTCGCACGCCGCGGCGTGCGGGTCGTCGGCGTCGACCGAAACGTGGAGCTCGACCCCGGGAGGCTTCGCGAGAGCGGCGTCGAAGTCGTCCTGGGCGCGGATGACCCTGCGCTCGTCGACGACGTGGACCTGCTGGTGAAGAGCCCCGGTGTTCCGAGCGAGGCGCCCCTCGTGGCGGCCGCACGCGCCCGGGGCCTGGCGGTGTGGAGCGAGGTCGAGCTCGGCGCGCGGATCCTGCCGAATCCACTACTGGGGGTCACCGGAACGAACGGCAAGACGACGACGTGCGAGCTCCTGGGGGAAGTCTTCCGCGCCGCTGGCCGTCCGGTGGCCGTCGCGGGGAACGTCGGGCGGCCCCTCACCGGCCTCGACGGGGCGATCCCCGAGGACGCCTGGATCGTCTGCGAGCTCTCGAGCTTCCAGCTCGAAGACATCGAGGAGCTGCGTCCGCGCGTCGCCGTGCTCCTGAACCTCACTCCCGACCACCTCGACCGCCACGGCGATCTCGACGCCTACCGGGCGGCGAAGCTCCGCATCTTCGAGAACCAGGGTCCGGAGGATGTCGCCGTCGTTCCCGCCGGGTTCGGCGCGGTGCCGGGCCGCGGACGGCGGGTCGAGTTCTCGGCCGGAGATCCGTTGCCGGCCGAGCCCCGCATCCCCGGCGAGCACAACCGCGAGAACGCCGCGGCGGCAACCGCCGCCGCGCGAGGGGTTGGGATCGCCGACGAGGCCATCGCGGAGGCCCTGCGCTCCTTCGCCGGCGTGCCGCACCGGCTCGAACTCGTGCGGGAGCTGGACGGCGTTCGCTGGATCAACGACTCGAAGGCGACGAACCCGGAGGCGGCGGAGCGGGCGCTGGGCGCGTATCCACCGGGTCTGCGCGTGATCCTGGGCGGCAGCCGCAAGGGAATCCCGTTCGGCGGGCTCGCGGCCCGGGCCAGGGAGTCGGGAGTCTCCTGCACGTACCTGATCGGCGAATCGGCCGACGAGATCGCCGAGGCGCTGGCGCGCGAGGGCGTGCGCTTCCGGCACTCCGTCGACCTCGAACGTGCGGTCGCCGAGGCGTACGCCGACGCCGAGCGCGGCGAGGTCGTTCTCCTCTCCCCGGCCTGCGCGAGCTACGACCAGTACGAGAACTTCGAGGAGCGGGGGGAGCGGTTCCGACAGCTCGTGGAGGCGTTGTGAGGCGGACGGCCCGCGGCGGCCTCGAGTACCACCTGCTCGTCGTCGTCACGCTCGGGCTGGTGGCGTTCGGGCTCGTGATGGTCTACAGCGCGAGCTCTGCCCGGGCAACGCTCGCGGCCGACGACCCGGCGTACTACCTCAAGCGGCAGGGTGCGTACGCCCTCCTCGGGGTCGTCGCCCTGGTATTCCTCTCCCGAACGGACTTTCGCCGGCTCCGCTACCTCGTCCCGCCGCTCCTCCTCGCGAGCTTCGCGCTCCTCGTCGCCGTCCTCGTCCTCGGGACGCCGGTGAACGGGGCCAGGCGCTGGCTCACGCTCGGGCCGGCCACGCTCCAGCCCTCCGAGCTCGCGAAGCTGGCGCTCGCGCTCTGGATCGCGGCGTACCTCTCGCGCTCGCCGGCGCCGCAGTCGCTCCGCGAGCTGCTCCGGCCGATCGGCGTCGTCTTCGGAGCGGCGCTGGCGCTGATCCTCGTCGAGCCGGACCTCGGCACCGCCATCGCGATCGTGGTCATGCTGGCCGCCGTGCTCGTCGTCGCCGGCACTCGCTTCTCCACGCTCGCCGGCGCCGGGGCGATCGGCGTCTCGCTCATCGCCGCCGCCATCTGGCTCGAGCCCTACCGGCGCGAGCGCATCCTCAGCTTCCTCGACCCGTGGCAGGACCCGCAGGGCGCCGGCTTCCAGAGCGTGCAGGCGATGCTCGCCCTCGGCTCCGGCGGCTTCTTCGGCGTCGGGCTCGGCGAGAGCGTCCAGAAGGTCTACTACCTGCCCGAGGCGTCGACCGACATGATCTTCGCCATCATCGGGGAGGAGCTGGGCCTCTTCGGCGCCTTCGCGGTCCTCGCAGCCTTCGTCGTCTTCGGCTACGCCGGGTTCAACATCGCGCTCGCCTGTCGCGACCGCTTCGGGAAGCTCCTCGCCGCCGGGCTCACCGCGCTCATCTGCGGTCAGGCCGCCGTCAACGTCAGCGCCGTCATGGGCCTGGCGCCGCTCACGGGGATCCCGCTTCCATTCGTGTCCTACGGCGGCTCGAGCCTGGTCGTGATGCTCGCCTCCGTGGGCATCCTGCTTAACATCGCCGTGAACCATGCCGCCGAGTCCACCGCCTCGGTTCCTGATCGCCGCCGGCGGGACGGCCGGTCACGTCCTGCCCGCGCTCGCGGTCGCCGAGTCGCTTCGGAGTCGCGACGCGTCCGTCACGCTCGCCGGTCGGCCTGAGTCCGTCGAGGAGCGGCTGGCTCGCTCGGCCGGCCTCGAGTTCGACGCCTTCTGGGTCCAGGGCCTGCCGCGCCGGCTGGGGCTCGACCTGGTGGGCGCGCTCGCGCGCGATGCGATCGCCCCGGCGGCGTGCGTGCGGATCCTGAGGCGCCGCCGTCCGAACGCGGTGCTCGGAGCAGGGGGCTACGTCGGCGGTCCGATGGTCGCCGCGGCCGGCCTCCTGCGGATTCCGGCGGCGCTCATGGAGGCGGACGCCGAGCTCGGGCTGGCGAACCGCCTCGCTGCTCCGTTGGCAAGGCGCGTTTTCTGCGCGTTTCCGCTCGACGGCAGGGAGGGTCCGAAGTACCGCGTGGTCGGGCGTCCCATTCCGGCGCGCTCCCGCCCGGTAGCCCGAACGGAGGCACGGGCGTTGTTCGGGCTCCCCGCGGACGGGCCGGTCGTGGTCGTCTTCGGCGGCAGCCAGGGGGCCAGAGCGCTGAACGACGCGGCGCTCGCCGCCTTCGCGGAGAGCGGGCCGGCCGTCCTCCATCTGGCAGGCGAGCGTGACTTCCCCGAGCTCGCTCGGCGCCCCCGGCGTGACGACTACAAGCTGCTCGCGTTCACGGACGAGTTCGGGGCCGCCCTCGCCGCGGCCGACCTCGTCGTCGCGCGGGCGGGAGGGTCCGTGTGGGAAGTCGCTTCGGCCGGGAGGCCGGCGCTGCTCGTCCCGTACCCCTACGCGACCGCCGACCACCAGGAAAAGAACGCCGGCTACTTCGAGCGCGGTGGGGGCGCCGTCGTCGTCTCCGAGGGCGAGCTCGACCTGCGGCGGCAGGTCGAGGCCCTGCTCGGCGAGCCCGAGACGCTCGCGGCGATGTCCGCTGCGATGCTCTCGCTGGCGAAGCCGGACGCCGCCGACGTCGTCGCGGAGGAGCTGATCGCGCTTGCCCGAGCTTGACGGCCGCCGTCTGTGGCTCGCCGGGATCGGCGGCGCCGGGTTCTCCGGGTACGCGGTCATGGCCAGGGCATGGGGCGCCGAGGTGTCGGGCTGGGACCGGAACGAGACGCCGTACCTCGAGTACGTCCGCGCTGCAGGGATCCCCGTGATCGTCTCGCCGGAGCCGCACGAGCCGCCGAGCGGCGCGGAACCCTTTGTGTCGACGGCCTACGCTGGCCGCGTGGCCGGACGCCGCCGCGCCGAGCTCCTCGCCGAGCTCGTCGTCCGGCGGCGCTCGATCGTTGTCTCCGGTGCGCACGGGAAGACGACGACCGCGGCGATGGTCGCCTTCTGTCTCGACGCCCTCGGCGACGACCCGTCGTTCCTCGTTGGGGGTGTCGTCCCGCAGCTCGGCGGCAACGCCCGCGCGGGCACCGGGTGGCTCGTCGTCGAGGGCGACGAGTCGGACGGCACGGTGTTCGAGCTGCCGGCCGACATCGCGGTCGTGACGAACGTCGAGCTCGACCATCACGCGACCTTCGCCTCCACGGCCGAGCTCGCTGAGCGGTTTGAGCGCTGGGCCGCCGAGCTTGCCTCCGGCCGCGTGGTCTGGGGCAAAGACCTCGAGCCGGTCGACTTCGAGCTCGCGGTGCCCGGCGAGCACAACCGTCTGAACGCGGC